>JAGQWZ010000074.1 GCA_020436835.1 Saprospiraceae bacterium | reverse complement strand
TCTTTAATTCTCTTGCGATCCTCAATTACCGGAAGACCGTAAATTAAATTTTCACTCTAATCCTTACGGAGGATGTGTCCATAATTAGCAGATCCCTTTATTCCGGTATCTTTTTCAGACCCAACCGGAGACCGATTGTCTGTTTGGGTCAATCAATCTGCTCCTCAGTGATGCCAATTTGACTAAAATGTTTGTTCAGCCAGATCGTAGCGATAATTAGGATAACTATCACATAATCAAGACTATAGATTCTTTTTTGCCCTGCATGGTATGTTTTAAAGTGTTAAGGAAATGTTAAGATTTTTAAAGATTGAGGACAATTGGAAGTGCTCATTCCACAGTAAACCGTAATTGATCTTAATCGAATCTAAAAAACAAGTAAAACCTTAAAAACATGAAAAATATAATCATCATTGCTGTGGCTTTCTTCTCAATGATCGCACAGAACATCTCTGCGAAAGTAAATGTGGAAGCCCTTGACTACACCTACTGTAATTGGCAGTCCTATTGGGAATATCCTAAAAAGCACACTTTTTACCATGGAGAAGACATTTATGTACGAGTTAAGCCCCAAAAGCACTATGATATTAAATACATGGACCTTTATGTTAACAATGTATTTATTCGCAGAGAAAGCAGCTACCCCTATGAGTGGTGCCGACCTGGCGGTGGAGACAACTACCTGAGAAACCTGAGCCCTGGAAATTACAAATTGAAGTGCAAGATATATGACAAATGTGGTGGATGTCACTGGATTTACTACGATATCTGTGTCACCGGAAACGGAGGTGGAAATAATAACTACTGCAACTGGAACAGTTGGTTCAAATGTCCACAGAATAATCAGCACTTTCCCTATGGAAAAGATGTATATGTACGGGTTGACTGTCAAAAATATCAGGATATAGAATGGATGGCATTGTACCTCGACAATCATTTCATCCGCAAAGAGACTCAATATCCTTACGAGTGGTGCAAAGGTTCAGGAAACAGTGACTACCGCTTAAGAAACATGAAGAAAGGATGCTATAAGTTGAAAGTTAGAATCAAAGATAAGTGTGGTCAATATCACGAGAAATACAGCACATTCTATGTGAACTAAATAAAATATCCGCTGAAAACCATCCGATCATTAAAGCCTTCCGGAAATTCCGGGAGGCTTTATTTTTTTTCTGCATTTTGCTCGATCAAAGATAAGGCCAGCTTAAATTAAACCACCTTTCAAATTTGTCCATCCAGTATTATTATTCGATTTTTGGTAAATGAAATTAGCATGGTCAATTTTATTTGCTGGCTTGGTGTTTGTCCTGGTTTTTTGCTCATCCGAAAATAGCCCGGATCAGGATCCTGATAAAAAGGAATGGATCTCTCTTTTTAACGGGCATAATCTGGATGGCTGGACGCCCAAAATCCGGGGTGTGCCGTTGGGAGAGAACTATCTCAATACTTTTAGAGTTCATCAGGGGGTATTGCAGGCCAACTATGAAGACTACAAGGATTTTGATGACCGGTATGCGCACCTTTTCTACAAGGACTCTTTTTCATACTACCACTTGATAGCCGAGTATCGCACCGTAGGTGATTCCACCATTCCCGGAGCACCCGATTGGGCCTACCGGAATAATGGACTCATGTTACATGCTCAACCTCCAGAAACAATGGGTTTTGAGCAGGATTTTCCTATTTCTCTGGAAATGCAGTTATTGTCCGGCAATGGGGTAGATGAGCGGCCGACCGCGAATCTTTGTACTCCCGGCACACACGTGCACCTTGCCGACACCCTTTACACCGGGCATTGCATTCAATCAACATCGAAAACCTATAATGGCGATACCTGGGTAAGGGTGGAAGCGATCGTGCTGGGAGACTCTATAATACACCATATTGTAGAGGGAGATACCGTCTTTACCTATACCAAACCCGTGCTGGGAAAAGGTGTGGTAAATGAGTATGATCCGGAATATCTGGTAGAAGGTAAACCCGTGAAAAGTGGCTATATCACGATACAGGGAGAAAGCCATCCAACCGAATTTCGCAAGATCGAATTACTTGATCTTTGTGGATGTACCGACAAAAAAGCTAAAAATTACAAGCGTTATTTTATCAGATCAGATAACCGCAAATGCGTCTATTAAATCAGCTGATCATACTTTAGTACATCTTATCAGATTCTAAATCAAAAAAACGATTGGTAACATGGCATTGAGCAGATGGATTTCCTTGATCAGTTTACTGAGTTTTTTGGTCAGTTGCTCCCGCAATTCCGAAAAACCCGAACTTCTCGACCTTACCCATTTTGTCGATCCTCAGATCGGATCGGTTCACGGTAGATGGTTCTTTTATACACCAGCCGCGCTACCTTTCGGAATGGCTAAACTGGCACCACATACAAATGCATACAATAGTGCCGGTGGTTGGGGGCCAACAGGCTATGATGACAGGCACACTTCGATCGAAGGATTTGGCCATTTCCATGAATTTCAGGTAGGAGGGTTAACCTTTATGCCTGGCATGGGAGATCTTAAAACCGTGCCGGGCAGTCTGGAGAATCCTGATTCGGGCTACCGGTCGAGATTTGACAAAGAAACGGAATTTGCGGAACCGGGATACTACCGGGTATTTCTCAAGGACCCCCAAATTCAGGTAGAACTTACTGCCACCGAAAGGGCAGGTTATCATCGCTATCAATTTGAGCAAGCCGGACCGGCAACCGTGATTGTCGATATCGGACATCGTCAGGGAGAGAGTGGGGATGTCTTGAATGCTGAGGCCGAGGTGGTCGGTGAATACGAAGTCACAGGATTTATTGAAACCTATCCGGAATACCTGAAATTTTGTGATCCCGATCAAAGCGTCTCGATGTTTTTCGTCGCCAGGTTTGACCGGCCGATATCCTCTGCCCATTCTTTTGTTGACTCGCTGATCCAGGAAAATCAGCGCATGACTAAGGGCACACACAACGGGCTGGCTCTGGGTTTTGATTTACAGTCCGGAGATGTCCTGGAAATTCAAACCGGGTTAAGTTATACTTCTATCGAAAACGCCCGGCTGAATCTCGAATCCGAAATGGTTGGAAAAGATTTTAGTCAGGTACGAATGGAGGCACTTCAGAAATGGAATGAGAAATTAAATCGAATTAAGGTGAAAGGGGGAGGGGAGGATGACCGGATAAAATTTTATACCGGATTATATCACGCCCTGCTCGGCAGGGGATTGGCCAGCGATGTCAATGGACACTATCCAAAGATACAGGGAGAGATTGGTCGTATACCTTTGGATCCTTCGGGAAATCCTACCTATCATCACTATAATTCAGATGGGATGTGGGGTGGATTCTGGAATCTGAGCCTGCTCTGGGCTCTCGCATATCCCGACTACCTCAGCGGGTACGTTCAAGCTAATATAGACTTGTATTTGGAGCGGGGCTGGCTCCATGATGGTGTCGCTAACAGCACTTACACCAATGGAGTTCAAACCAATTTCCAGGGCCTTTTGATTGCCTCCGCGTATAATGCCGGCATTAGAGATTTTGATATTGATAACGGATATCAGGCAGCTTTAAAAAATGAAATACAGGCAAGTGGCCGTAATCTGGGTAATGGAAAATACGACCTGCATAAATTCCTGGAGTATCACTATGTACCGTACGAAGATACCATCCTCTCAAACGGATGGGTTTTTAATTTTGGAAGTTCGCACACACTGGAATATGCATTCAGTTCCTATGCTGTTGGTCAAATGGCCAAATTATTGAAGGACAGTGCGGCACACCACCAGTTGCAACTGCAATCGGAGTATTATAAGAATCTCTTTGACCCGGCTCCAAAAATGATGAGGCCCAAATTAGCCAACGGAGAATTTATTAAAGAATTCGATCCAATGAAAGCATGGGATGGATTTCAGGAAGGTAATGCCTGGCAATATACCTGGTATGTGCCCCACGACCCGGCAGCATTGATCCATTTATTGGGGGATACGCTATTCAATTCCCGTTTGGAAAAAATGTTTGACGATGCACTGAAAAATCAATTTGGTAGTGGGACAGATGAAATTCACAGTTTTTCGGCCATTGAGAAATTGTACAATCACGGAAATCAACCCAGCTTACACAATTCCTGGCTATTCAATTATTCCGGTAAACCATGGCTTACCCAGAAATGGGTCCAGTCCATCTGCAACACTTTTTATGGGACGACACCATTGCATGGGTATGGAGTAGGGCAGGATGAAGACCAGGGTCAATTGGGAGCCTGGTATGTGATGGCTTCCATGGGTTTGTTTGATGTGCAAGGCCACAGTGCCGCCCGGCCTACCTTTCAATTTAGTACACCTCTTTTCGATACCATTCAAATTCAGCTTGATCACAATTATTATTCCGCAGATCAACTACTGATCACGGTTGACCGGCAGGATGCAAACAATGGATTTATTCAATCTGCCTACTGGAATGGCAAGGAGTTGGAAAATTGCTGGATGTACCGCGACGAACTCATGAAAGGTGGGGAATTACGATTTTCGTTACTAGATAAACCGAATTACCATTGGGGAGTAACCAACCCTCCTCCGTCGATGTCCGATAAAAGTGAAAATTAATATGAGAGTACTTCACACCACTTTTATTTTACTGGTTTTATGTAGCGCAATTTGTAGTGCCCAGGAAACACTGAAAAATAAAATTTTAGAAAATCCGGAATTTGCTTTTGTGAAGGAAAAGGCCCTCTCAATTATAAAGTCAGGTTTCAATGCCGGAGATGGATACAGTGAAGTGTGGATCAGAGATTACAATACCTTCATTGAGCTGTCGGCTGAAGTATTTGACTATAATGTACTGAAGGAAAACCTATTGGTCTTTTTTCGATTGCAGGGGGAGGACGGGAATATTGTTGATGGTTTTATTCCAAAATCAAAGGCAGTAAAAAGCGAGGGAGGGTACCGGTATATCTACACCGAGCTGGAGCCCAACTATTGTGGGCATAAAAATACAGTCGAAACCGATCATGAAACATCTTTAATTCAGGCGGTATACAAATTAGTAAAAGCAACCGGTGATGCGACGATCCTGACAGAGAAAGTGGGAGAGATGTCAGTACCGGAACGAATGGATTTTGCCCTCGAATTTCTCTTTCGGCACCGATGGTCAGAGAAATATAATTTAATCTATGGGGCTACCACTGCTGATTGGGGAGATGTTCAGCATAGTCATCCCTGGGGTGTGACTATTGATGAGAATACTCATTTCTGTCTTGATATTTATGATAATGCGATGTTACTTATTGCTCTGGATAATCTTATTGAATTAGTGCCACAGTTTGCCGAAAAGTGGGAGCCAGTGAGAAATGATCTCGCTCAAAATATTATGAAGGTATTATGGGATGATACCAACAAGAAGTTTATACCCCATGTTTATCTGGAAGGATCTCCTTATCCCGGAGATTTTGACGAAAATCAAATTTACTATCACGGTGGTACCGCAGTGGCAATTGAAGCCGGTCTTTTGGATACTGTTGAAATACGGAATGCGCTGAATAAAATGCTTGAAAATGTAAGGAAAGCCAATGCTGCATCGATTGGATTAACCATGTATCCACCCTATCCGGACTGGGCATTTGAAAATAAAGGTATGTATCCATATGGATACCAAAACGGCGGGGATTGGACCTGGTTCGGCGGCAGAATGATCCAACAATTAATTCGATTTGGATTTGTAGAGGAAGCATATGATCAAATTCAACCTATGGTGCAAAGGGTCGTCAGGAATGACGGTTTTTTTGAATGGTATACACCTTCGAATGAACCAATGGGCTCCGGTACCTTCCGGGGTTCAGCCGGAGTCCTCTTTAAAGCGATCAATATGTTTGAGATGTGGGCGGGCATGCATTAATTATTTCAAAATCAGTTCCCTGGTTACAATATTTGGTACTTCATCGTCAAAATGAGAAATAAATATTAAAGTGTGAACCGGGGTCAATATTGATTCGAGGAGTGTATTACAACGCTCAATCGAAACCCTATCCAGACCCTGATAAGGTTCATCCAGCAATAATACCGGAGGAAATTTAATTAATGCACGCATAAAAAAGAGAAGGCGCTGCATTCCGGTAGAGAGTTTTTGAAAAGGAGTTTGCATCTCTTCCGAAAGGTCAAAATATTCAAAAAGTAATTTGCATAAATGCATTTTGTCCGGATCACCATTTCCCGGGAAAAAAGTATCAGTCAAACCACTCAATACCACCTCTGCTGCCCGATGATTATAGTTAAAGTAGCTATGTAATTCGGAGGAGGTAAAACCAATTTTCTTTTTAATATCCCAAATACTTTCACCTGTACCTCTTCTACGATCAAAAAGAGTGATTTTATTGGAGTATGCCTGAGGATGATCTCCATAGATGAGACTTATAATGGTGGACTTGCCTGAGCCATTAGGACCCCGGACCAACCATTTTTCTCCCTTTTTTACCTCCCAGTCTAAGTCCTCGATCACCGTTTTATTGGCATATTTTATTTGCAGGTGATCAAAATTTAGAATTTGTTCGACGTTTTTAATCTCACAGTCTTGCCTCAGTATTGGCAGTAGCTCTATTTCGATCGATTTTTTTCGGTAGGAGGATTCCCTTTCGGGCCTTTGTAATGCACCACAATATTCGATCGCTCCTTTATTAAGATGTAGTTGATTATTTATGCATTTGGGTAGACCGCGGAAGTGACCGGAAAGGACGAGTTGCTGATTAAAGTGGTTGACCAAGAGGTCCAGGTGTTCGTTAAATGTATGCCGGCTTTGATCATCCAGACCGACATGGGGATTATCCAGAATCAGAATTCGGGGTTGGCCAAAAAAAACCTTACAAAGAAGTAATTTCCTGGTTTGACCACTGCTCAGTTTGATGCGTTCCAGGTTTAGCAGCGGTTCCAATTTCAGCAATCGGATCAATTCCAAATGATGGGTATTTTGCAGGTCCAGTCCTCCGTCTTCCAGATATTCCTGAACCGTTAGGTGTCCGTCTGAGTCAAAAGCCTGATACCGCTGTTGATAATAGTGCACGGCATTGACACTTTGGAAAAGCTTTCCGGAGTCTGTAAATGAAACCAGGTGGATTTTTTGTTTACGCTCTTCATAACTTTCCGGATTTTCCAGAAACCGGTAATGTAACTTCCCTTCCAGGATCCGGATTTGCCCCAGTAGTGTTTTGGTCAGGGTAGTTTTTCCGGCTCCCATGCCACCGGTGAGCACCCAATTTTCCCCTGTTCGTATATGCCAATTGATAGCTTTCAGGACAGGCTTGTCCGTATATCCACAAGTCAGATTTTCTAGAATAATCATGTAACAATGATACAAATTCGTTGGATAGCAGGAGGGAGCATGCTCAACGTGTGTATCTGGTCTGGTCAGAGATGACCATGAAATGCCCTCCCGGTTTTAATTCCGGAGGGCATTCATGTTCAGTGCAGGTGTTTTGGAGTCATTTTCCGGGTGTAGGCAAGATGGTGAATGGGCTATGCTTTTAATCTCTATTTTAGTGTACTCGTTGTCAGAAAACGTTACCGGTCTATGCTAAAAAAACTTTCAATGCCACATAGGTTTGAAGCCTTTGTATTTCTGTTCTTGATCGGATCAGTTATGTTGATTTGTCCTGGTTGCTCCGGTCCCGAAGTACCACCTAATGTGTTGTTTATTGCGATTGATGATTTAAGACCGGAACTTGGATGCTATGGAAATGATTTGATTCAGACACCAAATATGGATCGAATTGCGGATCAGGGATTTGTCTTTAAAAAACATTATGTGCAGGTGCCAACCTGTGGTGCCTCCAGATGCGCACTCCTCACCGGTATGCGACCGCGAAGCCGGCAACACTTGTCCAACAATGTCATGGCCGAATTGATGGCCCGGGCTCCTGAAGGCGAATATCCGGAAACGCTGATCCATCAGTTCCGGCGATTCGGATATCATACGGCCGGCATAGGTAAAATAAGTCATTCTGCCGACGGCCTGGTTTATGGATATGAGGAAGCTCCCTCCAATGTCATGGAGCTACCGTACTCCTGGGATGAATTTCTCTTCGATCCTGGTAAATGGAAAACCGGATGGAATGCTTTCTTTGGCTATGCCAGTGGTGAAAACCGGCAAAGCCTGAATAAACAGGTTCGTCCCTATGAAAAAGGGCAAGTCGAAGATGATGGATACCCGGATGGACTTACCACTGCCCTGGCATTGGAAAAACTGGGTGAATTGAGTACAAAGGATCAACCGTTTTTATTGGGAGTTGGGTACTTCAAACCTCATTTACCCTTTACCGCACCAGAAAAATATTGGGATCTCTATTCAGATCAGGAGATGCCTCTGCCCCCTTTTAGTGGAATTCCTTCGGACATATCCAGGGCAAGTCTGCATAGCAGCGGTGAATTTAATCAATATGCCCTGGGAGAAGAAAAGGCATCCCTGGACACCACGTTGTCAGACGATTATACGCGGAAATTAATTCATGCCTACTATGCCTGTGTAAGCTATATTGACGCACAGGTGGGAAAATTGATGCAAAAGCTTGAAGAGCTTGACCTGATGGACAACACGATTGTGGTGATCTGGGGAGATCATGGGTGGCATCTGGGCGATCTTCGCGTTTGGGGTAAACACACTTTATCGGAATATGCGTTGCGCAGTACCTTGATTTTCCGGTTGCCGGGAAACCAACCTGCGCATTCCTCCATAGAAAGCGTAGTGGAAAGTGTTGATATTTTCCCCACCTTACTCGATCTATGTGATATACCGTTACCCGGGCCGATTGATGGATCGAGCTTTGCCGGTAAATTTAAGCAGTCCCAGGTTGAATCAGGACAAGGCCTCGCATACGGTTATTTCAGAAATGGAATTTCCCTGCGAACAGATTCGTTCCGTATAACGAAATATTTTCGTGAGGAATCGCCGACTATTGAATTATATGATTATAACGATGATCCGGCTGAAACTGCGAATGTAGCGCATGAACATCCGGAAATCGTTTCCAGGCTGATGCCATTATTGGAGAAAGGAAATACGGGATTATATAGCAACTGATAGCTCCTGTGAATGGTTCGGCATTAAGTACCGGGGATTTCTTTGCCGAACTGGAGGAGGTACCCATTATTATCCCAAAAGGCAAATTCCCGCATTCCATAATCAAAATCTTCCATGGGGTAACAGAGGTTCACTTTGTTTTTGATCCTGGCGTAAAACTCCTCCACACTTGCCGTATTAAAATAAAACGATCCGGTGAAAGTGGGCCGGGTAAAAGGTAAATGATCATTGGGCAGGGAGAACATGATGCGGATATTATCGCAATGCAGAGATACCCAACCCCATTCCTCTTGATAAGTTGCACATTGGAATCCAAGAATTTCACTATAAAAGGCAATAGTTTCCTGCATTTCCAGGGTGTATAGCATCGGTGTGAGTGATGATAATTTCATTCCTTCATTTTTTATTTTGAAAATTTGAACCGGTTACTAAATATAGTATCTCAATGGTACTTTCAATGAACGTTGCTTCAGGATAATATTTATCGACTTTATAGGAAGGAAGGAACATCTCAATTTTATTTTTAAATTTTTTCAATTCGCCTCCCCGGTATTCTTTTTTCTAGCGATGGAATGCTTAGTTTCGATATTGATTAGAAAAGACGAATATGCTTCGATATAAATTGATATTTCTGCCTACGTACTTGCTGTTTTGCCTGTTCATCCTTTTTTCTGCCTGTAAAGAGAAGCAGACCGGTGTCCGGTGGTATAAAGGAAATTTACACACCCATTCTTTCTGGAGTGATGGGGATGACTTTCCTGAGATGATCATGGATTGGTATAAGAAGAATGGCTATCAATTTGTTGCTTTGACCGATCACAACATATTGGCTGAAGGAGTTAAATGGATTGGTATGGCAGAAGATACGATGTATAGAAACGCTTTTGCCCGGTACCTGGCGAAGTACGGGGAAGACTGGGTGAAGTACCGGGAAGATTCCGGACGATTGAGTATTCAACTGAAAACCCTGGAAGAATACCGGCCGTTATTTGAAAAAGAAGAGCAATTTCTGATCATTCAATCAGAAGAAATTACCGACCGTTTTGAAGACAAACACCTGCACCTGAATGCTACGAATATTGAAAGTTTGTTTGAACCGCAAGGCGGAAACAGTGTGGTCGAAGTACTTCAGAATAACATCAATGCGGTCAGGCAAAGGAGGGAAGAGACGGGCCAGCCGATGATCGTGCATATCAATCATCCAAATTTTCACTATTCAATTTCTCTGGAAGACATGATTGCCCTGGAAGGTGAACGTTTTTTTGAGGTCTTTAATGGTCATCCCCAGGTACACAATCAGGGAGACAGTACACATATCGGTACCGAGGAAATGTGGGATCAGGTGAACCTGGCTTATCTTGAAAGTGGTAAACCCCTGATTTATGGTTTGGCTACAGATGATAGTCATCACTATCACCGGCTTGGCCGGGAGTGGAGTAATGCGGGCAGGGGCTGGATTATGGTGCAGGCTGATTCATTAACGCCCTCTGCATTGATCCGGGCAATTGAGAAAGGTGACTTTTATGCTTCAACCGGAGTCACCCTAAGTGATCTGGTGATTGATCACGAAAAGATTCAGCTTTCGATCGCACCCGAATATGGAGTGACCTACAAAATCGTTTTCATTGGTGCAAAAAAGGGGGAAAATACGATTGAGGAGCTGCAAGTTACCAACGGACTAAGTGCTTCGTTTCCCCTCACCGCGGACTTAAAGTATGTCCGGGTGAAAATCATCTCGGATAAATGGCATGAGAACCCAATCGAACAACTCGACTACGAAATGGCATGGACTCAACCTATCGTTCCGGGCAAATAACCAGTCCTGCTGTGAATTAGGTCGATGTGGTGATTTTATATTTCCGCTTCATATAAGCGATATAAACCAGACCTAGCAAGGTGGGTACCGTCCAGGGGATAATCATCCAACGATGGTGAATATGCAGAATATCGATCAGAATACGGCTACCTCCGAAGGCAAAGAAAGCAGTGTACGCTGCGATGCCTGAAATGATAGTGCCTCTGATATGCATTCTTATTCTCTTCTCCTTCTTCATCGCAGAATCCATGCTCATCAGAATTTCTCTACCGGAAGGAAGGGCCACCAAACCAAAGAAGACCATCATGACCCCCATATCGGCAAAATGAAACTTCAGGGTTCCCAAAAGGATCATTCCCAGTCCGGAAAGGAAAAGGATCGCAAGGAAAATCTTCCGGGTGAGGAAATACCGCAATGACCAAGTGGCTTTCTGCTGCAAAATTTCGAGACTATACCAGAGCGGATAAGCCGTCAGGATGGTAAGATAACCCAGGTAAATTGCAGCCGGATATCTGCCCATGACCAGATTGCACAGACTCATTAAGAAAGATGTGGCAAGGACTACCCACATAGCATAGAAGTAATATCGTCCGTATTGACGATGAAGTGCGCTGCCTTTTCTCAAACTTATAGGCAACCAAAAAAGAATCAGGCTAACTACTCCAAAAGGAATATGTATCCATAGTAGCAGATCGTGAATTTTAGAAATCATGACAACTTTTTAGATCAATGAATGGATTAAACTTATCGGTAAAATTCACTGATGTAAAGCTGAATGTGACCGGATGCAATCAAAGGGATGAAATGCAAGGCAAATGTGACCAATGTCAAGAAGGTGGGATGGATGACAAGATGTGACTAGTCATCTTTGAATATTGAAACGTAGCTTCTTGAAACCGGAATAGTTCTCACACAGTCTGCCAGGGACAGTAATAGGCCCTGGGCATTGCCCGAAGAAGAAATAACCGCATCCCGATTTACCAGAAATGATCGATGGCATC
The DNA here is from genome assembly GCA_020436835.1 of Saprospiraceae bacterium. Taxonomy (GTDB): domain Bacteria; phylum Bacteroidota; class Bacteroidia; order Chitinophagales; family Saprospiraceae; genus JABDMH01. The sequence continues at coordinate 32,881 of JAGQWZ010000074.1, read as the reverse complement.
GAATGACCGGTGTATCGGTCAAATCTTCCTGAATACTTTTAATAGTGATCCGTTGGGTTTCTTCTGTCATCACACCCTGGTCGTCCAGATATCCAATTCGAACATAGTTTTGCAGGGCTTCGATGTACCGAATCCGGTTTACCGGTATATCAAAGATTTTTCGATCATCATCATGCAAAGACTGATCTGAATCCCGTTGACGCAGGTTGAACCGTTCCGAGAGTTCCTGATGTCTCTTTTCGAGCAGTCTCAGCGAGAGGAGACCCAATACTACTGTAGGAAAAATGCCGATCGCAAAGGTGCTTAGGATCATCGTCGGCAGGAATTCCCAACGCATAGTGCCAAAAAGACTCCGGGCAAAGAGAAAATTTACCAGACTGATAGTCAGCATAAAGCCAACCATATGCAATATCCATTCACCGAAAGTGAGTATCTTTCCTCTCCCCCGGATTTTAAGGATGCCAAAGGTCAATCCATTGTAAATAAAAGCGGCTAGAATAGTCATTAATCCAAAGCCCAGACAGATCAGGAATTTTTTCTCCTCGATGGTGGAAATCCCGAATGGTTGAAAAATATAAAGAAACAAGGTGACAAAACAACCGATCAATACGATGTTTCTGAAATAAATCGCTCTGATGTCTTCCTCAGGAAACGGCTTCTTCAGAATATCCAGAAGGGTACTCAAGGATTCCATCAATTAAAGATAGAAAAATCGGATTTGGCCATGCTTTTGTCTGGCATATATAATATGCCCTAGCGACCGGATCGGTTCAAGACCGGCATCAAACAAGCTACTTGTAAGCACAGGATTACCCGGTGAGACAGGCTGCGATGACCCAATCGCTTCAGCTATTCATGATGACTACTGATTCCTTTTTCATTTTGTTTGTCCAGTGTCCAATCATCGGTAGTAATGGTTTGAAGCCAGAGCGTACCGGATTTTCGAAAGATCTGGATATGCAGTCCGAAGAGTTCTTCAAAAGCCAGTTCGACTTCCTGCACCGTCATAGAAGGATCTATTTCAATGGTACCTTCCGTATGACGTTGTCGAATATCTCTCAAAACATGGTCGCTTGAATATTCCAGATCCTTTTCTGAACCTTCATGATCTTCGTGCTTTGCCTGGTAAAAGACCATTTTTAATCCGGGATACATCCCGTGAAATTCCCCCTGAATATCCTTTATACTTTTCGAATCCTGGATAATCATATGCTTGTGTTTAAATATGTACTATAATATTCATGGTTTTACGGTTAATTAAGTCTGATTAAAATCATGGATTCAACTGACCTTGATCTTCCGGTATTGGGGTTGATTAAAATCATGGACTTCCCTAACTGTCCTCACCTTTTTTTTAGGTCTTGCTATCTTATTTTATATAAGTAAAAGTCTGGCAATGAAAAACTATCTTCTATCTATATTTTTTCCCATGATGCTTCTGATACCGATCGGATCTGCTGGACAGATCATAGATCACACGATTGACAAATTGGCGGAAAAATATGCAGACAAGCATAAAAACCGGGCGCTCGTGATCGGAGTGATTTCTGGAGAAAAGACAGAAGTGAAGGGCTATGGCCATGTGAGCCGGGTACAGGATTTTAAACCGGATGAACATACGATTTTCGAGATAGGTTCGGTATCGGGTGTTTTCACTACGACCCTTTTAATGCTGGAAACTCAAAAAGGTTCGTTCCGGCTGGATGACCGGATCACCGATTTTCTTCCCGAGGATATCTATATGCCGGCATTTCAACCATTCACTTGTCATATGGAGGAAACCAGTGGCCTGGTCGCTACTGGGCATGAACGGATGAGGATGATCTGTGAACCTGATCCGGACCAGATGCCGGTGAGTATTTCATTTTGTGATCTGGCATCACATACCTCCGGTCTTCCTAATACCCCACGGGGATTTTATACCTGGAATCCCTTGCAGTGGTTGAGTAAACACAGTAAGGATCCCTACTCCGATTTTTCTCGTGAGGAGCTCTATAATAACCTTTACCGATATGTGCTATCGGTTCCACCCGGTTCTTTTTTCCAGTATTCCGAGGCGGGTATGTCACTGCTGGGAAATATCTTAACAGACTACAACCATACGAGCTACAATGAGCTATTGAGCAGTCGTCTGCTTGGTCCTCTCGGAATGTATGATACCGGCATTGAGGTTCCCATAAATAAAGCGACCCGATTTGCGGCTGGTCATGACCGCAAGGGAAGGATCACTGATCATTGGCACTATGATGCAATGGCTCCGGCAGCCGGATTGCGATCGACTGCAGGAGATTTATTGCGACTTCTAAGGGCAAATCTTGATTTGGATAATAATGCAATAGGCGATGCCCTGGCACAGGTTCAGCAGCCGAGGATTGATGTGCCAAAACATAAGACCGGCAGGGAAACGATGGGAGGTTACGGTTGGTTTATCAGCATTCTTTCCGAAGAGACAAATCTGCCTGTTAATTGGATCAACGGAGGAACGGGAGGCTTTAGGTCCTTTGTAGCCTTCAACCGGGATCGTAATATAGGTATTGTTATTTTGTCAAATAGTGCTAATGCAGTTGACAAAATGGGTTTCAAAATACTGGAGCATTTGGTGCAAAGAAAAGATCAGAAATTTGTCATTGAGTCCATATTGGAAAAAGATTTGGAAATAGGAGACATGCCTGAAATCTATTTTATGCCCCTCCGTTCATAGAATGAAGGGTGAATCTAAAACACAAAAAAATGGTAGCCACGGATAATAAAGTTGTTGTAATTTATGGTAAGAAAAATTCCATTACTGCCAATTTGAAGTTCAGGATGGAAAAAGAAATAATTCGAAGGGGCATTGATCTGGACCTTGTCGAAATCACCGATCCTGAAGAGTTTATCCGGGAGGGGATAACAAAGGTACCCTTTATCAAAGCAGAGGGGAGAAATTGGGTGTATAATGAGCAGGATGATATTAATTTATTCGTGAAAAAAGTAATCAGAGAAACTATGTCAAATACAGAAAAAGATTTTGTTAAGCAGGTAATTGTGCCAGTTGATTTTTCCGATTATTCAAAGAACTCCTTTTATCAGGGTTTTAAAATGGCCAGGAATTTGGGAGCCGCACTGACTATCGTACACGTTTATGCCCCGGTCGTCGTTCCAGCGGAGGGTGTATTATATGTGGATCCGGATCTCCAAAAGGATGTCCTGGTGCGTTTTAATCAATTTGTGGATGAATTAGAGAAATCCCTAACTGCTGATGACCGGTCATCAGTGAGGATCGAAAGGGAATTCCGGACGGGCATGGTGACGAACGAATTGCAGGATCTGATCAGGGAGAAACCCGGTTCAATGTTAGTGCTGAGTACTTCCGGTACCGGTCAGAAAATTAAGGAAATTTTGGGGTCTGTATCTCTGTGGGTGGTAAAACATGCCGAGTGTCCTATCTTATTGCTTCCTCCTAAGACACATGATCTGCGTTTCGACAGAATACTCTTTGCGAGTGATCACTTCGGAGTTTATGATGATGCCATTGATGCAATACGGTACTACACTTCCAATGCGAATGCTTATATAGATGTAGTGCATGTGTTTGAGGAGGGTAGCGAGTACATGAAAAAGAATTCACAGTTACCGCACGAATCTACTGATAAACACATCCATGAGGTTATTTTATTCGACGATGATTTTCCGGGCAGCATTCAAAGATATCTCGGTACTCAGAAGACTGATCTGCTGGTAATGGAAAGGAAGGAACGGGGATTTTGGAAAGAACTGTTTCATACCAGTATGACCCGTAAAATGGCAGTCTACAGTGAGATACCGATGTTGGTGTTGCATGAAAAACAAATTAGGCTCTTTAGTTCAAAATAAATTAGCTCTATGAATATAATGACTGATCAAATCTCATCGCAAATTGAAAATGAAGGACAAACCGGTTCAGATGATTCATCGATGAAAATATTTTGCCCGATTGATTTTTCGGAAGCGTCTTTAAATGCCTTAAAGTATGCTATCGAATTTGGTGAGTCCGTCAATGCCTCTCTTGTCGAAATATCCCATTGCTTTACCGAAGCTACCGATTTGAAGCATATGATCGATGAAGATCAGAATGCGGAAGAGGCTATTCAAAGCAAACTGCTGGAACTGGAAAAAAGTTATGCTGACCACGATATCAAGTTAGGGACCAGCCTTTTTAAAGGACATCCTCTGGATGTCATCCCCCCTTATTTGAAGCAAATGAAACATGATGTGGTCATTGTAGGAACAAAGGGACTGACGGCAGTTCGTGATTTGACGGTAGGAAGTTTTACGGAGGAGCTTATTTTCAGCCTTCCGGTACCCATTATGGTGGTTCCATTGCATTACCGTTACCAGCCTGTGACCGAATTGGTGCTGGGGATTGATGATCACCTGTATGACAGTAAAAGAGTATTGCATCCTTTGGTGGAATTAAAGAAGAAATCACGTTGTAATCTTCATATAGTGCACGTTCGAAAGCCGGATGAGCAACCCATCGATTATTTGCATCATCTCGACGAATTTCTGGAGCATCTGGATTACAATTTCTATTCGATACCTGCCAGGGAAAACATTTCCGACACCCTCGATCAATTTTGCGATGAACATTCGGCAGATATGCTTTGCATGGTACACCGTGACAGAGGGTGGATGATCAATATTTTCCACCGGAGCAAGGTAAAAGAAAAGCTCTTTCATCTGAAAATTCCATTACTGGTTCTGCAAGCATAAAATTCAAGAGTTTTGGATGTACGAGGGTATTAGTCAAGTCCCTGATTAATACCCTTTTTTTTATTGTCTCGGATTGTGTGATTACAATCATCTGGATTTCTGATGACCATCAATGCATTTTGAGCATGCATGATGTAATTTTAAAGATGGAATAAAATTAGAGTGGTTGTGGTTCTGGCATCCACGAGTTTCCGTCCTGGAGTTGTTTCCATAACCCGTTTATTCTTTCGAGTTTATTTTATTTCATCTTAAAATATTTCAATATGTCATTGATTAAATGGAGAGATCGTACACTACCGACTGTCAATACATTTTTCGATAACTTTTTTAGAGATGATGACAATTTGTATCCTGCCTTCTTCCGTGAAAGAACGGTACCCGCAGTGAATGTTTCCGAAGATGATAAGTACTTCAGAATCGCAATGGCTGCACCAGGCTTAACCCGTGAAGATTTTCACGTTGGGGTGGAAAGGAATATGTTAGTAATCAAGTCTGAAAAAGAAGTAGAAAAAGAAGAAGAAGAAAAGACCTGGACAAGGAAAGAGTATAATTATACTGCCTTTGAAAGATCTTTCTGGATGCCTGAAAATGTATTGCCAGAAAAAATCTCTGCAACTTACCGAGATGGTATCCTTACGGTAACACTTCCAAAAAAGGAAGTCGAAGTAAAGAAAACAAAAGCAATTGAAGTGAAGTAGGTTTTCGTTGGCGCATCTCTTGGTTTCTTTGAACAAAGTCAGCTGTAAGTCATAGCATTAGATGATCGAAAAATGGAACCAAACAGGTGCGCCAATTTTTTGTATTTAAAAAAGAGAGACGTGAAAAGAGTAAAAGACATTATGAATCCTTTTCCACTGATGGTAGAAAAGGAGACCACGCTGACTGAAGCTTTGGCGATTATGAAAGAGAAACGCATCAGCCATCTGCCCATCATTTCTGCGAACAGGCTGGTAGGGATCATAGCCAAAGAAGATCTGCTCAATGCCATGCTCGATTTAGCCATCGAATCCAGTGGTAAAAAATATAATGAGATCTTTCTCAAGACAACAGCCGTCGATAAAATTATGACAACGGACTTAATTACAGCCAGAACAACGGATTCATTGCTGGAAACCATTAGCAAAATGTTGGACAGAGGATTGCATTGTATTCCGGTTGTCAATGATGACTTTGAACCAGTTGGATTACTTCATCCCATGGATGTATTGAAAGCTTACACCGCTGGTGCCGAAAATATCTTATAGTACGAGTGTCCTCCTTTTTGATCATTTCGTCCTGGTTTACTCCTGAGCCATGCGTTGAATGAGTTTGTTTACCGAAAGTAATATTCCGAAATTATTTTACTGACCGCCCCGGCTAAAATTTCATTCTTTTATATACAAATATGAATCAGTGCAACAACTGTCCTGGCTCAACGACATCAAGCGATGTAAATATTAAATTTAAATATCAGCGATGAAGTCAAAGATTTTATCACCATATAAATGATACGATGAGAAAGATAGAATTATTCAGTGCCAACATTGAGCAAATGGTCTTAAGGTTTTACATGATGATTGCAGGTGTTGTTGTGCTGGCCGTCTTCCATCAATTTGTATTAGCTGCTTTGTTCGGTAATATTATCGCTGTAAGTTTCATACTGGGTGTTGATTGGAGACATCAAGAAGAAGAAAAATCCATCGGGCAGATCAAGGAAAGGCCTCTTTCTCGAGGTGGACGACAGGCGGCATAATCTGTGATTTCTTTTGCTACTGGCAACTTTATCTCTATCGGCGTTTTAGAATTTCATTCCTGAAATAAATAAGACAGCGTCACGAGGCGAAGGATTAATCTTCTTTTTTCTTTTAAACGGGAATTGGCTTTAATTTTACTTGTCAGTTAAGAGAGCCACTTTATAGGATTTCCATGCCAAACCCTGGCGCAAAGGAAGGGGTAATCTTTCCATCGCTGATCTGATAGTTTCCAAAATTGACTTCGTCAGAATAACAGACAACCCCCTCAATGGTGACAATATTACCCAATCCTCTTGCCAAATGTGCGATGTAATAGGTCTTTAAGAGGTTGCCCCAAGCATGTGGGCTCGCCTGGATACCATCTTTTATTAACTTGGGCATCAACTTTCTCCAGGCGGTAAATCCAAAGCTGTGAATATCTGCTAAGTAAGCATCCAGGATTTTTTCCTTTCCCAGTTCCATACAAAGCTCATGGTCAGGGTTTGCCTCTCCGTCTACGTACAGGGTCGTGCTTCGGTTATTCTGAAGCAGCCATTTTTTCAGTTTAACCGATTCCTCCCGGTTTTCATGAAATGGTTCTTCGATCCAGAAAATCGGAATGTCTCCTATTCCTTCCATGAAGGCAATGGTGTCCGATAGGGAGTATACATCGTTGGCATCGACGAGAATTTCAATAGAATCTCCCATGGCATTAAATATGGTTCTGACTACTTCGATATCTTTTGCTAGTCCCTGATCGTGAGGATACCATTTACCACTCCTGCCGATTTTAACTTTTAGTTGCCGAAAACCATATTCATAGTCCCAAAGGCAATTTTCAAGGATTCCATCAACACCGGCTGGATTTTCTGGTGGTTCCAATTCATCCAGATAAATCATACCGCTGTATATCGGAGTCCATTCTGCACCCTGTGATCCAAGCATCTCATAAACAGGCTTATCGAGAATTTTACCGGCCAGGTCGTGCAGGGCAAAATCAAAGTCCCTGAGACTTCTATCCAGGATTCCGGTTGTCTCCGAAAAAACCTCCGATACGAGCTTTCCTTTCAATTGTTCAGCGGAGGATGAAGCACCGGCAGAGGTCAGCCCCCAGCCAGAGGCGCCCTGGTCGGTAAAGAGTTGGATCGCAGTAAATTTGTGGAATTGACCATGAACGTCTCTCCTCCCATTTTTCCCGACCGGGCGGGGCCAGTGATAGTTTAGTTCTTTGATCTCCCAATGATCGATCTTATGGTTCTTGAGCTCGTTTTCACTGGTTCCGTATTCGTTCACTGGAAAATGAAGAGAGCCGGCAATAAGGGGAAATGCAAAGCTAGTACGCAGGAGGTGGTTGAAATCTCGCCGGTTTATCGTTTTGATCCTACTCATAGTGGTTGATTGTATAGTATTTGGCATAAACTGGGGAAATTAGCTACGGCCCCCAATTGGCAAGATGGATAATTGTAAACCTATTTCGTAAGTTGCTCGTAAACCTTATCCCAGGGAGCACGCATTGGTCTTTGTAACATGCTCTGTGCTTCAGCATTGTTTGTGATCTTTTCGGTGTCAGGATCCCATTCCAGATCTGATTCCAGTTTCATAGCAATGTTGCCAAGATGCGCCAGAGTAATCGACCGGTGGGCCACTTCTGCCGGAGCAATGCATTGTTGCCGGGAAATGACGCAGTCAATAAAGTTTTTATAATGATCATCACTGAGGTAAAGTCTCTCTTCTTCATCACTCAACTGTGAATTGATCAGGTTTTCCGGATCTGAGCGAGAGCCACCCCGGTTGGCCCATAGGCTGCCTTCTGTTCCGGTAAATGTGACACCTTGTTCTGCTTTGTCGGAAATGATCAATTTTACTCCATTGGCATAGATACACTCGAAATAGAATTCGGTGGCTGTATTCCAGACCGGGTGCTGAGCCCATTTTGCTTTGGCATTAATCACCTTAAGCGGACCGGTGTATTCAGTATCCATCCCCCATTGGGCAATGTCCGGATGATGTCCGCCCCAGTCAGTGACCATGCCGCCGGAATAATCCAGTATCCAGCGAAAATTAACATGGGTTCTTGCCGGGCAGTAAGGAGCGTCCGGTGCAGGCCCTAACCAAAGGTCATAGTCAAAATCTTTGGGAACCGGGATGGTCTGCGTCTGATCACCCGTTTTTCCAAAATCGGGTGTTCCTCCAGGCAGACCGCAAGTCACTGTGAGCAGGCTTCCAATCCTTCCATTTCTTACCAGCTCACAAACATGTCGGAAGTGATGGTTTGAGCGTTGCTGACTGCCGGTCTGAAAGATGATACCTGACTTCTTTACAGTATTACTTATATCCCTTCCTTCCTGCACCGTGAGTGCGAGTGGTTTCTGGCAGTAGACATCTTTTCCCGCCTTGGCGGCCATCATCACCGGGATGGCATGCCAGTGATCCGGGGTGACTACTTCTACCGCATCAATATCACCTTTCTCGATGATCTCTCTGAAATCCGTAAAACCTTCGCAGGCACTGTATTTTTTATCCATTTTTTCCGAATAGGTATCGTTGACCAGCTTACGGATGTATTCCCGGCCTCCGATTTTGCCATTCCAGTAGCCCGTACTTTCGCGGTTTACATCGCATATGGCAGTCACCATGACTCGTGGGTCCCTAAGAAATCCCTTGACATCGTTCTCCGCCTGGTTGCCTGCACCAATAAGTGCAAGATTGATTCGATCGGATGGGGCAACAAATCCGTTTTTGCCCAGAGCAGAGGCGGGAATTATTACCGGAGCGATAATACTCCCTGATGCTAGGGAGAGTTTCTTGATGAATTTTCTTCGGGTACTTTGTTGCATAATAACTGGTTTAGTCTCTCTTGTGGTCAGAAATCATTGTCAGAAAATTACAAATAATGTGGCTGAACGAAAAATAGCTTTAATCATTGGGTCGTCGTCCAGATTTCAATCGGCTGATGTTCCCCGCTCCAATTTGCCCCAAGAATATCGGGAGTATTATCCGCATTAATTAAGGCAACTTGGATGCTGTGTGATCCTTTTTCTGACAGTATGATTTTATTCCACGCTTCGCCCTTCTCTCCATTGATTAAAACGACCACCTCATCGGGATCAACACCCTGGTGCATTTCCGAATAAGCAATATCCATCAAGCCGTCATGATTAAAATCTGCCGTGGCGACACCATGTACTACACACTCCATCTTTGCTACTAATATGTGCTCGACCCACTGCCCATTTCGTAGATCCATTGGTTGCTCAAACCAGGAAATTCTGTAAAACTGGCCGGAAAGTTCAGATGGGGTAAGCACAATATCAACTTTGCCATCCAGATTGAAATCACCTATATCTACATTCGCACTGCCATGCCATTCCACGATTTTATGTAATGGCCAGTTTTCGGAATTTTCAAACCAAAAACCACCGCCAATTATATCGATATCCATGTCACCATCCAGATCGTAAATCCGAAGTCCCTCTCCATGCTCGCATTCCAGAATTTTTTCTCTCCAGGGTTCCTCGCCTTCATTGTACCAGATGTGGATGGTATTTCCTTTCATTGTGCCAAAATCCGACTGATTTCGGGTTACAATATCCAATGTCCCATTCTGGTCAATGTCCGCAAGCTCCACATCATGAGTTGGGTGGTCAATAATCTGGTGAGCTAGCCATGCGGAGTTAGGTTCTTCGAGTAAATTGCCCGGATTTTCGTACCAAATGAGACCGCCCATCACTACATCCGGATCACCGTCTCCATCGATATCTCCTGCTTCACCATCTACAGTCTGGTATCCACCTTCGTTAATCACGAATCCTTTCCAATCCGGATTTCTATACCAGGTCAGCGGCCCTTTTTGTCCTCCTATAATTATATCAGTCTTTCCATCCTGATCAAGGTCGGCAGCTATTTTGGCCCAGGGATTATCCTGATAGCGCCCGTCAATGATCTCGTGCTGAAAAGAAGGTATTTTATTATTTAATTTTTCCCTGACTTCCGGTTGATTTTGACAGGATACTCCGGAGATCAGCAGGACTATGAAAATATATTTACTTGAAGGTATGAGGCGTTTATTAATTGAATCCATATTTTTATAAAATTGAAATCCTTTTTTTTAGATTATTTCCACAAATCCTCTTTGACAATTTACCGCTCTTTTTTTACCACCAGCCAATTATTTTCCACCAGATAAAACCGACACCGAGCCACACAAGAATATGTATAAAAGAAATTAAAAATCCGATCTGGAACCAACGCGAAGCTTTTTCATATCCCAAACCAAAGTAAATAATAACAGGTCCGGAGGAATAATTGGTCGTGCATCCGCAAAGACAGGAAAAATAGGCGAAAATGGCAACAGCCACCATTGGAGGAGCACTGGTAGCTGCACAAACAATCAAGAAAGGGGTAACCATGGCCGTAATGTGCGCGGTCAGCATTGAAAATGCAACCATGGAATAGAAATAAAATAACGCCAACAGGATGACGGTTAGAATGCCCGGGTAACCCTCGACTGCACTGCCAACTATGTCCACAAACCATTGGATAAAGCCGTAGTCAGAGAGCATATTTGCCATCGTAAGCAAACCTCCAAGCCAAATCAACGTGTCCCAGGCCTTGTCATTTCCGGTAACATCTTCCCAGGTCTGTGTCCCGGAGATCAGCAGAATGACTACTCCTGATAAAGCGATCAACGTGGTGGAAAGTCCATGCAGACCCTGAGAAGCCCATAATACCAGCATGCCGGCCAACACACCCATCATCACTTTTTCTGGGACCTGCATCGGTCCAAGTTGCTTCAGCTGTTTCCGGGCTTCGCTCTGTGCGGCCCGGGCATCATCCAATTGGGGAGGAGCCAGCCGGTAAATGACCTGTGGTAGTATGAGGAAGGAGACAATGGCCGGCAAGATGCTACCCCATAGCCAGGTCGTCCATCCGAAATCCAGGTCATAGACATCCCTGGCTGCCCTCGTCACCAGTGGGTTTGCAGCCATACCAGTCATAAAGGTACAAGCAGCAATCAGATTGGCATGTGCCCCGGTCAAACTAAGATACCTGCCGGCAAGTACGGGTCTGCCTGAGGCTGATTCGATCGATTTCGACAAGGCGTTGACGATAGGTGCGTGTAAACCTCCACCCCGGGCGGTATTGGACGGTATGACGGATCCCAATAAAAACTCGGACCCGCAAATTGCATAGGCAAGCCCTTTCATAGACCGGCCTAATTTAGTGACAAGATACAAAGCAACCCTGGTTCCGAATCCGGTATCCAGTACTGCCTGTGCAAGAAGAAAGGCAGCAATCACCAACCACACCGTACTATCCCCAAATCCGGATAGTGATTCCTTAAGAGATATATTTCCAGTGATTACCAGGGCTAAAAGGCCGATGAGAACAGTCATGCCCATGGGGTAGGGGCGCAGGATAAATGAGACGATGACGGCAATAAAAATGGAAAATATATGCCAACCTCTGTTGTCTACATCCATCCAATTCGACATAGGCCACAATATTCCTGCAATCAAGATGCATCCTAGCAACTTGAGTGATTTAATCCGTTGTGACTGCTCTTCACGTATCATTTGGAACTGAAAAAATAGGAATTTCTCAAATGGATTTTTAATGGACTTAGCTTCATCCTTGATTCTCCTTTCGAATTCATTTCCGCTAATTTCCCCAGGTAAGTAAATTCCTGATTTCTCTCCTGCCAATGTTCTTCCGGGCTCCAAAACTTTTGCTTAGTTTAAAGCGATGGAAAAAAATCAGGTAACGGAGTCGGCTCAATTGCAACGGAAACTCGGGCCGACCATGCTCTGGGGTTTGGGTGTGGGTTACGTCATCTCCGGAATGTATTTTGGATGGAATTTGGGTTTGGAGCAAGGGGGAACTCTGGGTCTGGCCATTGCCACCGGATTTATAATTTTGATGTATTTGACCTTTACTTTCAGCTACACAGAGATGGCTTGTGCCATCCCCAAAGCCGGTGGTGCTTTTGACTATGCATACAAAGCCCTGGGAAAGCATGGGGCATTTTTCGCAGGAATGGCGCAGAACATTGAATTTATTTTCGCCCCACCGGCCATTGCCTTTGCTATCGGGGCTTATGTGCATATTTTTCTGCCCACCGTGTCCATCACCTTAATTGCCATCGTAGCCTACCTGATCTTTACTGCCCTTAATATCTATGGTATTGAAGCTGCAGCGGCCTTCGAACTATTTATTACGGTTCTGGCTGTTCTGGGGTTGGTTTTATTTTTCTTTGCCACGGGACCATCCTTTTCAATCGAAAATTTAAAGATTGATGCCCTTCCCAATGGATGGACGGGAGTTTTCGCGGCAATTCCTTTTGCCATCTGGTTCTTCCTGGCTATTGAGGGAGTGGCCAATGTAGCAGAGGAAACGATAAACCCACAAAGAAACATTTTGATTGGATTTGGCTCTGCCCTGGTGACGCTCGTGATTCTCTGTATCCTGACCTTTCTTTTTTCTGTGGGTGCCAATGGATGGGAGACGGTAGTATATGATCCCGAGACCGGCATGGCATCAGACTCACCATTACCCTTAGCTTTGGGCGTGGTTATGGGAACCGACCAGTGGTTATTTAAAGTGATCAGCTTTATTGGGATTTCCGGTCTTATCGCTTCTTTTCATGGAATAATTCTTGCTGCCGGACGAGCCACTTATGAGTTTGGCAAAATGGGATATGCCCCGTCGGTCTTCGGCAGGATTCATCGCCGTTTTAAGACGCCAGCGAACGCGCTGGTCATAAATACTATCATCGGTATTATTGCACTTTTAACCGGGAGGACAGGAGAAATCATTACGATTGCCTGCTTCGGTGCCCTCACTCTTTATGTCCTGTCGATGGTGTCTATGATCCGGTTAAGGCGAAGATTTCCTGAATTACCCCGGCCATTTAAAGTCCCTTTTTATCCGCTATCGCCCATAATTGCGCTGGTCATCAGCCTGATCGCCTTGCTTTCTGTGACGATCTATAATCCATGGCTTGCCCTGATTTTTTTAGCGATATTAATTTTAGCCTATGCCTGGTTCCGTATGATGTATAAAGAAAATGTAAAATGAAAATAAAAGGAATGCTAACCCCTCATGAACTCAGGGAACGGGTTGATTTGGGAGAGATAGAAACGGTTATTGTGGCCTTTGTTGATCACTACGGAAGACTCATGGGAAAGCGTTTTGACGCTGAGTTTTTTCTAACCTCCGCTTTAAATCAAGGGACGCATGCCTGCGATTATTTGTTAACCACCGATATGGAGATGGAGCCGGTGCCGGGTTATTCTATGGCAAATTGGGAGCTAGGTTATGGTGATTTCCACCTTCTGCCCGAAATCCATACCCTGAGAATCGCCGACTGGTTGGAGAAAACCGCGCTGGTGTTCTGTGCCGTACTAGACGAAAAATCGCACCGGCCAGTAGAAGAAGCACCCCATTCCATTCTAAGCCGCCAAGTCGCGTTAGCCAAAGAAGCAGGATATAGCGTAATGGCTGCATCCGAACTGGAATATTATCTTTTTCAGACCGGATTTCGGGAGGCAAAAGAACATGGATTTCGACATTTGAAGGCTGCGGGTTACTATCTGGAAGACTATCATATTCTGCAGGGAAGCCGCAATGAGCCATTTACGGCTGCAGCGAGAAGACATTTAAAGAATTCCGGAGTACCGGTGGAAAATTCGAAAGGAGAGTGGGGTGTGGGACAGCATGAATTAAATGTTCAATATACCGAGATCCTGGAAATGGCAGATCGACACATGGTCTACAAACAGTGTTTGAAAGAGCTAGCGGACAAAATGGGCATGTCAGTCACTTTCATGGCAAAGTGGAAACAGGATCAGGCCGGTTCCAGTTGCCACCTGCATTTAAGTCTATGGCAGGGAGATCAAAATGCTTTTGTCGGTGAAAAATCATATGGTCCGGTCATGGCTTCTGATCTCTTTGGATATTTTTTAGGAGGATGGATGAAATATGTACCGGACGTGATGGTTTTTTACGCACCTACCATAAACTCCTATAAGCGCTATGTGGATGGTTCGTGGGCTCCGACCCGCATAGCCTGGAGCCGGGATAACCGTACAGCTGGATTCCGGGTGGTGGGAAGTGGTGCATCACTCCGCATTGAATGCCGCATTCCCGGTGCAGATTGTAACCCTTACCTCGCCTTTGCCGGTGCATTGGCAGCGGGCTTGAGAGGTATTCAGGAGAAAATTGATCCACCGGAATGCTTTGTGGGAGATATCTATGCAGCCAGACATTTACCCCATGTTCCCCGTACACTGGGTGAGGCACTAGCACATTTTCGTTCGAGTGATTTTGCAAAGGAATCCTTTGGAGAGCATGTTATTGAGCATTATCGTCATTTTTATCAGAAAGAAATTGACGCCTTTGAAATGTCTGTGACGGATTGGGAAAGACAAAGATATTTTGAAAGAATTTAGTTTGACTTGAACCCTGCCTATGACATCAATTGCTAAGGAACTGATCTTAAAGGCAGCTAGGTTTTTTAATGAATTTAATTCACTTGCCTTTGGACCTGGATATTAAATTTGCGCTTTAATTTTAAATTATGAGACTAAAAAATAAAGTTGCATTAATTACCGGTGGTGGCAGTGGAATCGGCAAGGCATCGTGCCTGCTTTTTGCCAAAGAAGGGGCCAGAGTGGTGGTTGTGGACATAAGCGAAGAATCTGCCGCTATGGTGGTGGAGCAAATTAAGTCGGCTGGAGGAGACGCATTATTTTTGAAAGCGGATGTATCGAAGGCCGAGGATTGTCTGGAAATGATCAGGGCTGCGGAGGAAGCCTACGGCCAACTCAACATCATCTTCAACAATGCCGGTATTATGGATTCGAACGATGATACGGCAGAGACTACCGACGAAGATACCTGGGACCGTACTATGCAGATCAACGTCAAAGGTGTATGGCTTGGATGTAAGTATGCAATACCGGCATTAAGGAGGGCAGGTGGTGGCTCTATTGTTAATACTGCATCGTTTGTGGCCAGGCTGGGAGCGGCCACCGCTCAGATAGCCTATACGACCAGTAAGGGCGCAGTATTGGCTTTTACCCGTGAATTGGCAGTAATACATGCCCGGGAGAATATTCGGGTGAATGCACTTTGTCCGGGGCCGCTAAAAACAGAATTATTGATGAAGTTTCTGGATACGGAGGCGAAAAAAAATCGAAGATTAATCCATATACCAATGGGGCGTTTTGGGGAAGCAGTTGAGATTGCAAAAGCAGCACTTTTTCTCGCTTCTGATGACTCGTCATTTATGACTGGTTCCGAATTACTCGTAGATGGTGGCATTACGGCCGCTTACGTTACGCCGGAATGATATGAAGGAAAAACAATTTAAAATAGTAAGTCCGGGCAGCGGTGAGGTCTTTGCCGAACGGAGTTACGCGTCGGATAGTGATATCAGAGAAGCTTTGACAAAAGCAGGACGGATCGCACCGGATTGGAAGAGCACTCCACTACAAGACCGGATATCGATTTGTGAGAAGGCAGTGAAGTTCTTTGTTGAAAATGCCGATGCCTGGGGGGAGGAGATTACCCGCATGATGGGACGACCGATCCGTTATACGCCCAATGAAATCAAGGGAAGTTTTCAGGAACGTGCCCGTCATATGATAGATATTGCTCCGGAAGCGCTGGTCGATGTGGGTTTAGCGCAGAAAGAGGGCTTTTACCGGTTTATTCGCCGGGAACCTTTAGGAACGGTTTTAGTGCTCGCACCCTGGAACTACCCATACCTGACTTCCGTCAATGTCATTATTCCAGCTCTTCTGGCAGGGAACCGGGTAATATTGAAACATTCTGAACAAACAGCCATTTGTGCTGAAAGGTATTTGCAGGCTTTTCAGGCTGCTGGCTTGCCTGAGGGAGTATTTCAGTTTCTACATCTTACTCATGATCAGGTGGCAGGTCTCATCCATGATCCGAAGATTGATTATGTAGCTTTTACCGGTTCCGTAGACGGAGGAAGGGCGATACAAAAGGCGGCATCTGATCGATTTATTAATGCCGGCCTGGAGTTGGGTGGAAAAGATCCGGCTTACGTTTGCCGGGATGCCGATTGGGATTATACAATTGCAAATGTGGTAGATGGTGTCTTTTTCAATTCCGGACAGTCGTGCTGTGCCATCGAACGAATTTATGTGGAGGCTTCCGTCTTCGATGATTTCCTTAATGATTTTATTACTTTGACTAAGAAATACCAGCTCGGGGATCCCTTAGACGCAAATACCACGCTTGGTCCTATGGTGAGGAAAAGCAATGCCCTGCAGGCAAAGTCCCAATTAGAAAAAGCGATTTCAGAAGGAGCACAAACCAACATCCCTGCCGGCACCTTTCCGGAGCTGGGATTACCTTATTTGGCTCCTCAGGTATTAACCAACGTATCTCAGACTATGGATGTCATGCAGGAAGAGTCCTTTGCTCCTTTCATTGGGATTATGCCGGTTAAGGATGATGCGGAAGCAATCCGTTTGATGAATGACAGCCAATATGGTCTTACAGCCAGCATCTGGACACTAGATATGGAGCGAGCTATCTCGATTGGCAGTCAGGTGGAGACCGGTACCTGGTTTATGAATCGATGTGATTATCTGGATCCCGAACTGGCCTGGACCGGCGTTAAGAATTCGGGGCGGGGATGTACCCTCTCGATTCTTGGGTATGAGCATATCACCAGACCAAAATCCTATCACCTAAAATTCGACACACGGTGAGAACGGCGTTATTGGTTTGTGACCATGTTCCGGATAATTTGAAGGAAAAACATGGAGATTATCCCACCATGTATGGAAACCTGTTTCCCGATTTGGATCTGGAGCCCCACTATGTATGTGATGATCATTTTCCCGCATTGAAAGATTTTGATCTTTTTATCATCACAGGCTCCAGGTTTTCCGTGTATGATACGGAAAGTTGGATTTTACAATTGATGGAATTGATCAGAGGAATTGACCAGGCCGGTAAAAAATGTATCGGTATTTGTTTCGGCCATCAAATCATAGCAGAAGCACTAGGTGGAAAGGTATCGAAGGCTTCCACCGGTTATCTGATCGGGGTGCACACTTTCAAAATTGACCGGGAGATAACCTGGACAAAAGAGCAAAGAACCGAATTTAATGTATTGATGCTTTGCCAGGATCAGGTAGTGAGATTACCCGCTGCGGGGATCATACTTGCAAGTAATGCACTTTGTCCGGTCGGTATGTACCATGTTAAAGATCAGTTTTTTGCCATACAGGGGCATCCCGAATTCTCAAAATCATTCGATAAGGATGTTTTTTTGAGTCGAAAGGAAAAAATGGGTGAAGAAAAAATTGCCAGGGCACTGGCGAGCTTTGACAGAGAACCGGATAAAAGGTGGTTGAGTGATATAATGATGCGTTTTGTTACCTGGCAATGGTAGAATTTCTCTCGGTATAAAATGTTAATTCTCAGTCTTCTGTTAACATTGATTTCCTGGACCATATAATAGGGTTATTATTGCAGGTAATTCTATAATTATTTCTAATTATTTTAATGATTTATTCCATCTATCTACGGAGGGTTTTTCAATTAATGTTCTTCATATTTCTGTATCAGGGTATAATAAGCTGTAATCATACAAATGGACAGGATCCGGTAAAACCCAGATTAAGTGTCTCGGAAAATCAGCGTTTCTTAAAAGATATTGATGGATCTCCTTTTCTGTGGATCGGTGGAACTGTTTGGGGAATGTCTGAATGGCTTTCTCGTGAAGAAATTGATTATTATCTGGACGACCGTCAGAAAAAGGGATTTAATGTGGTGCAGGTCTGCCTCTTTTGGGGCAAAAGAACCGATGACCCGGTTGATTTTACTGCGAACCCACCTAACTTTTATGGGCATTCCTGCTTTACAGACCAGGATGGGATAGATCCGTTGACACCGGCGATACGCAATGGAGGCAGCCCGGAAGAAAGCAATGACTACTGGGATCATGTGGACTATATGTTGGAAGCGATGCGGAAGCGGTCGATGATCGCGGCTGTGCTTCCGGTATGGGGGCGAAGATATGTCAATGCCACGCACCCCAATTTCTCGCAATCCATTTTCACCCCGGAGAGCATGTATGAATACGGTCGTTTCCTCGGGAATCGTTATCGTCATTTTGATCACATTATTTGGGTACTGGGTGGTGACGTCCAGGCGGACTTCGGGGGTGATTTTCTGGGTCACTACCGGGCCATGGCAGAAGGAATTAATTTTGGTATCACGGGTGAAAGATGCAAATGGAATGAGAATTCCAGGGCCTGGGATTTCTCACTCATGACCTATCATCCGGATGGCGCTCCGCTGAAAAACTCCTCCAGATGGTTCCACCAGGATGTGTGGTTGGATTTTAATATGATTGAGACTTTTGTCAATGTAAATTCTGTTTATGCGGCGGTGGAGCAGGATTATCAAAAACGGGAGCCGGTCAAGCCAACGGTAATGGGAGAACCGGGCTACGAAAATCATCCTGGCAAAGAGGGTACCATCTCTGCTACCCAGGTGCGACGTCAGGCCTGGCAAAGCTTTTTTGCCGGTGCTGCGGGATTTACCTATGGTGGATTTCGTGACAGTCTTGGAAACGGTCCGCTCTTCACTCCTTTTAGGGGTTGGAAGCAAATACTTGATTGGGAGGGGGCCGGGAGTCTCGCGATTATCAGTAAATTTTGTCTTGAACAGGGATGGCCCGACTGGACTCCAAGGCAGGAGATTGTGGTGGCTGGTAGAAATGAAGGAGAGTTTATGAAAGCGGTGGTTAAAGTTGGTCAAAATAGATTCTTGGTATTTTTTCCTGACAACACGGAAATTTCATTGAAACTGGAAAGTGAAAACCACGAAATAAAATTATCCTGGTATAATAGTCTATCCAACGTGTATCAAGACGGAGAAAATATCCAAATTGAAGCGCAAGCCCTCACAGTTAGTCCACCGGCTGGATGGACCGAAGGAATTCTGATTCTTGAATTGAAGTAAGCCTCTGTACGAATCCGCCTTAGCCAGAAAAATCACCTATTCAGGTGAAAACGATATATGCTTTTCAACCGATATTGAGATCGGAAAGCCAATCAACATTCACCAGAAAGACAAACTGATATTTAATCCGAAGTATTTTCAACCGGGAGAAGGTTTTGGCCTTGGTTTTTCAAACCTGGACAGAAGGGCAGATCCCTTTTTCCCAGAAAAAAAGGGGTCTTTCAATAAGACCCCTTTTAGACGCAATAGATTGCTAATTTTTCTTCGAGAGACGCTCGATCGTGAGGCTATCTTCCCTATTAAAGTTTGGTTTTATTTTCTTTGCATAGCAGACAGCAAGATACTCCTGAAGTATCATCTCCTTGTTTCTGAAAGACCAGACTTGTTCATAGTATTTGTGGCCACTGTTACATAGCCAATGACGATAATCATCAAAATCTTTGATCTCTTTTGAGGGAATAACTAAGGGCATAACGGGTATATTTTAATTAGCTAAACGGGTTAATAAACCCAAGATACAAGATTCCGTTTATCTCTGCAACCTTTTAACAGGATGAAAACAAGCATTGTTCGCTGGCAAATCCAAGTTATATATGATTGGTTTTTAGCAAGTTACAGGGCTGTTTTGAAAATGCACTTAAATCCATTTGATTATACATGATCTTATTTCCGCATTCATTAATTATTTGATGTGTAAGTTTCGCAACTGCGTTTTCGGTTATTTCTCTAACGAGCAGGTGTACTATGTTGGTAGAAGTATTGTTTATATTTAGAGATTGATTGAACCTGTCATTTTAAATCGACTTAAAATCTAAAGCATGCGTGAGGAGATCCTGAGGCACAACGAATCTAACCACCTGAATCAACAGCATCGATTTGATTATTTGAAAAGCATCCTGGAGGCAAAGCAAATTGATGTCGAATCACTACTCGAGAAGTTAGGAGATTTCCAGATAGCCATTCCGAGCTGGGCGTTGGGTACAGGAGGTACACGGTTTGGCAGATTTCCCGGTGGGGGTGAACCCCGGAACCTGTTGGAAAAGATTGAAGATGTAGGAATGTTGCACGCGCTCAATCGATCCAGTGGAGCCATCTCTCTGCATATTCCTTGGGATATACCCGATAATGCACAGGAAATTCGCGAGCTGGCTGCATCTTTCGACTTGAAATTCGATGCGGTTAATTCGAATACTTTTCAGGATCAGGTGGATCAGGAGTATTCCTATAAATTCGGAAGTCTGCAACATGTCGACAGCAAGGTGAGAAGGCAGGCGGTCGATCATAACATAGAGGTCATCAGGCATGGGGTAGCACTAGGTTCTAAGTCGCTTACGGTTTGGTTGTCCGACGGATCCTGTTTTCCGGGACAATTGAATTTCCGGAAGGCATTTGAAAACACACTGGAATCGCTCACCGATATATATGAAGCCCTTCCTCCCGATTGGAAGATGTTTGTTGAATATAAAGCTTACGAACCTAATTTTTACAGTATGACAGTAGGAGATTGGGGACAATCGCTTTTGTATGCCACTAAATTGGGTAAGAAAGCCTTCACCCTCGTGGATCTGGGCCATCATCTTCCTAATGCAAATATTGAACAAATCGTGGCGCTGGTTCTGATGGAGAGAAAGTTGGGGGGCTTTCATTTTAACGACAGTAAATATGGTGATGATGATCTAACCGTCGGTAGTATTAAACCTTACCAGTTGTTCCTCATTTTTAACGAATTGGTGACGGGCATGGATGAAATGGGATTAAACCATGCCACGGATCTGGGTTGGATGATCGATGCCAGTCATAATGTAAAGGATCCACTGGAAGATCTACTTCAGTCGGTGGAGGCGATTAAAATAGCGTATGCCCAGAGTCTGATTATTGACCGGACCGCTTTGACTAAGGCGCAGGAGGAAAATGATGTGGTACTCTGTCAGGAAATTATGCAGGAAGCTTACCGGACCGATGTCCGGCCTCTGGTTGCAGAAGCGAGGAAAAGACAGGGAGGCGCACTGGATCCTATCCAACTGTTTAGAGAAGAAAACGTACGACAGCAACTGATCAATGCCAGAGGATCGAAGGTGTTGGCTACGGGATTGTAAAAATTAGTTGAAGTTCCATTCCTGCATTTTTAATAAACCTCCGGAGATCAGTGTTTAATAGGCATTTTGCCGGATGTATTCATCAAAAACGGAAGCTTGAGGTCCGTGGTAATGAAATGCTTCCGCCCACTCCAACTCAAATTGTCGCCCCAACTCCCGGTCACTGGGAATGCCTCTGAGACGCTGCGAATCCATATCCAAAACCACCTTTTTAATATAATTTCGGTTGGCTTCATCTTCCGTATTGCCTAAAAGGTCCAGTTTTTTCCCTTCTGATCTTAATCGATTAAAAATACCGGCACCATGCTTGCCGGCCGGACCCTGCGTTACATTAGCCAGGTTTGCCTCAATTTTTTTATCAATGTAATGGCTAATGTCCACAATGCGGTTCACTAATTGTGGGCCCCGGGCGAAATAATACATTTCCGATACGGTATGAGGCTTTAATCCGGCGTCGAAGTGCTCGGGATAATCCAGTCTGCCCCCGGCCATCCATCTGGCAGCCTCCCAGGCGCTGGCAGTTACGTAATGATCTGGATTCTCTTCATAATCTCCCCACGGATCATAACAAACGATGGTATCGATCTTCAACAGTCGAATTAAAAAGATTAATCGCGAGCGAATTTCCACCGGACTAATGTTGTCCATTCTGTGGTTTCGATAATAGAGATTATAGACCTTCTCAAGACCTAATGATCTGGCAACATGATCGGTGTCCAGTTCATTATTGCGAATGACCTCACCCACAGTCGCACCGGCACCGGCATGATCGTCATTAGTCATCTGGATGAGATAACCCCGGTAACCCTCATCAATTAATTTAGCTACGGTTCCTGCCGCAAAAATGGGGATGTCATCCGAATGCGGTTGGATGGCAGCGAGAACCTTACCCTGGTGAGGTTTACCATTCACCGGCCGTTCGATGACAAGGTCCTCTTCACTGGCAAAGGTTCGGTTTTGCAATGTGGAAGGGAGGATTGGTAGAGCTACGCTGCTTCGGAGAAAGGTCCTGCGTTTCATCGGGCAAAAATTAGGTTTCAAAACCACTAACTGCAATCAATATACAACATCTGCAGTTTTAATATTCGCCGGATGCGACCAGTCAATTTTTGAGATCCATCCCGAATTGCTTATCAGATAATTTGAAAGCAATAAAAAAAGGATTAACTTTTAAATTATGAAATCTGGAAGGAAGTGGAGATCAGTGTTGTTTATTTCGGTTCTATTCATTTTTCTTAATTCCACTGTAAAGGGTAATTCTTTTGATCGGGATAGTACCGCTACCGGGCTTTTTGAGAATGATCAAATACTTCAAATCTCTCTGATCGGAAATGTGGTCGATTTGTTTTCTGATCGATCCGGTAAGGCCCAGGAATTCCCTTTTACGCTGGTCGAGGAGGGAAGTAAAGAGACCAGGCTGGAACATTTCTTGAATATTCGTACGCGGGGACACTACCGGCGTATGGAAGGGAACTGTAAGTATCCCCCGCTTCTTCTTGATTTTCCCAGGAATGAGGTGCCGGTTGTCTCCGTATTTCATGGTCAGAATAAGTTGAAGTTGGTCATGCCTTGTCAGGGTGACCGCTATGTTTTTCGCGAATACCTGGTCTACAAGTTGAATAACCTTCTTACGCCTCTTAGCTATCGGGTAAGATTAGTGGAAGTTCACTTTCAGGATATTAATAACCAAAAGAAGAATGAAACGGTGATGGGATTTCTTCTGGAAGACTCCGATCAACTCGCTGGCAGAAATGGAATGACAGTGGTTGATCAGGATTTAGTTCGACCGGATCAAATTGAAGTAGATAATTTTTTACGAGTAGCCATCTTTCAATATTTGATTGGGAATACCGATTGGTCGGTGCAATACAGACAGAACATCCGGATTTTCTCCGACGACCAAAAGAGACTGAAAATCAGTCCTTATGATTTTGATCATTCGGGCCTGGTGCGTGCCCCCTATGCAAAGCCGGCACCGGAACTTAAGATGGCGTCGGTTATGCAGAGAAGATTCCGGGGTTATTGCATGCACGAGACTCAAAGGTTCGAAGATGTACTGGAGGAGTTTAGAGCCACGAAACAAGACTTCTTCCGGGTTCTGGAACAAGCCGGGTATCTGGACAGAGGTTCATCAAAATACTGTAAAAAGTATCTGGAAGGATTCTATAAGATTTTAAACAAGCAATCGAAATGGACCAATGCTTTCACTTATCCCTGCCGGGAAGGAGGTACGGGTAATGTCGTTATCAAGGGATTGAAAGAGTAAGATCACGTCTCCGCTACTGACCTGAGCAATTTGAAAAGATTACTCTCGACTGAAAAGATCGGAAATTCGAAATCTGAGAACCAACAACTTGACGAGAACCGGACCCGGAGCTAAGACCTTTTGTGTTTATAGCGGTGATACATTTTATTAGGAAATCCTGCATCCAATGCCATCCTTGGACTGAGACGTCAATATGAGCCTGTTTGAAGAACTCGCTTCCCTGTCATCGTTTTATCCCACCGGTACTGAAGGCTTCCCCTCATTCTAAGCTGCTACCCCTGTATGTATCCTATGATGTATAGGCAATTGCAACAATCAATATAACATCCGCGACATATCTGTCAATGTTTCTGCGCATCCCTCCGGATCTTTGGAAAGGAATTAAATTTTGTAAAATCTCACCATTAGTATTATGAAAAAGTTTTTGAAAGTACTCGCGATCATTTTCTCTGTATTCGTTGGTTTCATCCTTTTATTTGCGCTCTATATTAACTTTTCGAGTTTGCCCGTGTATGAGGTAAATCCATTACCGGTGCAGGTATCCCATGATTCTTTGGCTGTGCAGCAGGGACGGAAGATAGTGGAGACGGTTTGTTACACCTGTCATAAAGGAAGTGATGAAAGGTTGAGTGGAGCTATGATTTCGCAACCGGAAAGTGGACTGGGAGAGATCTGGTCTGCAAATATTACCAAACATTCTACGTTGGGAACCGGTCGCTACAGTGATGGCGAATTGGCACATATGCTCCGTACAGGAATCAATCGGGAAGGTCGCTACATTGGTCCCTTCATGCTTTTCCCTTATATATCCGATGAGGACCTTGCGGCTGTGATTGCTTACCTTCGATCTGATTCCCCAATTACGCAGCCTTCGGAAGTTTCCCGGCCAAAACCTGATTATTCCTTCATAGCCAAGGCGCTTTTCAAGCTTGGGGCCTTTAAACCTCTTCCAGCTCCGGAGCAAGAAATCCTAGCACCCTCTGCGAACGATAAAATGGCTTATGGCAAATACCTCAGTACTGCCGTTTACGCTTGTTTCGAATGTCATTCAAAGAGCTTTGAAACCAATGATATCCTCCAACCGGAGCAATCCGAAGGTTATTTTGCCGGAGGAAATCCGATTGAAGACCGGGATTTCAATATCGTATACAGTGCTAATTTGACTCCCAGCAGAGAAAGTGGCATCGGAAACTGGACCAAAGAAGACTTTACCGTAGCTATCAGACAGGGACTACGACCAGACAGCAGATTACTCAATGAGATGATGCCTCGATTTGCGCTGCTTTCTGATGAAGAAATAGATGCTATATGGACTTACTTGAGATCGCTACCCGCCGTAGAATCAGAAGCTATTGCAGGGCTCCAGTAGGATTTACTATTAATTAGGACAAGGGTGCTATGGTCTTTTACTGGCCATAGCCCTTACCACTGATGGTCCAGGTCGGACCGAATTATAATCTCGCAGTGATATCGGCTGATCCATCATGAATGCTCCATTAGACCGATTACTGGATTTGTCGAGATCTGACCGGCTTTCCTCAATTAGCCGGAATCAGCAGGAGCCGTGTGGTCTGTATTTGCTGACCCGGTTCCACAATCTTTAACAGATATAGACCAGCTTCGAACGAGGGTACGGTGACGTTGGTACCTTCCCGAATGATGGGGACAGGTGTACCAAGTAAATCAAATAGTGAGACCGTGTAATCGAGGTCCGGAGACTGGGAAAATTGGATGCTGCCGTAAGAGGGATTTGGAAAAACGTGGAGCTGGTCCTGCACAGGAATTTCCTTCCGGGCACTCACCGCCGAACAATCCAGGGAATATTGGGACAAGAAATCCCACATTAACTCATTGGCATTTATCACCATAGACGGAAGATCTCCAATGGGTGTTTGGTTGCCTCCCGGCCAAGAATGTCCCCCATCTTTGGTCAGGTACCAGATTATATCAGAAGCACAGTCGCAATTGGTCCAGGTATATTGTGTATAATCGTCATTGTCCTGCACCTCGATCTTTCCTTCCTGGCAGGCATTTGAAGCAGCCCAGACTGCCAATACCGAATCCAGGGGAGCATTGTAATGATCACTGATACCGTTACCGATCCCGCCTTCATATGGCACGCTGCCATCCTGGTACGAATGAAAGTGGATAATGGGCACTGCTCTCCCGGGATTACATTCGACCAGACTCATTGAACTGGCGACCGGGGCGATGGCGGCAATCCGGTGTGAGAGCTCGCAGGCTAGCCGGTATGACATAAACCCTCCATTGGACATCCCGGTAGCATAAATCCGGGTGCTGTCTATATCGTATCTTTCGATTAGTACATCCAGCAGCATATCGATGAAACCAACATCATCAATATTAGTATCACTGGAATAACCACAACACCACCCGGCGTTCCAGGTCCGGAGATTAAGAAATCCTCCCCGGTAACCTTCCGGATAAACCACAATGAAATCATGCTCGTCGGCGGTGAGACTAAGTCCGGATTGATTCTGGAGATTCAATGCGCTTCCTCCACCACCATGCATCGCGATCAGAAGCGGCATTTTAGCCTGGCCATCGTAAGATGCAGGAAGATGAACGAGGAAAGTACGCTGAATACCATTATAAATCAGGCTATCAAATTGGGAATTAAGGGTTGAAGAAAAACTGAGGAATAAGGTCACTGCCGGCAAGAAGCGGTGCAAGGTCATAAAGATGGATTTAATGCTTTGACTCCCGATGTCAATCATAGTTTAAATCTGAGAGGCAAATATTTTGCCATCTGTCCGGGGGAGAGTAAAGGTTATCGCTTCGAATAGCTGTAGTAATGGCATTCAAATTTGAATCTGGTCAGAAAGAAAGTCTTCAAAGAATTGGCTTTATTGGTCCTCAAATATTTGAGTTAATTCTTGTTGATATTTGTCAAAGGCCGGTTTAATGATGTCCTTTTCCGCCTGGGCAATATTTAAAATTGGATCTAAATCAAATTCTTTCCTGATCCACTTCTTATAGGATTCGTTTGATGGAATAATTTCGTCATCAGAGTGAAATAAGTCGAAGCTCAGATCCAGTCCGGACACATAAGGTTGGACAGAATTTAAAGTCCAGAACCTCATTGCTCCAAAGATGTTTTCTGCCAGTACCAGTACACCCCCTTCGTCACCCAGTACAATCACAGGCCACTCATCGCAATTTTTTAAGCCGGATTTTTTATAAAAAGCGTAAATGCTCCCGGAATGCGTAGCCTGGGCAAAAAGTAGAAATGAACTTTCATATCTACTACACTTTTCTGGATCACGAATAAAATATTTTAGCATATCAAAGGAGGTACCGGTCAGTTCGAATCCATCTGCAATCCACATGTCTTCTAAGAGTTGCTGTCTTGCAAGCCTTTTGATAGTCCCCGTGAGTTCCTCCGGTTGAAAAATATTTAAAAACCTTTCCATACTCATATTTTCAAACAAAGCGCTTCACTTTTTTTGAGATAATGATGGGTTTAACCGGGTTTAAAATTTTAAGGGTGTGGAAATACGAAAAAGCTCCGCCGTCGTGAGTCATTTTTATTTTTTGATGAGTTCAATCGCTTTTTCAATGGCTCTGTCTTTTCTTTTTTCTGAACCGCCAATGAGTGTTTCGTAGTGAAGTATTTAAAATTTGGTTTTAGAATGGGAATAATAAAGGTAAATATCCGGACCCGATATGTTATGTAATTATTAGAACATCTTCCATGATGTCTGTCAGGGAAGGACAATGCACGAAAGTAATATTTATCCAGATTATGTCAACCTTTTAACTTCAATTTGTCAGGTGTTGTACAATATCGATCAGCTTGATTTTCCCCGTCCGTAAATTTTCCAGATGGCTTCCACTTTTTCATTTCGAATGGCATACATCTGATCGTATAAATTGACTACGGGATCGCAATGAGATACGATTAGTTCAAGTTTTTCACCCACCCGGTAGGTCCGCGAAGGATCATTAAATATTAAGGTGCCAAATTCGTCCGATCCGGAGCGATAGTCCATCCCGCTCTGCCCCTTTACGGCCGGCCAGGGTTGGTTGATTGTACAGGCTTTTGCCCCGGCATCCGTAGTCACTCTTCCCTCATATTGGTCATTAAGTACGGTGGTCAAAATGGTGAGTGAAGGTCTGAAATCGTCATAGACGTCAGTGTTGTGCTCCCCGCCGATCGCCATATACTGGTTATCCATAAAGACGTAGCTTCCCGCCTGTACATCTGTAAAACCTTCGTTTTCGTGATCAATATTGTAGGTTCCGGTACCTCCACCACTAAATATTTCTGTATTTAATCCCGCTTTTCGCATCATGCCTACTGTGTCAGCGGCAGCAGCCAGACGGTCAAGTGTTTGCTTTTTGCGGGCTTCAAAACCACTGACATGCTGAGATCCACCATCATAGCATAGGATGCCCCGTAAGCGTAGGGATGGTAATTGATCAACCAATTGAGCCAATTGAAGCGCTGGTTCTCCGGCTGGAATTCCGGTGCGATGCATGCCCGGGTCTACGTCGACCACAATATCGGCAGTAATGCCCATGGCCGATGCTGCTTCCGAAAGTAAACGCGCATTGGCCGGAGAGTCGGTGGCTTGAATAAAATCGGGACACCATTTCTTCAATGACATCGCCCGTTTTATTTTATCCTGCGTAACATTTGTAGTGGTACATAGAATTTTATCGATCCCATGATCGAACATCACCTCCGCTTCACTGATCTTGGCGACACAAATACCTATCGAGCCGGCGGCCATTTGAAGCCGGGCAATTTGCGGGCATTTATGGGTCTTTGCATGAGGACGGGCGGCGATACCATTCTGGGTCGTAATGGCTTGCAGTTTGCTCAGGTTAGCTTCCAGAATATCCAGATCCACACATAATGATGGAGTGTCCAGATCCCAAATGGAAATATTAGTTTCATTTAATCTTTCAGGGCTGAAATGTTGAAGCTCAGAAGAAGTGTAACCTTTAATTAGAGAAGGGATCATAATCGTAGCTGACCCCAGGTTCGAGAGAAAACGCCGCCGGTTGTTTTTCATTTTAATTGATTTGTAATCGATATTCAATCCAAATCGAGCCATGCCCGGTGCTGGATTTAGTGCCCTTTACAAGATAATTATTATCAGAACGCTGCTCTTGATTTTAACGAAGAAAATAGATTGGTACCTGATTATTAAAAAATCTTCAAATGATCGTAAATAAAAACAGGTGAGATAACTGCTCCAAGACTAAATCAGATCAGGAACTTAGCCGGAAACACATTAAGGATCAAATAGTTGAGGCCGCCCTGTCTCAGCGTATTCGAGGGAAGCAAGATCCAGGTAAGTTTTAAACTAAGGAATGATGTGAGAAAAAAAGTGCACCCAGAGGGACTCGAACCCCCAACCGTCAGAACCGGAATCTGATATTCTATCCAGTTGAACTATGGGTGCATGCTTTTCTTTTACATCGGTCTCCCTAAAATTAAAGTTTTTAATCTTTTCAAACGAAGCAACTTTCTATTATTTATTACTTTGGACCACTCAAAGAAAAGCTCATGAAAAACATCCTCTTGGCAATACCTTTCATGCTATTCTGTTGGATACTTACCGCTCAGGAAGACAATTCGACGGAGGGCAATGATCAACCCAGCTCCTATTTTGAAGCGATGAAGTGGCGGTGCATCGGACCCTTCCGGGGAGGGAGATCTGTTTGTGCCACCGGCGTACCAGGAGATCCCCTGACTTACTACATGGGTACAACCGGTGGTGGTCTATGGAAAACAGAGGATGCCGGACATAGCTGGAAGAATATCTCGGATGGTTTTTTTAAAACTGGTTCGGTTGGGGCGATCGCAGTAGCTAACAGTGATCCCAACGTGCTCTATTGCGGTATGGGTGAGCATGCACCACGGGCAGTGATGACTTCACATGGGGATGGTGTTTATAAATCTACCGACGCAGGAAAAACCTGGAAAAGGGTGGGCCTGGAGAATACACAGCATATTTCCCGGATTCGGATACACCCGGATAATCCCGATATTGTTTTTGTAGCGGCACAGGGAGCCCTTTATGGAAAAAATGAAGACCGTGGGATCTATAAATCTGAAGACGGAGGAATGACCTGGCGAAAGGTGCTTTATGTGGATGATCATACCGGATGTTCCGAAATATCAATGGATGCCAATAATCCTCGCATTCTCTATGCCACCATGTGGGAACATGGAAGGCTTCCCTGGAAAGTGATCAGTGGTGGTCCGGGAAGCGGTGTATACAAATCGGTTGATGCGGGTGAAACCTGGGAAAAAATCGAAAAAGGTTTGCCGGATGAATTGGGAAAGATGGCTATTACCGTAAGCCCGGCCAACTCGGAAAAAGTCTATGCGGTAATAGAGAGTGATTCGGAAAAGGAACAGGGAGGTCTTTTCGTATCTGAAAATGCTGGCAAAAGCTGGAAAAAAGTAAGCAGCGATCACCGGTTGGTACAGAGAGCATGGTACTATATAGAGGTTTTTGCCGATCCTGAGAATGAGAATATGGTCTACGTAATGAGTGCTCCTGCCCTGAGGTCGATTGATGGAGGTAAAACCTGGGAACGTTTGAGTGGCACGCATGGTGATTTTCACGATCTCTGGATTAATGCAGACAATCCCAGGAATATGGTGATCGCAAATGACGGTGGTGCCGCCATTACGTTCAACCGGGGTGAAAGCTGGTCACCGCAGGATAACATGCCGACCGCTCAATTTTACCGGATTAATGTAGACAATCATACTCCTTACCGGATCTATGGTGGTCAGCAAGACAATACTTCAGTCCGGATTTCCAGTCAAAGCCTGGGAGGATATGCCATTACCGAAAGAGACTGGTCCTATTCTGCCGGTGGAGAATCCGCTTTTCTGGCTTTTGATCCCGATAATCCACGGTATGTTTGGGGCGGAAGTTATCTGGGTACGATTGAAATACTCGATGTAGAGGCGAATGCTACTACCAACGTCATGGCTGCCCCGATCCAATACCTGGGAAAGGAGACGAAAGATATGCGCTACCGGTTCAATTGGAACGCTCCCATTATCTGGTCTAAGCATGAACCAAATACGTACTATCATGGTGCTCAATACGTGTTGCGCACTCAGGATAATGGGAGGACATGGGAGGAAGTGTCTCCTGATCTCACTCGTGATGAAGAAGAGAAGCAAGGAAAGGGAGGTGGACCCTACACCAATGAAGCAGTGGGGGCTGAAAATTATGGTACCATTAGTTATATGATCGAATCACCGCATGAAAAAGGGGTGATCTGGGTGGCCAGTGATGACGGATTGGTGCACCTCACTCGCAATGGAGGTGAAAAATGGGATGATGTAACACCTAAGGGACTGGATGAATGTCTGGTTAATGCAATTGATATATCTCCGCATGATCCGGCCACAGCTTATATTGCCACCACCCGCTACAAATTTAATGACCATACCCCCGGCATTTATAAAACAACCAATTACGGTAAGAGCTGGGAGAATATCAGCAAGGGAATTCCCGATGGATTTTTCACCCGCGTAATCCGGGAAGATAAGGTCAAGAAGGGCTTGCTATATTGCGGTACAGAGAAGGGCGTTTTTGTGTCGTTTAATGATGGCCAGACCTGGGAACCGTTGCAGCTAAATCTGCCGGTCACCCCAATCACCGATCTAATGGTGCACAATGGTGATCTGGTGGCGGCCACCTCAGGAAGATCTTTCTGGATACTGGATGACCTCAACCTGCTTCATCAATATTCCGATGACCGTAATGGGCTCTATTTATATACGCCACAGCCCCCTGCCTTAATAAATGGACGGAGTGCTCTGGATGCCAACTCGGGTTCTTTCGATGGTACCGATGGATACACAGGGGTGAATCCTGCAACCGGAGCTGTACTTTATTATCAACTGCCGGAGTTGCCCGATAGTGGTAAGATTACCATGGAGATCACCGACGCCAAAGGCAACCTGGTGCGGAGTTTTAGTTCTCAAAAAGATACAACCTATAAACGGTGGGACGGAGGCCCCCCTCCGGAACCCGTACTCTCCAAGAAGGAGGGGTTGAATCGATTTGTCTGGGATTTGAGATATCCGACTATCTCTGGTGTTCCGGGGGTGTATATTGAAGCCAGCTATCGGGGGCATAAGGTAATACCGGGTGAGTACACGGTCACCATTAAAACGGAAAGCGGTGAAACCTCAACTACCTGCGAAGTGAAGCCACATCCAATCAGTGCTCCCGACATGGCAACTTACGAGCAATATCATAAGCAAATGGCACTCATGGAGAGTACGGTCGATAATATGCATCGTACAGTCAATAAAGTCAAGGACTTGCGTACCCAATTGGAAGGTTTGGTGAAACAAATACCGGCCGAAGAGAAGTATACGCCCTTGAAAAAAGAGGCTAATAAAATGATCCAGGAGATGAAAGAGTGGGATGAGATGATGGTACAGAGAAAGTCCAAAGCGTATGATGATGTAGAAAACTTTGAAAACAAGCTTTCTGCTGACTATATGTTTATGATCAACCAGGCTGAAGGGGATATTCCCCGGATTAATGAGCCAGTGATGGAAGTATTTCACGAATTGAGCCAGGAATGGTCGGCGCTGCAGAATACCGCCAGTAATATCTTGAACCGGGATATTCCCCGGATCAATCAACAACTATGGAATGCCGGGGTAGGAGCACTTATGGCTTTACCGGAAGTGAAAAGCAGACCGTAGGGAGGGAGATTTTTGAATTAGGAATTATTAATTATCAATTAATAGTTCTATTTCATCATACGAAAGGTCTTTAGCTGTTGGTTTTTGGTTCTTTCCAGCGACTTTGACCATTCCTAATGGATCATTCCTAATTCCTAATTCCTTGCCATTAAGTTAAGCGGTGACAATTTGGTAAATGGCTCACTCGCACCCCTCTAACTCCCCTGGAAGGGGAGAACCAGTCCACCCGCAGTCCAGAATCAACAACGTACTTTCCTTAACTTAACGACATTGATTCCTAATTCATCATTCCTAATTCCTTGCCGTTAAGTTAAGCGGTGACAATTTGGTAAATGGC
>JAGQWZ010000689.1 GCA_020436835.1 Saprospiraceae bacterium | reverse complement strand
CGATAATCTCCTTTACAATGACTTCAATTTGCGGGTATTCTTCCGGAGGGACCTGGTCAATGGACTCATATAAAATACCCCTCTCCTTAAGTTTTTGCCGAAATGCCCCTTCATCAATTCCTCTTTCCACCAATTGCTGACGAAGCATGGCTTCGGTCACCTGAGAAAACACGGATACTGCTCCTGATAGCGTCAGAAACATTACCAGAACAAGGAATCTAAAAGATGATCCGACTGTCAGTTGAAACATATTCTACTACTCTTTATACATTTTCTTGTAGTACTCCTTGTAAGCACCACTCGTTACGTTAGCCAACCAGTCGTCGTTCTCAAAATACCAGTCGACCGTCAAAGATAATCCCTCTTCAAGATCTATGGACGGACTCCATCCCAAATCAGCTTTAATTTTCGCTGCATCAATAGCATATCTTTTATCATGACCCAGTCGGTCTGTGACATAGGTAATTAGCGCTCGGGAAGTGCCGGCAGCATTGCCCAGTTTTTGGTCAACCAGATCACACAAAGTGTGGACAATCGTAATGTTTTGGTGCTCGTTATTTCCCCCAATGTTATAGGTTTCACCGATTTCACCCTGGTGTGCGACCAGGTCAATTGCCTCAACATGGTCGGTAACGTAGAGCCAATCTCTTACATTGCTTCCATCACCGTACACCGGAAGGGGTTTCCGATGTCTGATGTTATTAATAATGAGGGGAATCAGTTTTTCCGGGAATTGGTATGATCCGTAATTATTGGAGCAATTTGTAATGACCACCGGCATGCCAAAAGTATGATAATATGCCCTGACCAGGTGATCTGCTGCGGCTTTAGAAGCCGAATAGGGCGACCGGGGATCATATTTTGTTGCTTCCGTAAAGTACCCGGAAGGACCCAGACTCCCATACACTTCGTCCGTAGAAACCTGGTAGAATAGTTTTCCCTGAAATTGAACATCCGACCAAAGGTTTTTGAATTGATTCAAAAGATTGGCAGTACCTATGGTATTCGTGTGAACGAATTCCAAGGGAGATACTATGGAACGGTCTACATGTGATTCGGCGGCAAGGTGGATCACCGCATCCGGTTTATGGCGCTGGAATACCTCGGCAGTAGCTTCCACATCCGTTATACAAACCCGCTCAAAGACATAATTGGCTTCACTTTCGATATCGCGAAGATTCTCAAGATTTCCGGCATAGGTCAACTTATCCAAATTGACGATTCTGACCTCCGGATATTTTTTGACCATGTGTCTAACTACATGACTGCCAATGAAGCCGGCACCCCCGGTAATCAGGATCGTATTGTATTTGTTAGTTGTCATTTTTATACAACAGCTTTAAAATATGCTAAGGTACGTTTTAGTCCTTCAAGTCGGTCAATCCGGGGTTCCCAATTAAGGATCTGACGTGCTCTTCCAATGTCCGGTTGTCTCACTTTAGGATCATCGACCGGCAGCGGTTTATGGGTGAGCGTCGAAGTCGTTCCATCCACCAACTCCAGAATTTCTTCCGCCAGCTGTTTCACCGTGATTTCTGTCGGATTTCCGATGTTGACCGGTAAATGATACTCGCTGTGCAATAATCGGAAAATTCCTTCGATCAAATCGTCGACGTAACAGAACGAGCGGGTCTGCAATCCATCACCGAAGATGGTAAGCGGTTCATTGCGCAGGGCCTGACCCATAAAAGCCGGGAGGGCCCGACCATCATTCAGCCGCATCCTCGGACCATAGGTATTGAAAATCCGGACGATCCGGGTCTCAAGACCATGCGTATTGTGATAAGCCATTGTGATGGCCTCCTGAAATCTTTTCGCCTCGTCATACACTCCCCGCGGACCTACCGGATTGACGTTACCCCAATAATCTTCATTCTGGGGGTGCACCAGCGGATCTCCATACACCTCCGAGGTTGATGCGATAAGAATTCTCGACTTCTTTACCCTGGCCAGTCCCAATAGATTGTAAATGCCCAATGACCCAACTTTGAGGGTCTGAATCGGCATTTTCAGATAGTCAATTGGACTTGCCGGTGAAGCAAAATGCAAAATATAATCAAGGGGCCCGGGAACATGCACGAATTTCGAGACATCGTGGTAATAAAAGTCAAATTGGGATAATTGAAAAAGGTGCTCAATATTACTTAGCGAACCGGTCAATAGATTATCCATTCCCACTACCTTATAACCCTCATTGATAAACCGGTCGCATAAATGGGATCCCAGAAAACCGGCAGCACCGGTGATTAAAATGGTCTTCATTACGATAGCACCTTGATGAAAGGGGGCAAAGTTAATAAACCACCTATTGTAATTAGATTTTAGTCCACCCTTGTCAACGCTCAAATTAAATAACTTTGCACAATGCTCAAACAATGGCGGACATATCTGATTTGCTTAACCTTCTTTGCCCTAACCGGTGAAAGCCAGGCACAACCGGGTCAAGATTCGGTAAAAAGCATAGTGACTGTCGATGGACACTACGGTCTGGGGTTGCCTTTCGGCGACTTAAAAGATCGTTTCGCCGAACACTTTACCCTTGGCACGACTGTATCTATCCTGACCAAAGGTGATCTTTACGCTGCAATCAACTATGATTTTATTTTCGGAAGTCAGACCAGGGAGGATGTGTTGTCGAATCTGAAGACCATTGATGGAGGTATCATTGGACGAGACATGCAATTTGCCAGCGTTTTCCTGAGAGAGCGCGGTCATCATTTTTCCCTCGAAGGCGGTTATTTTTTTCGTTCCAGTAGTCAAAGGGCTATTTCCGGAATATTTGTCGTTGCCGGCCTTGGATATCTTAGGCACAAGATCCGGATTGTCGACGATTTTGATTCAGTTGTGCAGATTTTAGATCCATATCATAAGGGCTATGACCGGCTCACGGGAGGATGGAGTCTCGAACAGAAAGTCGGTTATCAATATTTTGGTAGAGATAAGTTGGTCAATTTCAGGATTTCTCTCGCTGTCACGGAAGCGTTTACCAGGGACCTGAGAAACTTCAATTATAATACTACGGAGGTCAAATCATCGAGATTGGATATACTTACCGGTATCCAGGTAGCCTGGATCATCCCCATTTACCTCACCCGGGAAATTCGCTATTATTAAAATGATATATCGGCTGTATAATTTTATTATTCGAATTTATGGCTTGATGATCCGATGGATGGCTCCCTTCAATACAAAGGCTGACAAATGGAGAAAAGGCCGTCAGCATATCTGGAAGGAAATTGAAGCCGTGTGTGACCAGTTCCATCATGTTATTTGGGTTCACGCCGCATCGTTGGGAGAGTTCGAACAAGGTCGCCCCGTAATCGAAGAGATCAAAAAAAGGCAACCAGATATTCAAATTATTTTAACTTTTTTTTCGCCGAGTGGTTATGAAATCCGCCAAAACTATCCCGGCGCCGACTATATTTTTTATCTACCTCTGGACACCTCCGAAAATGCTGAAAAATTTATTGGCAAAATTCAACCTAAACTGGCGATTTTCATCAAATATGATTTCTGGTTTAATTATTT
>JAGQWZ010000688.1 GCA_020436835.1 Saprospiraceae bacterium | reverse complement strand
G
The DNA here is from genome assembly GCA_020436835.1 of Saprospiraceae bacterium. Classification (GTDB taxonomy): domain Bacteria; phylum Bacteroidota; class Bacteroidia; order Chitinophagales; family Saprospiraceae; genus JABDMH01. The sequence goes on along the minus strand of JAGQWZ010000688.1, from coordinate 18,772 downwards.
AAACCGGGGAATGCAACAAATACTTATATATCCTTCCTTGTCCGCAATCGTTTTGATCACCTCGTCCGGTTTAGCTCGTATATGGTGGTAAAGGGCATCGCAGGTAGTATGGCTGGCGACGATGGGCTTTTCTGATATCTGGGCCGCTTCTAAACTGGTCTGCCATCCGGAATGAGCAATATCAACGATCACACCTACCCGGTTCATTTCTTTTACCACTGCCCGGCCAAAATCACTTAAACCTCCATTTGCGGGTTCAGCACAACCGTCGCCAATCAGGTTCCTGCGATTATAGGTCAGATGCATCATGCGGATACCCAGTTGATAAAAGATGCGGATATAACGGAGTTCTTCCTCCAGGGAGACCAGGTCCAGAGGCATGGGAACGCCATTGCCAGATAAACAGACGGCATGCAGATTATTTTTTTTGGCGGCCAGGATGGCTTCGGCGGTCAATGTCTTTTGCAGGACCTCCGGCATCATGTCGGTGGCGTAGGTGAACCGGGCCAGTCGCTTCAGCAGTACCTGCACGTTATTGCTCTCCTCTCCGGCATTTTGAAAGATAGCCGTGACACCCGATGCTTTCCAATTAGTGATGAATTCAAGTCGTTCTCTCTCGTGGTCTACAAAACGGCTCATGGTTTGATCTTCGCGTAGGTCGTCTATTTCGAGCGGGGAGGCGTTGTCTGCGACTGCCTGCGCCAGCCGTTGTCCGTCGACCGCCGCTCTGGGCATGAAGCCATAGGTATCAAATACGATCGAGTTGGCATGGAGTTCCAGGCCATGTTCCAGGTCTTTTTTTGAGGGCTTCAGAATTTCCAACCCTGCTTTCCGGGCCTCTTCGATTTTGGGTGTGGTGGGATCGGTCTGCCGGGTCAGTATTTGACGCTTAAGAATATATTCTTCATTTGAGCGTGCGTTGAGCAGATTTCTGCCGGGGAAAGCGGAAAGTCCAGCGATGCCCAGATTGCGCATAAATTTTCTTCTTGGCTTGTCCATTATTCTAAATTAAATATAAATCTCCTCCATCCAACTTCTTGATCCATAAAATGAAAATGAGATCCCGATGTCAGGATAAAGTTACCGGGTGTCTTTGTATACTTTATGCAAATCGATTTTTCCGGCAATAAAATAATTCCGAACCTATTTTAAAATCCGTATATTGATAGGTACTCAAAGGATTTAACCACTTTAAACCAATAGAAATGAAACGACGACACTTCCTCAGGCAGTCTTCGCTGACTGCCTTCGCTCTTAGCACCACCGGGTTTATCCATTTTGATGGAAAAAGATTTGTTGGAGATTGTCAAACCACTACAGATATTCTTGGTCCATTCTATAGACCGGATGCGCCGGTTAGAAGCAACCTGGTATTAGAACATATGAAAGGGGATATCGTCAGACTGGCGGGAAGCGTTTTCCACGACGATTGTTCTACCCCAATTGAAAATGCGAAAGTGGAATTGTGGCATTGCAGTGCCGATGAGGTCTATGATAATGATAGTAACGCGTACAATTACCGGGGCACTATTTACAGTGATGCATCGGGGCACTACCATTTCCGCACGCAAATGCCGGTACCTTATGATGCGGGTGGGGGCATGTATCGTCCTGCACATTTTCATTTAATGATCTCAGCTCCGGGTTACCAAAATCTGATTACTCAGTTGTATTTTTCCGGTGATCCCTATCTGCAAAAGGATGCTTCATCCCGGACCGCAGAGGCAGAGAGCCGGACATTAACCCCCGAGAAAGATGCAGAAGGGAATACCCTGATCCCCTTCAATGTAATTATGCAAAAGCAACTTCCCGCCGATCCCGTAGCCCTGACCCGCCTGGCCGGGATGTATAAAGGTGAAGAGGATCGTGCCTTTGACTTTTTTGTGCACGAAGATCAGCTCTGGATGAGAAATGAGGTCTTTGGACAAGTTCTGAGATACCTTGGCAACAATACTTTCGAACCTCCCGCCGGAGGAGAATGGAACCGGCCGCAATTAAAATTTGATATTAAACCAGATGGTAAGGTGAAACTGGCCTTTACTATCATGCGAAATAACGGAGAGAAAATAGTGCACCAGGCAATGAAAATGTAGACCGGGTGAATTTTTCCGACGTTATTTCCGGTGCAGATAATGCTCATAGTTAAATTATTTCAAAATCCGTAAGGATGTTCGCTCAACATTAATTAACCGGATAAACTCATTATTATGGCCAATGTTAAGATTATTCTCATTGTGGACACGGAAGAAATCACCAAAAAAAATCCTGAAAAATATTGCGTTTTTGTAGATAATACCCGCAACCCTGCGATTCTGCCTCCGGAAGAATACATTACCAGAATAGACGCCGGACAAATCATTGAATGGTCCGGTGTTGCAAGAAACCCGGGTAGCTGTGACTGTGTTTCCATCGATTCAATTTCTATTGAAAAAAGAAGTGGAAATGTCGATTTGTTTGGTACCCCTGTTTTAATCGGAAGCGCGGGAGTGATTCAGGCAACTATTCTGGCCCATGAAACAGAAGGCCGGGAAGAAAGCTATACTTTACGGTTTACGGTGATTAAAAATCAGGATGGCTCGACAGAATCGTACCGGATTGATCCGAAATTGGGAGTGAATAATTGAAATGGATGTCGTTTCGGTTTCCATTGCGAGCAATAATTCTACTCTATTTTCTTTGTTGCCATTTTTCCGGGGTGCATGCTCAGGATCAGCGGTTAGCCGATAGCCTCAAAATTGCATACGAGAAGGGATCCTTCAGTCCGGGAGATGAGTTGGAGATCTTGCGGGGACTGGCATTTAATGAGGTCAATGACTATGATCTTGCTCTACAATATGCCGAAGCCCTCATTTCTCTGGCTACCGGGGAGAAAGACCTTATTTATCAATACCGGGGATATTTGCAGAAAGGCCGGATTTATCGCCTTAAAGGGGACCTCGAAATAGCATTGCAAAACCTGTTTAAAAGTGTCGAATCGGCAAAGAACGCCGGGTATGCAGAAGGTATTGGAGGGGCCTACATCAATATTGCTGACTTATATTCTATCAATGGCAATAGTACTAATGCTATTCAGCACTATAATTTGGCCATCGATATTTTGAGAAATACCAACGATTCGATTACGCTGGCGACGGCGTTACTCAATGCCGGTGATGAATATTTTCAATCCGGCCGGTATGATTCTGCTACCACATATTTTGCCGAGTCCGGCGATCTCTTTAAACAAGTAAATTACCCGGTAGGCACTGCCTATAACCTTGGTAATATTGGGATGGTCTATGCCGAACAAGGCAAAGATGAGTTGGCGAAAGCACAGATTAATCAGGCCATTACTATCCTGGAGGATTATGAAGACTATTATGCTATTTCAGATTACCTTACCTACATGTCTGATATTTATTTCAGGCAGGATGACTGGTCTTCGGCGCTTACCTATGCGGATCGCAGTCTGGAACTTGCCCGAAAATATGGATTAAAAGATCAAATCAGCACTGCAAGTCTTACCCTTTCAAAATTGTATGAAGCTGCCGATTACCCGGATCTGGCACTTAAATATTTTAAGGATCATATTGATTTTCGCGACAGTGTAAATAATATTCAGGCGGTTCAGGAAATGGCCGATTTACGTACAGATTTTGAAGTGTCTCAGAAACAGATTGAAGTCGACTTGCTCAACCAGCAAAAGAAAAACCAACGCATCATTGTCGTCACGACCATTATCACCGCCATCATGATTGCCTTGCTTGCCATCGGGCTGTACCGGCGGAATCAATATATTCAAAAGACTAAAAAAATTATTGAAGAGGAAAAAGAGCGTTCCGATCATTTATTACTCAATATTCTGCCGTCTGAAATTGCGGATGAACTCAAGCAAAATGGCACTGCCACGGCCAGAAAATACGAAAAGGTATCGGTACTATTTACGGATTTCAAAGGATTTACGGAGACATCGGAAAAATTAAGTGCCGGGCAATTAGTGGATGAATTAAATTATTGTTTTAAAGGCTTTGATTTGATTATGGAGAAATATGGGATCGAAAAAATTAAAACAATCGGAGATGCCTACATGGCCGCTGGGGGACTTTCAGCAACATCAGAAAATGCGGTTGGAAATACCGTGCGAGCGGCTCTGGATATGCAGGAGTTTATTCAAAATAGACAAAGGGAAATGAAAAAACTTCATGACCGTACCTTCGAGATGAGAGCAGGTATTCACAGCGGACCGGTGGTGGCTGGCATCGTCGGTACAAAGAAATTTCAATATGACATTTGGGGGGATACCGTCAATACAGCATCACGCATGGAATCTAATGGAGCAGTGGGACAGGTAAACATTAGCCGGGCTACCTACGAAGAGATTAAAGATGATCCGGATTTCAATTTCACCCTACGGGGAAAAATAGAAGTAAAGGGAAAAGGTGAAATGGAAATGTATTTTGTCAGTATGGCCAGGATGGCATCGTCTGATCGTTCTGTTATGAGACAACTATAAGCCGGGAGATAGGTTAATTGACACCGGTAGCCAGGTAAAATATTTTGGAAAAAGAGCGATGTAATCAGGTCGCCTGGGGCAATGCAGTAATTATTAATCTCCGTGGACTAAATATTCCCGGAAATACGATTTCCCTTGACAATTATCCCACTCTTAGGGAAGTACTACTTTCTTCATTTCTCAAAGTGCGTTTTCGAACAGGAGGGACTATGTAAATTAGCCGGGTTAACAACCTCACGAACGGAGTCTATATACCGGTCGTGATGGCGGTGACCAATTGAAGCTGGCTTTAGTAAACCCTTTATAACCAAACAGGCAAGGAACACTTGACGTGCTACTTGCCTGCTATTAAGTCGAATTTCCTGGCTTTGATCCTGTGATAATTTATTATTCGTAAAGATATCTATGACATTCCGAGCACAGACCGCCTTTCCAGCCTCCTCTCAATTTTACCGGATGCTCAAATTCCAGCGTGTCGCTAAACAGGGCTGTCTGATAGTTTCCGGGGCTACCTTGTTGCAGAATGTTATGGCACAGATTGCAGTCCATCGATATGACCCTGCCAGATTCGCTGGTGTGGCGATCGTTGTGGCAACGGAAGCACCCATCGTATACCTTATGGCCGATGTGATCGGGATACGCATCCCAGCTAGCCTGCATATATGGAAATACGTTCCGGGAAAAGCCGGACAGAATTCCGGTGATTGCCTTATCTACTGACGCCCGCTGATTTTCGTAGATCTCGGGGTGTTCTTCTTGATAAAAGGTCTCCACCCGGTCTCTGATCACCATAGCTGCCGTGTCTTTATCCTGAAAATATTCGGTGAAAAAGACTTCCATAGCGATTTGTTTGATGTATGGTAAATCCCTGGGGATACTATCCAGTGCCAGCTGTTGGTTGACGAAATCCTGCGGTGTCAGGTATATATGTGACGGTCGGTTATGGCAATCTATGCAATCCATCTCCCGGATTTCTCCTTCTGCCATGAGATCTTCATCAGGAGGATTTTCTGAATCGGTGTATATAATGGTATCTCCTGTTCTCAGATTAATATAGCGGACCCAGGGTAAGATGTCTCTTGCTTTTGATTCAGAGATATAATCTACCTTGACATCCGGATTAATGTGCCAGTGGATTCCTTCCTCCAACCCTTTTGCCTCATCATCCGAACCTACCAGCATTCTCAGGTGGATATCCCATTCGGTATTGGCCGAATCGGCCAGATAATGTTTTTCTTTTACGAGTTGATTTGGATAGAACTTCTCCGGCCAATGACATTGTTCACACGTTTCCCGGGCAGGCCGTAGGTTGTGTACCGGCGATTCGATCGGCTGCGGATACTTTTTAGCCAGTACGGAATATACCTGGTAGAGCCCGGATAATTTAGATTTAACGTACCATGTAGCCCCCTCTCCAACGTGGCATTCCACACATTTTACTCTCGCGTGCGGAGAATTTTGGTAAGTCGTAAATTCGGGCTCCATCACGGAATGGCATGTTTTACCACAAAACTCATTTGATTCGGTATAGTGATAAGCTTCATAACTACCTATTCCCGAAATAAACAATAAGAACAAAGAAACAAATAGAAAAATCAACAACGCCTTCTGGTGTCTCACATTGTTCAGATCGAGCACACGCCAGTGCTCCCGCTTGGGTGCTCCTGACTTCTTTCTCCGCCTCACCCTGATATAAACACCGAGTGGGATCAGGATAAGACCGATGATTAAGAAGGCCGGGGCAAAAATGAAAGTTACTAGTCCGGTGTAGGCACTGCCCTGTCCCGAAACAAAGGAAAGGACGACCAGAAATAGAATAATGGCTAAACTTACAACCGCCATTATACCTCCAAAAATCGAAATGGGGTTATCTAAGGACCTGGGAAGTTTCATAATACATACGCTTGTCCTATTAAGATAACAATCTATCCAACCGGTTCAGTAAGACCTATATCAATGGCTTTGATGACATAAATCAAGTTCTAAAATTTGGTGAATTGCAGATAATTGATTCGGGAAAGATGAAATCGACGTGATTCATACCTGGCGGGATCAAGAAATTATACTTTAAAGATGGGTATTTAGATTAGCACTATTCCAGGTGAAGGATCATTTCGTACTATGCAATGACGGTAGTTACCTACTTTAGCCAAATCCACTAGTTCGGTTTGAGCTCACCATTGCCTTGATATCCAAAAAATCTTCTTTCTATAATGGTTGTACATATTTCCGGAGGAACCATTTGTTTCCAGCTTGCATCATTATCTCTAATGCGTTTTAAAACATCCCGAGAAAAGATGTTGAGCAGACTTTCGTCGTACTGACTGAGTTGCCGGATTAATCCACAGGTGACGAGATATCCATACAGTTCTTCCTGCGCCGGTTTAATGTTGAAATTATTGACTTTATACAAGACATTGTTCTCCGGATCGAGGAAAGGATAAATATAAAGGCGGGTATTGTTTTTAAACAAACGCCCGAACGCCTCCAGGATGCCCCCTTCGAGTTCAGTATAATAGTGTTCGTCAAATAATTGGTGGAGACTCATGGCTCCCATGATGATCCCGATCGGCTTGTTCGTATACTGAGCCAGATAACCACTTAACCGGTAGTATTCGAAGTAGTCACTAATTAACACGGTTTTACCGGCGGCTTCCAGTAATTCGGCCCGGGCGATAAAATCCTGCAGATCAAGATCTCCGGAACTAGTGAGATTTCGCATGGTGATTTCCATCAATTCCACGATGGACTCTCCCTCCACATCAGCCTCTTCGGCAAATTGGGTCCGGGCATTTTCCAGCATATCGATATTCACTTTTGTAACAGGCCGGAAACTGCCGCGCTCAATTAAAATAGCCTTTTTACGCAGCACCTCCGAAGGTTGCAGCACCGTTCCATCGGCGGCAAACATAGCTGCCCGGCTTAAACCCAACTGCACGAGCCGCAGGCTCATGATGCGATTGTCCACATGCCGGAACTCGATGCCGGAAAATTCAATCATATCGATCTCTATCCGGTCGGTACTGAGTCCATCCAGGAGCGATTTGATCAGTTGGTCCGGGCGGTGGTGCAGGAAGAAGGCACCATACAAAAGATTGACGCCTACGATTCCCAGGGCTTCCTGCTGAGAGGGATTATCATGGTCGAGCATCCGCACGTGGAGGATGATCTGGCTGTCTTCATCGCGGGGATGTGCCTGGTATTTGATGCCCATCCAACCGTGACATTCATTGGTGCCATGAAAATTCCGCGCGGATACGGTATCGGCAAATGCAAAAAAGGCGGTTTGATCTCCCCGGGTGTCTTTCAACCGCTGGGAATTTAAACGGTGCTCATGTTCGAGCATCGCCTCCAGACGGGGCCGGCACACATACCGTTCGCAGGGCCCATAGATGGCATCACTGACCTTCATGTCGTAGGCGGACATACTCTTTGATATGGTGCCGGCAGCACCACCAACGGTAAAAAACCATCTCACCACTTCCTGTCCGGCTCCGATTTCAGCAAAGGAACCATAGCGTAAAGGATCCAGGTTAATTCTCAGTGCTTTCTGGTGCGGGCTTAGTACTTCACTTGTATCCACTAATTGACTTTTAAGATGTTATGATCTGGCAGGCCATTAAGCTAACATCCTAAAGGCGAAACATCAATTTTGCTTTTTATGATTTTGTGATGGCCAAAGACCCAGAAGATTGCCCAAGTTATTTGATGAATTACGATTTGGTTTGATGGAAATCCATCCTATCCATAATTACTGGGATTTAAGCTCGATGTTAAGAATCAGTCTCTACAATCATGATTAACTGGTTCTAAGCTGAATGTCCTTGTGATACTCCACTCCGTTTCACCGTCTGGTGTTACAGCCAGAACAAACCAGTACCATTTATTTGTGCCTATATCTTCGATGAAACACGTATCGCATCCAAAGGTATAAGCAGAATTTTGGGTTTCTAGGTCAATTATGGGGTCTGCTTCATTTTGTTGGATGACATATATTCGATAATATCTTGCTTTACTGCAATCATCCCAATCGAATGACCAATTAATTCCATCTGATTCATTAATACATCCATTGTCAAGAACTTCTCCCTCTCCCGGAGTAATGAGCTCTGGAACCGAATTTTTACATCCTGCATCTATTGCAGTGTAACCATCAATGGGTCCGGAAAGTATATGAGTAAAATCAAGTTTGTTACAGGAGCTGAAGGTAATCAAGATAATAACTAGCGTGGTATCTATTCGTCTCATAACTAGCTTCTTCCGACTTTTGCAAAAGTCGGAAGCATATTGGTCTTTTAAAATGATCAGTGTCATTTATTTAAGTGATTCTTCTGGAGAAAGTGATAGTAATATGAGATTTCGGATTTCACTTAGATCCTCTGTATCCCGAAGTAGATCACATTTGGTTTAAGTTGTGCTACACAATTGAGATTTGGGGCTGCTGCCACTAATACTTGTCTTGCTTGCTTTGGTTGACTGACAGCGGATTATGCATGGGCTAAGTGTGCGAACTCCAGAAGCGACATTGGTCTCAATCAGTAGGGAATTTTGTCAAGGAGTAAAGTTTTACAAAAAAAATCGTGCCGGCATAGGGGTGAGGCCGGTACTATATCATCTATAATAACAGAAGCGAATTGATGAGAGAATTAATAAAATGGAAACAAAAATATTTATTTGAAATTTGGATTAATCACATCAATACGTCGAAATTTTTTATCAATAACAAAAATTGAAAACCAATAAAACAATTGCCATGAAAACTATGAATTTAATTAAAGTATTATCCTTCTTTTTCTTTTTTGCCATGATCTCCTGCACAAAAGACGACCTCAGGATTAGTGGAGATGGACCCATTACCACAAAAAATCTGGATGTTCCGAATTTTTCCGGACTGGATCTTGCCATTCCCTGCAACGTGGTAATTTCACAAGGACCTACTCAGAAGGTCAGTGCTACGGGTCATGCGAATATTATTGACCGGATCACCAACCGGGTATCCGGTGGCATGTGGGAAATCGAATTGGAAAGAGGCCGCTACAAGAATTATGAATTGACGATTAATGTGACCGTTCCTGATCTGAATTCAGTCCACTTAAGCGGTAGTGGCCGGATTGAGGTAAATGATTTCACCAGCCAAAATGATTTGGAGATTGACATATCCGGATCAGGACGCATCGACCTGAATACTTTTTCCGGAGCAGAGAAACTGTACGTCGATATCAGTGGTTCGGGAACAGTGACCGGGTATGATGAAATGATATCCCTTAAAAAACTGAATATAGATATAAGCGGTTCCGGCGGTTACAAAGGTTTTCCGGTTAATTCGGATGAATGTAAAATTGACGTATCCGGATCCGGTACCTGTGAGGTGTCGGTAAGAAATACCCTGGAGGTTTCGATCGGTGGTTCGGGCGTTGTTTATTACCGCGGTAATCCTTCGATCACCAATCACTCAAACCGGGCCGGAAGTATTATTGATGCAAATTAATCGGATGAAAGCTGCCATCATGTGAATAAAGAATAAATCAAATTCTTTTAATTACTGTTTATGGCCTTCCGTTATGAAAATGGAAGGCCAATTTTTTAAGGGGAGGATTTGAAGATTGAATTCTTATTTCGTTTTAGGGGGTACGGGATATATAATAAGCAACATTTATAACGATAGAGGAAAAACCACTTTTATAGTGTCACAGTATTATGAAATAACATGGTCGATCTTTTTCCTTCCGCTCATTATTTTATTGTCATGGGGCAAAGAATTCATTGTCGGTTCAGGTCGAATAATCATTGGTAAAAATGATGCCGTAAAAGTAATATCTCAGGACCCATTTATTAGTAGTGCACTTATGAGATTAATGTAAACGGAGATCAACATGAAGATTTTAGATTTGTTTGTTTTTTTGGTGGGGGTCCCTGGGGTAGGTCGTCGCCATCAGATTCGCATTGAGACGTGGCACGACGAAGCTAGTTTAAATGGGCGAGGGATCATGGACTCGACATACTACAATCTCAGCGTAGAATAGAAGATTTATCAGAATACCGCAATACGAAGGTGAAGAGTTGTACACCAGATTGGATTTCGATACGGAGTCGGGTGACGATTAGTAAAACGAAGTTTACCGGAAGTGGTCTGTCCTGCTTTCTGATAGATGCTGAGATTGACCCTTCGCATTACAGTGGTCGCTATATGATGAAGGGAGGTTATATCTTCCAGAAGACGAATTCTATATGTCGGGTTCAAATACGTAGGGTTCTGAATTCAGCTGCAACTACGCTGTACAGTATTAAAATTACAAGCCCTGGTGTTCCCGTTTTAACAAATATTTATATTTAAAAGCATATAATTTGCCTTTTGTGCCTTAAAACTATATCTATATGCATATAATATGATATATTTGAGTGATTTTATATTTAAAAGCATATAATGAAGACGTTGGCAGAATTTGTTAAAGATCGGAGAAAGGAGGTAAATCTCACTCAGGAAGAATTCTCCGAACGGGCTGGAGTTGCCCTGACCGTGGTGCGGAAGATTGAACAGGGGAAAACCAATCTGAATATGGAAAAGGTTAATCTGGTCTTACGCATGTTTGGTCATGAATTAGCTCCGGTCAATAGTAAATCCCTTGCAGAGTGAGGCGGGGCAGAGTGTATTATAAAGATCAATTTGCAGGTTTGATCACCGAGACCAATGACGGAGAATATGTTTTCCGCTATGATCGTCAATATGTGAAAGATCATCCCAGGGATTTTATCACATTTACGATGCCGGTGCGGGAGCAAAGTTATACGGACAAGAGGCTTTTTCCTTTTTTTGAAGGATTGATTCCGGAGGGCTGGTTATTAGATATTGCATCCGATAATTGGAAAATCAACCGGAATGACCGGATGGGACTGCTGCTGGCTTGTTGCCGGAATTGCGTCGGAGCTGTAAGTGTAGAACCTATACCGGAAGAAGATGGAGAATAAATGTTTGTACTGTTACCAGCCGTTGGAGCGAGACCTGGATTTCCATATGCGATGCTCAAAGGAATTTTTTGGAACTCCTCTACCCCCCAAATTGGAATATTCATTTGATCAGTTGCATGAGCTGGCGAAGAGTGTCGTAGAGCGCAGTATTTCGGTTCCGGGTGTCCAGGCGAAACTATCCATGTCCTTGTTGAGAGGTGTTCAGAAATCCGATACCCGGCTGACGATTGTCGGTGCACTGGGAGGACAATATATTTTTAAGCCTCCCTCAGATCGTTTTCCGGAAATGCCGGCGAATCAAAATGTCACCATGCGAATGGCAGAAGCGTTTGGAATCAGAGTAGTGCCCTCGTCACTGATCCGGTTGGCCTCCGGTGAATTATCTTATATCACGAAGCGTATTGACCGATCCGAAACCGGGGAGAAGATCCATATGCTTGATATGTTTCAGATCACGGAAGCTTTTGATAAATATAAAAGCTCGATGGAAAGAGTAGGTAAGGCGCTCGAGCGTTATTCCGATAATCCCTTACTTGATAAGATCTTCTTTTTTGAATTGGCTTTATTTTCCTTTATTACTGGAAACAATGATATGCACCTAAAGAATTTTTCGATGATTCAAAGTCCGTCCGGTTGGATTCTGTCGCCAGCTTACGATCTACTCAATGTATCCGCCGTCAATCCTGAGGATGCAGAAGAATTTGCCCTGACATTGGCTGGAAAGAAAAAAAAGTTACGGCGACTGCATTTCGAACAGCTGGGACAAGATTTAAAAATGACGGAAAGACAGATCAGGGGTGCATTTAAAAGAATTCGGGAACATAGATCGGAAGCGATTGATTGGATCGACCGGTCATTTCTGTCTCCGGGTTTACAAAAAACATATATGGAAGTCCTGGAAAAAAGATACCATGCACTGGGTATTAGTTTTTAATTGCTTTGGGTTTTGTTCCTTTTTTGGGAGGTATACGGTCTTTCCAAAGAACAGTAAAGAGACCGGTACTGAAATTGACTAATCGTCAATAATCCACTACTCAGATTCCAGAATGGCGTATCCCACTCTAATATCCTTGTCGTTAAGCTGATAAGTGTTCAAGCCACGCTCCACACCGCACTAACTCCTCCCCACGATAAATGTCGGGACAAAGCCTGGCAAGGAGAACCGCGCCACCCGCATGATCAAATTCAACAAAGAACTTTTCTTACCATAACGACATCGAATATCATGGTGCCAGGTCTTGCAACAAACAAAGGAAGGACAATTCACTGTGTATAGATCCTCTACTGGCTCCAAATTAAGTTGCTGCACCATGTATCCTTAATAATGGCAAGGAGGGCATCAGGTACAGGAGTTTTTCCGTATTTTCCTTTTTTACTTAACGGATAAAATAATAAAGATGAAAAAAGGATCAATTAAGGTTAGCGTACTATACCCTGATGGGGAAGGAAAAACATTTGATATGGACTATTATTGCAACCGGCACATCCCCATGGTCGCTGAACTGCTGGGTGATGCGGTGATCGGGGCATCAGTGGAAAAAGGGGTTGCTGGTGGAGAACCGGAGTCAACAGCAATGTTTAAGGCTATGGGCAATCTCTACTTTGATTCTGTTGAAATGTTTCAAAATTCGTTTGGTCCCAATGCCGAGAAAATACTAAATGACATACCTAATTACACTAACATCGAACCTGTTGTCCAAATTAGTGAAGTAATGATTTAATTAAAAGCGCATGACATTGTGAAGTACCTGTATAGCCTCGGAAAGTCGATTATTTAAAACCAATATCGCTGGGACTAAGACGTTTCCTCTGCCTCAAAGTTTCATTCTTTTTTTCGAGAGAGAGGCCCTTCAATTGAGAAGTTCCTCGATAATCACTTTTCGCCATCACCAGCTGCCGGGGCCTCTCCTGAATTTATCCTGGTTGGTCGGAAAGGAATATGGTCAGAATTAATCTGGAGGGCATCAAGGATTACGTCCGGATTGTGTTGCCTGAACAACGATTACTCACCAAAGCATCGATTGGAACTTTTCTGGAGCTTACCTTCCGATCGTTTTTTGCGCGTGCATAAATCGTATGCAGTGGCCCTTCCCTTGGTAGAGACCTATTCTGCCGATGGTATCGAAATAAAGGGACATCTGATCCCTCCTGGCCGGAGCTACAAACAAGCTTTTTTGCAACGCATGGAGGGGCGGTAGTTGACGCTGGTTGGATTTTGTTCTGTTCTTTTTCCGCTTGGAGTTCTTTACGAAATCACCCCACGCGGGTGAGGCAGGAACGGCAGCGTAGCGATAGATTTGATCTATACCAAATCAGGGAAATATGCTCATAAGAAATTGGTTTTTGATCGGGGTCACATGCTGCACCGGATTGGTCTCTCAGGCACAGAATGAGGGTCAGTACGATCCGAATAATGGGACTACCGTCTGGCATCTTCCGGGAGGCGATGTGGTCATTTATGACAGCGATGGCGGTTCTAATGTCTATGTCTGCCGGAATGATGGACAGGCAGGTCCTTGTGAAAGAACAGACTGCAATGAAGATGAAAAAGGTTGTGCAGAAATTTTGGAAGATGCGTCCGACGGAAAAACGCCTCCGCCAAAAGAGGATGGGGATTCAGCGGAAGAGAGTACCCAGGCATTGCAAAATATCCTGGCCGGATTCAATCAATTTCGCCAGGGTAAAAATGGAAAGGTATTTTTCCGTACAAAAGCAGGTAGGTGGATTGTCATCAGGGATACTAAAACCTGGAACCGGAGAGTACGGGCAGGATTGTAACTAATTAATGGAAGAATTGGCGTAGTACAGTAAGGTATCAGGTAAAACAGCAAGGGTTGACGGATCTTTGGCCCCTGCTATTTTTATATTCGCCAGCCTTTCTTGCTCCCGACCCAAATCCGGTGATTTATATGATTATGTCCTGAGGACAAACAAGCCAACGACAGAGCGCTGAGGGAGATCATGATCAGGTTATTTTCTTTCTATGTCTGTGGCAATCTGAGAATCTTGGAACATCGCAGAATGGGATAGGTCTGTCACGACTGTTTTATTTCCGCACGAATATTTAGAAAATAAACTCCAGGACTAGGACATTTGTGACATTTGCAATTTTTGCATAGAGCTAAAATGGTTAGCTTTGTATTTCCTTGGTTACATTTTCTAGGTCAACCTACTGGTAAGAAACGGTACATTTGACTGTATCCAACTCACTGCCATGAAATTTACCCTGATACCTTTTCTCCTTCTAGTTCTATTTCCAGCCTACGGGCAGGTTCTTTTCGAAAGGGATTCAAGTGGCCTGGAGGTGCAATCGCAGTTTTCATTCCATAAACAATCCACAGTCATCGGAATAGGACCATCCCTGGTCCTGGGAGGAAGAATTGCTCTAGGTTTTGCAATCGGTAAAGAATTTGCCAAAGATAGTGATGCCCGATCCACCGCAGTGAGACCAAGCTTAGGCTACATACCGATAAAACAAAATGATAGAATACCTTTTAGCATCGTGACCTTTCTTGCCTATCAGGATAATTCTTCTAAAACGGAGGAACTGAATTTGAGTACTTTTGAATATGGTATTGGCATAGTCCCCAGAATATCGGGTGATATAGATTTATTCCCCGGAATCAACTTTGGGTGGAGTCAATCACAGTCGAAAGATGCTAACTACAACAGCAGGGAGTTCAAATCCATGTACTTCGCACTCGACATCACACTTCTATTTGGTAAAGTTTACATTGATCCGCTTGTTGCCATCAGAAGAGACGGGACTAGTTTCAGTATCGCTCTAGGTGTTCTACTTTAGATTTTAGTAAGAAGGATTAGGAAAAACCAGATAGATAAGCTGGGTTAGAGCTGACTTAAAACACATTAATTTTTTAAGTCTTACGTCTTCAAGGTAAAGTAGATTTACCTGATCAGGATGATTATCGCATCATTACGGCTGGACAAATATGGATGGGAAAATTAAAAAGATCTTCCTCGATAACATGTGCCTTGAAAAATAGACCAAACCACGCACTAGTGGTCGTGCTGGTAACAGTACCCACTACTGTTTTTCGTCATTCTTTTACATCGGGTTCCCGCCTTAGTTTTGGCTTTACATTGTACGGCTGTAAGTCTTTGTGGAGAAGTTTTCAATTGGGTTGGCACTACCTGTTTTTCACTCAGCAGTTTTTCCTTCGTTGGCTTACAACGACTGCAGGCAGTATATCCTGCCTGGATAGCTTTCTGGTAATCATAGGCAATTTTACTGTACTGAAGGTAGCTACAATTAGCCATATGGTATTTCTCTCCGGTTTTGGTCACATAGCAGGTTTGAGACCTGACCTGTAGACCGGAGATCAAAAAAAGAATCAGTAGTATCAGTTTCGAATGCATCATCTACAAGTTATGTAACTATCACTTTCCGTGCCAGACCTCGAAGTGGGTATACATAAAGCACAAATACAATAGCCAGATAAGCATTTTACGTAGCTGTGATGTGAGATTCAAGAGTTTTCACTACCTTTCCTCTTGCCATAAGCAAAACGATATACCATCTACTCAAATTAGTTCATACTCAAATAAGATATCATGGAGATAGGTCTGCAATTGAAAACTTTAGCTGATAAGATAGTACAACTGAAGGACAAGATTGAAACTGAAGAAGCGACTAAAACTGCATTTGTACTGCCATTCATAAATCTATTCGGTTATGATATTTTTAATCCTATGGAGGTCACACCGGAATTTACAGCTGATCTTGGTCTGAAGAAAGGAGAGAAAGTTGATTATGCCATCTATCAGGGAGGTGAGCCCATATTAATCATAGAATGTAAGAATTGGAAGCAGGACCTAAACGTGCATAATTCTCAACTGTTTCGATACTTTCATGTGACAAAGACGCGATTTGCACTTCTTACGAACGGAATTGACTATAGATTTTACTCTGATTTGGAGGCACCAAACAAAATGGATGAAAAACCATTTCTGGAGTTTACACTGACCTCTCTAAAGGATTCTACTATCGTAGAAATTGCCAAGTTTCATAAATCCAATTTTGATGTAGATAAAATCATTAACAATGCCAGTGCTTTGAAGTACATCGCTGAAATAAAGAAGATTATAGCAGGAGAACTTTCGAACCCTACACCAGAATTGATTAAACATTATGCAAATCAGGTCTATCAGGGGAGGATAACAGAAAGGGTCCTAGATCAGTTCAAGGAATTTGTCGCAAAAGCACTAAATCAACACATTAGTGATAGGGTGAATGACAGGCTCACAGCTGCTCTTAATAAGGAAACGGAAAAACAGAAGGAAGAAGAGCCAAGCGTAGAGGAAGAAGAAATTTCTAAAATCGACACCACAGATGAAGAACTCGAGGCTTTTCAGATTGTAGTTGCCATTCTTAGACGCCTTATACCGAAAGAAAGAATTGTACACCGAGATACTCAATCATATTTTGGTATACTACTAGATGATAATAACAGAAAACCAATTTGTAGACTTCACCTAAACTCCAGTACGCGAAAATATATAAGTCTGTTCGATGAAAATAAAACAGAAAAAAGGGAGCTTATAGATTCTATAGATGACATCTATAAATACGATAAGGTACTCTTACAAACAGTTAAGAATTATGAGGATAACGGAGGATAATAATAGTTATTGTAGTTTTTAATTCCGTAGTAAAAATGGGAAAACGCTATTGGTTGGATCTAAATAAATACATCCATATTTAATACTCCAAATCTCTGTATAAATGCATTATCTATTGCTCTCCTGTATCATCAACACTGAGCCAGGGTTCATCATAACATTGATATAAACTCAGTAAAGATGTCATTGGTATTGGCTTCCCTGCTCCGTGTTAATAATTTCAGGCATTCCATATATTTCTACAGCTTCAACGATATACATGTCCAATGGATGATCCGAATAGAATCGGTGCCATATGTAATGATGGAACGAGACCGGATGGAATCGGCTCTGGAGCATGCTGTTAGCACGTTGGAGCTTCGAAATGGATATGTTGCAAGATAAATTGAATGAGATGAACTGGAAATTCTCACGAGCACTAATAAATGAAAACTCTAGAATTGGAATACGGTTTAATTTATTCATCCAATTCCTCATTATAGTTTCACTCATCAGTTTTTCCATTGAGACATTACCGAATCTTTCATCCCGAGCCCAAATAGTGTTGGACATAGTGGAGCTAGTAATTGTGCTAGTCTTCACCTTTGAATATCTTCTACGATTGTTCATCACAAGGCCTACACTGAAATTCGTATTCAGCTTCTTTGGAATAATAGATTTACTTGCGATCTTGCCTTTCTATTTGAGTCTAGGAGTTGATCTGAGATCAATTCGAGCACTGCGACTTATCCGATTATTCAGAATCTTTAAACTGGCCCGATATTCAAAAGCTTTGAATCATTTCAGGCGAGCCTTGATTTTCAGTAAAGTAAGCGTTCAGCCAAAAGCGTATAGGATTAGGAATGTGGAAGTGCTAAATTACCGGGAAAAGACATGGCACGAAAAGGAGCAGAAGAAATGTACCCAATTGTGGAGGAATATCTGGAAGGGAATGAACCTGTGGAAGCGATATGTGGGAGATATTCATTGAGCAAGTCGATGTTTTATTACTGGCATAGGAAGTATAATAGGGTCAATAAACTGGACACCGAGTCTAAATTTGTTTCTTTGGATTTTTCGGCATCAGCCTCCTTCAGGTACGAATTGGAACTTCCGAATGGAGTTAAGCTACGGAGTGTACAAATATTTTCACCGTCTTATATTTCAGAATTAATACGGACAGGGTGTTAGGTTTGCCCCAGGTACGTCGCTATTTTTTATATAGGGATGCCACCGACATGCGAAAGAGCTTTAATGGTCTGGGAGGTTTGGTGATCAATGAGATGGGAGGTAAACTACTAAGTGGCGATGGTTTTGTGTTTGTGAACAAGCGGCGCACAATGCTCAAAATATTAGTTTGGGATCGCACGGGTTTTGTGATCTACTACAAACGACTAAGTTCAGGGACGTTTGAAGTTCCTGTGGGATCATCCGCAACATCGATGGAAGTGAGTGTGGCTAAAATCATGTTGATTTTAGAAGGTGTATCTCTAGACAGTGTAAAGTGGCGTAAACGGTATCAAAGAGCATAAAAAATGCATTATTTTAAAAAATAATGTGTATTTTAATGTAGTGAATTACGCTGCGTTAAAACGGTCGGATTATATAAAGCTGCTAGAAGAAAAAGACCATAAAATTCAACATTTATTGTTTGAATTGGAGCAATTAAAAAGAGCTTTATTTGGTAGCAAATCG
>JAGQWZ010000687.1 GCA_020436835.1 Saprospiraceae bacterium | reverse complement strand
TGTATTTAGTAAGGCATCCAATGCATCTGCCGGAGGTTCGGCCAGACCAAATTTGCTGGTCGGAAATTTTCCCGCCAGTGGACCGGGTTCTACAGATTATTATGATATCTACGGGAATCTATTTTACCAGAATCCGGTCGAGGCTTTATTTCAGGGAACCGGCAACATTGGTTTTCACAATAATATCCTGTTTAATAATATGGGAGGATGGGGCATCTCGATTCAGTCTCATAATGGATTTCAACCACGAGAAATCGATTTATTTTTTAATACCGTGCTGGTTGACGGATCATCGGGAATTTCAGTGACAGGTGTAAATGGCTCCTATTCCCAAAGAGTATGGGCAAATGCTGTCTTTGCCGGTAGTCCCATTTCCGGAGGGTCAGTTGATCAGAATGTGACCGCAGATTTTAACCAGGCTTCGAATTATCTGAATGGTACGTCTCTGCCCCTGTCTTCCCTTGATTTGAGTCCGGATGGAACGGCACTGGATATTTCGGGAATTGAGCTCTCCACTTTTTCAAAATATACCAGTCCGGATTTTGATTTTGAGGGAAGACAGCGAAGTGGAGTGATAGCGGGTGCCTATGCCGCAAATAGCCTGATCTGGCCGCTACAACTAATGATCCGGAATCAAGTGGAACTTCAGGACATCAGTACGGAAGCGGAGATCTACCTGGATCAATCATCGATTAATATTTATCCCTGCCCTACTGACCAATTTTTACAAATTGAGGGATTATTGTCAGATTATCAGATTAGTATCCTGGACGTCAATGGAACTGTATTTCAAACTTTGAATACCAGTTCCTCCTTACTTTCCGTAGATCTTGCCGGACTTCCAGCCGGTATTTTTTTTATATCGATATTTAGCAATAGCCACTCTAATTTGTCAATGGTCAAGATGATTAAAATGGGTTCTTTTTAGAAGCAGAACAATCGACTACAAGGCCCAAGGTCTAAATTGCACCTGCTCCGGTAGTCTTCGGATTACCTTTCCGCATTTATCGTCTAGAGCCCATCATACCTTATATTCTAGTGTTGATGGAAAGCGTCGCTTACAAATGAAAGCACCACTGGAAGAGACTCGCGCCAGTAAGTCCAACTGTGACTTCCCTCCCGAACGCGGTACTCATGCGGAATCTCTTTTTTACGCATTGCAATATGTATCAAAGAATTGCCTTCATACAGAAAGTCATCATCACCGCAATCAATAAACCAGCGTACGGTCTTGATCGTTTCCGGATCCATGGATTCTACTAACCGGACCGCGCTATGTTTGTTGAAATACTCCTCAAGGATGGAATCAGACACTTTTGGTTGGCCTGATCGCTCAAACCTTGCCTTCAAATCTTCCAGCGTGAGTGCTCCTACGGACGCACTTAACGGGCAGGCAGACGAAAAGAGTTCAGGATGGTGCAAAGCATACATGAAAGTACCACCACCTCCCATGGATAATCCGGCTACTGCCCGGTATCTTTTTTCCCCTTTGATGCGGTATTTCTGTTCTACGTGCGGCATTAGTTCTTCGAAAAAGAAATCTTCGTAGCGGAATGCTCCATCCGGGCCGTTAAAATAACCGCGACGTCCGGTATTTGCGTCTGGCATGATGACAATCATCGCTGTGGCGGTTCCGTCCTGGATCGCATTATCGGCGATGCGAAGGATTTCTCCAAATTGTACCCATCCGGTTTGATCATCACCACCACCGTGCAGGAGATAAAGCACGGGATAACTCCTTTCTGAAGTTTCGTAATCCGGGGGAAGATATACAGCATACTTCCTATCCATATTCAGTATATCACTGTGCAGAGAGAGTTCATCGTAGACTTTTCCGGATTGGGCAAAAAAGGGTTGAGTACCTATCGCTAGCAAAATGACAGTAATGATTGTGATTCTCATGATTATGACGGTTATGAAAATTAATAGAGCCCTGAATATAGTATTTTATTTTTCATAAATTTTAACTTGGTGCCATGGCAGGTTTTCTGTCACTTTTGAATTCTAAATAGCATGACGAAACCGAGACTAGCCATCATCGGCTGTGGATTTTGGTCCCATTATCAGACGGCTGCGTGGAAAGAATTGGATGATAAGGTAGAAATTGTCGCTCTTTGTGATAAAGATTTGAACAAAGCCAAAACACAGGCAGAGCATTTTGGGATCAGGCGGATCTACAACGATGCCGGTGAATTATTAAAGAATGAAAAATTCGATCTGGTCGATATTATAACCGATGTTGACTCGCATGCTTCATTAGTGAAAATATTTGCGGATTACGGGAAGGCTATCATTTGTCAGAAGCCGATGGGACCCAGCTATTCGATTGCAGAAGAAATGGTACGATATTGCCGGAATAAAAACGTACGGTTTTTTATTCATGAGAATTTCCGATGGCAAAAACCAATTCGACTGCTGAAAAAACTCATTAATGACGGTCTCATTGGTAAACCATTTAAGTCAAATATTAAATTCTGCAGCAGTTTTCCGGTTTTTGATAATCAGCCTTTTTTGGCAGAACTGGAACAATTTATTCTTACTGATGTCGGTACCCACATATTGGATATTGCCCGTTTTTTATTTGGGGAGGTAGATTCGTTATATTGTCAAACTCACCGGATTAATCCCATGATTCGGGGAGAGGATGTGGCAAATGTATTTATGAAGCACCTGGGTGGAGTACACTGCTACGCGGAGATGTCTTATGCTTCGATTCTGGAAAATGAAGCTTTTCCCCAGACCTTTATTTTAGTGGAAGGGGAGCATGGCTCACTCCATCTCGGACCTGAATATCAGATACATTGTACCACCAAAGGGGAAACAGTGAACTATGAAGCCACTCCCGACGTTTTTGGCTGGTCTCTTCCGGATTATGCACTAATCCATACCAGTATCTATGAATGTAATCTGAATATACTGGAGGATTTGCTGGGAAAAGGCAAAGCGGAGACAACTGGTGAGGATAATCTAAAGACGGTAAAGCTTGTCTTCGATGCCTATGATTCCGCCGCTGAAAACCGGGTCATTCAACTAGATCTTTGACAATTACTTATCTGGGATCGCCTACCCCTTGATAAAGCGGGAGAGCCGGGGTTAAGACAGCTTATTTCTCCGATATAGTGTACAGACCTTGACTCGAACTCTTTTCAGCCGGCTACTTGGCAAATTCGTCAAAAATAAATAAGTCCGGAAGGGGGAATATTTGCTGGCTGCGCCATTGAGCTTAGATTCTCATTAATCGCAGGGGCTTATTTTTATCTTTATTTCTCAAATCAAATGCATGAACTTAGGATTGGGAACATACGCCTATGCCTGGGCGATTGGGGTAAGCGGATATCCGCCGAAAAGGCCCATGCCACTTCTCCAGTTTTTGGATAAAGCATCCCGCTATGAATTCGATTGTGTGCAAATCGCCGATAATCTCCCTTTACACCTCCTCACTGACCGGGAATTGACATCGTTGAAGGAAGAAGCGGATGAATTAGGACTGGATGTCGAAGTTGGAATGCGTGGACTGTTGGAGACGATGGTAATTAAATACCTCGAAATTGCGGAAAGATTGGGATCACCATTTGTGCGATTAGTCATAGATACCCGTGATTATGAACCGGAGCTACCGGAAATCATTAAAATCTTCCGGAAATTAATTCCGGTCCTTAAGGACAAGAATATCCGCCTGGCAATTGAAAACCATGACCGCTTCTTAGCTCACACTTTCGTTGAAATAATTAATGAAACGGATCCTGATTGGATCGGTATATGTCTGGATTCGGTAAATTCTTTGGGTGCCGGTCAGGGATTTTATGAAGTAGCGGATAAACTGTTGCCGTATACGATCAATCTTCACATCAAAGACTATTTTATTCGAAGGGTTGATCATAATATGGGTTTTGAAATTGGCGGGACGATCGCGGGGAAAGGAATGCTACCGATCCAGTGGCTATTGGAGGAAACTGAAAAATACAATAAGTGTCACTCCGCTATTCTGGAATTGTGGCCTCGACCGGAGAAGGAAATTGAAGCAACGATCAGGAAGGAGGAACTCTGGGTAGAAGAAAGTGCCAAATATCTCCGGGAATTGATCAGGTAGAGGATGACACTTTAGCCAACACTATTTCCTTTGGCCTCGCTGAATCAACAAAGTGGACAGCTGTAAGAGATCCTTACTTGCGACTTAGAACACTTTGAACAATTTCCCTCCTTTGTCAGGTTATTCCCGGCACCTGTTTGGTTCGCCTTTTTCAGAATTTCCTGAACATTAAATTGGGAGTCGGTTGAATTTATTCCAGTGTTAAACTCTTAAGAGACCTCTAAAGCCCCTGGCGGCATAGAAAGAGGGAGCGCTATTATGAAAGACAAAGACATGACCGTAACGGTGGTCTCCGAAAAGGGCGCCACCCAGTTCTCTTATGTCAGCGGGGGTTTTTATCCAACTCTCGGTTTTTGTATCAAATGGTCCCAGTTCCTGCAGTTCCCGGTACTGCTTTTCATCCAATAGTTCTATACCCATGCCGGCGGCGAGGTCAACAGCATTGCCTCCCGGATTAATGCCTTGCTTTTCTCTTTTTTGTTGACCTTCCCGGTCATAACAGATACTTCTCCGTTGGTCAGGACTTTGTTCGGAGCAGTCGCAAAAAATGTATTCTCCATTCTTTTTATCAAAAGCAATTACATCCGGTTCGCCACCGGTACTTTCCATGGCAAAGAGCGAGGCCATTTTCCCAGGGTTCGATTTCAACTTTTCATCGATCCCTGGCCATTCCAGCTTTTTATGCCGATGCATGTTCTCTTCAAAACGAACTTTCAACGTCTCCAGCAATTCTTCCTCTTGTTTAGGTGAAAAATTCAGATTTATTTTAACCTTGGGGATTGGTTTCCCACTTCCTTTAGATGATGATTTTGCCATTTTTTAATTATTTATTGCTCTGATAGATTTAGTGACCACGAAAATAGGTTTCTTTTAAGATTATCATTTCTCACTTTTTATTCTTTTTATTGATCTGCCCTTCCACCAATAGAATACAGCTACGCTAAACAGTATAGCCATTATAATATAAGGCAACTGTAACATGGAAAGGGAAAGGGAGTCCAGTTCTGCAGAGGGTTGAAAGATTCCAGCTGGAATGGACTCAGCCTGTTCTTCCGGTCTTAAATCAAAAATACTTATTGTAACCAGATTTGCCCCGGTATGAACGCCCAGAGCTCCGCCCAGTCTTCTCGTTTTGAGATAGATCATACTGAAAAATATGGTGTGCAAGGCAGGTATCAACATCGTGTATAAAAGTAACTCTCCTCCCAGATTAAAAGAAAAGCTCTTAAATCCAACAAAGAAGACCATGATAATTATTGCGGTCCGGGCACCAAAGCTTTTTTCAAATTTTGTCAATGGGTATCCCCGGGTGAAAAGTTCAGTCCCCAGGTCGGCAATAAATATAAAAATGAGACCAAAAATAAGATCAGCTATTATAAAATCTGGTCTTAGTGTCCAGGAGAAACCTGCCATTACTGCTTGAAGTAAGGCGACAATTCCCCATAAAAGGATACCCAGCGAAAAACCGGCTGAAAAATCAAAACTATTCTTCGTATTGAATGTAATACCCAGATCCTGCATTTTCAGGTTGTCAAACTGGCAGAACCCTTTTGTGATTAACCAGGCCAACAGGGAAAAGACTGCGAACAAAAATGCAAACATGAAGCCCGGAGGCAATTCGAAAGGAATAAGAAAAGCAACGATCCCCTTTCGCAGCAGAAAATCAAGTATAGTTAAAAGGACCAGGAAAAATATCGCTTTGGGGTATTGCTTCATTTATTTCTTTTTGATGGCAACACGATGAAGGGACTTTCGATAACTCATATGCATTGCTTCGAAGAGCCGTAGAATGGTCCTGGTCTTTTACAACCTCAACATCTTTTTAACTTTCCTCAGACTTATTTTTTCATGATCAACACATTTAGGTGTGCTGTCGGTGCCCTTATTTTACTCCTGGCAAATATAACAAGTCTGGACCAGTTGAGGAGAGCGAACCGGATGAAGGACTATTGTGGCTTACCTACAGTATTGGGATTGCAGGACCGAATAAGACTTAAAAGAGATGATTGCCAGCCAAGTCCGGGAGAGCCTCGATCTGGTCGTTATTCCCAGAAACGCCAACTAAATCCCCCTTTCAACTGCTTGCGGTCTTCTTCGTTCAAAAGGGGTTTCACCCGCTTGACGATATGATCTTTGCTTACGACACCACTGGATCGATCCACCAGTTTTCCGTCATTAAAGTAGAGTAAAGAGGGTAGGGCCATGACGTTATACTTTTTCGTTATTTTCCGGTTTTTATCGGCATCTAATTTTACGAATCGCGCCTTCCCTTCCAGTGCTTTCTCGGCAGCGGTAAATTCCGGGGCTAACATCTTACAGGGGCCACACCAGTCTGCCCAGACATCCACTATGACCGGTTGATCGTGCTTAAGTACCGCAAGGTCGAAATTCTTTTTATTAACAATACGAGGCATAGGATTTTTTTAATTCAGGCCCTAAGGTAGTTTTTACCTGCAGTTGATTAAGTGATCTTGTTAACACAGCCGATAGCTGACTTTCCCTTATTCCTTTCTAATTCAGACTATTCGTTTCAATAATTTCAAGGATTCGTTCACTTAATTTTGAGATCGAAACGGATCGATTTGCATTAGTCATTATGACAAGGGAAAGTCCGGAATGATAATCTGAAAAGGTGGAAGTTCCAAAACCATACGCATAACCTCCATGCATTTATAATTTGAAAACGGGGTAGTGCGCAGATAATTCTTTATAAGGGTCGCCAAGGTGGCGGTAAATTCCATGGTATTTCACTCAAGCTTTATTCCGGTGTACATCCATCCTGGATCACCTCCAATAATCCCCCTAATTGAACATTCGATTCATCGACCTGCACCTGGGGTGCATTTAAGGTGACTTGAGCAAAATTAAGGATTTCCATACCCGATCCGAGTTGGATAGATTGCTGGGCGGCATAGGATCCATTCAATGGGGTATACAACTCGTTGTCCAGGGTAATCGTCTCTGGACAATTCGCATATGGATTTTCATATGGTCCAATGTCAAGGGCCCCGACCATCCGGTTATTTCCATCCAGGTCAAAAGAAGTTTCCAAGACAAGTGGAAAACCGCTATTGATTCCGGGAGAGCTTTGACCCAAACGTAAGTTACGTCCACCGGTCGGGGGTGTAACGAACCCCAAATTTAGAAACTGAGGATCTAAATCAATAGAAAATGTCTGTACAACACCTGCGGGTAAGATTAAGGAACCATCTGGTAAATTATCATCAAAAATGCAATATCCCAAAGATGTGCCTGCCGTATTATTTTGAATGATTTGATCTTGATTTCTCCATAATATGGAATTGACCACTATTACGTCTCCGGGAGACGTACCGGCATTAAAAATAGCCCCTCCATTGAAGGTGATCATGGCTTGACCGTCGTCAGTCGAATTGTACACAAAGGCAGAATTGCTGAGTAACGGTTTGCCCGTGCCTTCATTATGAAAACCGCCTCCTATTGTTCCTTTATTATCCTGAATAATACAATTCTCAAACCTGGGCGATCCATCAAAATTGGAAATTCCCCCTCCGAAATGGCCAATATTATCTTTAAACTGACAGTTTAATATCGAAGGACTGGCCGAGGAGATATTCATGCCCCCACCAAAAAATCCCAGATTATTGCAGATGATTAAATTACTCAGCCTGGCCTGCACGCTTGCCTGACTGGTTCCGTGAATAAAAATACCTCCGCCGCTACTATTAAATGTGACTCCATTACCATTGGCATACCCGTCGCAAATTTTAAACCCATCGATCTTGCAGTCGTCAGTAATTACATTCTGATTGTCAAAAATAGTAACGACATGATATGAATTGTCAGATGATTGATTTTTGATACCTATGTCACCACTCAAGACAACTTCATTGGTTCGAAAATCACGCTGATTGAAAGTGGTTTCTGTGCCGTTGAATCCTCCAAATAGTCCCACATTTTTTGTGATATAAAAGGTGCGACGTCTATCTTCCTCTTCGATGACCTTTAGAGTAGGGTAGTAAATCCCTTCAGCGACCCATACTGCCAAAACTACGCCCGTATCGCAGTTGCAGGCTAAATCGATTCCATCCTGGATATCGTTAAAGGCATGAGCCCAGGAGGTACCTATCTCATCACCCGATGCATCAAGGTCAACTAATATGGGATCATTATTCATAGGACAATTGTTTTCATAAGGTCCAATATCTACCAGGCCATAAATGACTCGGGGTTTTCCATCCAGGTCCTTTGTGATGTTTGTGCCAATATCATTGTTACCCCCTCCATTGACGGCCGGCGACCCTGGCATTACCCGGAGATCTAAATTAGCTTGATCTCGAAACTTTGGGTCAAGGTCCGTCACGGGTCCATTCGCTGAAACTCCGGTTGGATAATTCAACACACTATTCGGGTTGCCATCATCATAGATACAGTGATCCAGGTCTACGGTGGCACCGCCGGTATTGTCTATTTGATTTTGATTATCCCATAAGATAGAATTATAGAACCGGGATCCGCAGGTCCCTCCAGTTCGCGTATTGTAGATGGCTCCACTATTCGAAGTGGCTGTGTTATTAAAGAATGTTACATTGCGAAAAGTAGGAAGACACAGTCCATTCTGAGATTCACTCGCGAGGCCACCTCCTTCGGTGGCCGAATTAAGAAGGAATAAACAATTAGAATATTCCGGTGCACAAGAGCCGGCTGCCTGATCGGTGTAGTGAAAAATGGCTCCCCCGTAGTTGGCCGCTATATTTCCCCTAAATTGGGTGTTATTTACAAGAGCGTTAACCATACCATTGTTAGTCTGA
>JAGQWZ010000686.1 GCA_020436835.1 Saprospiraceae bacterium | reverse complement strand
TCAAAAAGCCGGACAGACCGATTTGTTTCCTATCGTTGGAACGGATCATGTGGAGTTTTATGTAGGAAACGCCAAGCAGGCTGCCCATTTCTACCAGTCTGCTTTTGGTTTTCATGGCCTGGCGTACCAGGGGTTGGAAACCGGAGCCAAAGACCGCGAATCATACGTGTTGGAGCAGGGAAAAATTCGTTTTGTCTTTACATCACCCCTGCAGAGTAACACTGTCATAGGCAGGCATATTGATAGCCATGGTGATGGAGTCAAAGTGTGTGCGCTTCAGGTACAGGATGCCGCCGAAGCGTTTGAGACGGCCGTCAGCAATGGAGCGGTATCGCTCTATGCTCCCCGGGTCGAGCAGGATGAATATGGGTCGGTAATGACTTCAGCCATAAAGATCTACGGTGATACGGTTCATGTGTTTGTGGACCGGTCAAAATACAAGGGTGCCTTTCTACCCGGATATCGGGCCTGGAATCCATCGTATAGCCCCCAGGGTACCGGTCTGCAATACATCGATCACATGGTGGCTAATGTCGAGTTGGGTCAGATGAATGAATGGGTAAAGTTTTATCGGGATGTCATGGGATTTAAGCAAATCATATCCTTTGATGATAAAGACATTTCTACTGAGTACACCGCGTTGATGAGCAAGGTAATGAGCAATGGAAACGGCCGGATCAAATTTCCCATCAATGAGCCGGCACCCGGGCTTAAAAAGTCACAGATCGAAGAATACCTTGATTTCTACGAAGGTCCCGGTATACAACACATCGCGATGATCACAGATGACATCGTGACAACGGTACAGGCACTAAAGGACCGGGGTGTCGAATTTTTGCATGTGCCGGAAACCTATTATGAAGATCTGGAACAACGTGTAGGCAAAATCGATGAGAACATGGATGCCTTGAAAAGGCTGGGAATTCTGGTAGACCGGGATGATGAAGGCTATCTTCTGCAAATTTTCACCAAAAGCATCAACCCGCGTCCCACTATGTTTTTTGAAATTATTCAACGCAAAGGCGCTACCTCTTTCGGCAAAGGCAATTTTAAAGCCCTATTCCAGGCTTTGGAACGTGAACAGTCTTTGCGAGGTACCCTCTAGCCGTAAAGAGATGGGCAAATAATTGTGAATACATTCTATAAAAAATATTTATTAGAGGCGACCAAATATCGAGGGGGTGAGGCCCGACCGGAAAGTCAAGCGAATCTAATTAAACTTTCTTCCAATGAAAATCAATTCGGTCCATCCCCTGACGCCCTGGAAGCAATCAGGTCATCCCTTAATGGCCTGCATGAATACCCGGACAATGATGATTCCCGACTTAGAAAAGCCCTGGTAGAACATTATCAAAACAAATTAGAAGTCGATCATTTTTTTTGCGCTCCGGCTGGGTCAGAAATAATCGAACTTATTTGCCGTGCTTTTCTGAATGCCGGTGAAGAAATTATTATCTGTAATCCTTCTTTTATCCCCTTTAAAGTATTCTCAGAAAAAATGGGAGCGAGGGTAGTCCAGGTTCCTCTGGATGGAAAAACCTTTCAATTTAATATTTCCCTAATTCTTAAAAGTATCACTCCCCAAACCCGATTGGTATTTCTGGCCAGTCCGAATAATCCAACTGGAAATATCATTTGCAGGTCTGACCTGGAAGCCTTACTTGCAAATCTCCCCCAGCATGTGATCCTGGTTTATGATGAAGTCTATCACCACTATGTGGAGGCGTCTGCGTATTCGACAGCCATTGATTTTGTGAATAGAAATCAGAATATATTGGCAGTAAACAGCTTTTCCAAAGTCTTTGGCCTCGCCGGGCTTCGACTCGGCTATGGATATGGTCCTCCGAAACTAGTCAGCTATATTCGTTGTCTTTTAAAGCCTTTCTTAAATAGCACGCTGGCTATAAGTGGCGGTATCGCAGCGTTAAATGACGAACCATTCCTATTAAAATCAATTCGAAATAATACAACCCAGAAACGCTTGTTTTATAAATTTTTTACCGAGATAGGATTAAAGTACTGGCCTTCCGAGGCGAATTTCATTTTAGTGAAACCGGAGATCCCGGTAAAGGCTTTTTGCCGCTATCTTTTGGCCCAGGGTATTATGGTCCGGCCGGTTCAGATACACGACGAGCCCTATGTGAGGATTACCATCGGTGTACCGGCACAGAATCAAAAATTATTTCAGGCACTTAGAACTATTCATGAGAACCAATCATTAATTTATCAGGGAATTTCTTTGAATTAAATTTATGTCTGTTTTCCAACAACTTGGTATCGAATCTAATCCGGTCCTGGAAAGGCTGCCAAAGCACCTTCTTCAATTTGTAAAGCCACAAAACTATGACCATTATACACCAGAGGATCAGGCGGTCTGGCGATATGTTATGCGCAAGAACGTCGATTATCTCAAGACGGTTGCGCATGAATCCTACCTGGAAGGACTGAAGCAGTGCGGAATCTCGATTGAAGAGATTCCCAGTATGTATGGTATGAACCGGATCCTGGAAAGAATTGGCTGGGCCGCTGTGGCCGTTGACGGGCTGATTCCCACACCGGCTTTCCTCGAATTTCAGGCTTACAATGTTTTGGTGATTGCCTCGGACATTCGAACCCTCGAAGACATCGAGTATACTCCGGTACCGGATATTATCCACGAGAGTGCCGGACATGCGCCAATTATTGCCAATCCTGAGTATTCGGAATTCTTAAGACGCCTGGGACAGATCGGTTGCCGGGCGATTTCCTCACCTAAAGATGATATCCTTCAGGAAGCGGTCAGAAGCCTGACTGAATTGAAGACCTCGGGAAAAGGAAGTAAACAACAGATCCTGGAGGCGGAAAGAAAGGTCGTGGAGATGCAGGATAAGCTGGAGCTTTCCGAGCTCACCGCGATAAAAAATCTTCATTGGTGGAGTGTGGAATACGGATTAATCGGTACTCCTGACGATTATAAAATCTACGGTGCGGGGCTTTTATCATCCATCGGCGAAAGCAAGTGGTGTCTTGGAGAAGAAGTCCGGAAAATTCCCTATACCATTGAGACAGCAAAACAGAATTTCGACTATACCAGGCCGCAGCCCCAGCTTTTTGTAACTCCCGATTTTGCGCATCTGAGCTACGTGATCGAGGAGTACGCCAATCGCATGGCCTTGCGCCGGGGAGGTTTGGAAGCCCTAAGAAAGCTGATCGAATCGGAAAAATTGGGTACACTCGAATTAAGTACCGGCATACAAATTACCGGGCTGTTTAGCCGGGTCATCACCGATGCACGGCAGGAAGTTGCCTATTTTTCCACCTCAGGTCAGACCGCACTGGCGTACCGGGAGAAAGAGCTGATCGGACATGGGGTTAATAATCATCCCGATGGATTTGGGAGTCCGGTAGGCAAATTGAAAGGCATTAACCTGGCTATCGAAGATATGTATCCCAAAGATCTCGAAGCTTATCATATCTACGAGGGCAGAAAGGTCAAACTTGAGTTTGTGTCCGGTCTGACCGTTGAAGGGGAGGTGATCACCGGAATAAGATCTCTCAAGGGCAAGATCCTGTTGATTCGATTCAGGAACTGCCTGGTGACATTTCAGGGGGAAGTGCTGTTTTCTCCCAGAGATGGGGTCTACGATATGGCAGTGGGAAAAGAAATAGTAAGTGGATATGCCGGACCGGCAGACCTGCATTCTTTTGATTTGATTGAACATGAAGTGAATCAAGATCTGCCAACACAGGCCCCGGATGATGTCACTAAAAAGCGTTATCATTATTATGAGATGATCCGTGACTGCCGGATCAATTCAAAAGCGGTACACGAGGTTGAGGCTATGCTCAATAGGCTCTGCGATCAGGCGTTTGATGATTGGTTGTTGCTTTTGGAAGCCTGGGAATTGGCAAATCAATACCAGTTGGGGTCGATTGCCGAGATCTTGCACCGCCGTTTGGACACCAGGTGTGAGGCTCACCCGGAAGCTTGCCATCTTATCAGAGAGGGACTTGCTTTTTCCCAGGTATCGATTGACTCATAAGGTTTTAACGACAGCGGCAATCAGCATTGTCGGGTTGGATTTCGTTACTCTTTTGACTTTGATCTTGATCACTGGCCCTTATGTCAAACATTCGTATTTTCGGCCGCTAAATCAGAAATCCAGATGCGTCAGTTTTACACCATACTTACTTTTGTTTTCCTTTTACCAATAGCCCTTCCAGGGCAAAAGACAGTGGGCCTGCTTTCTTATGAGCCGTCATTAGCCTATGATGGATACAATTTGATGTATCCGCATAATCAGCCCAATGTCTATCTCTTTAATAACTGTGGTGAGATTGTACATGTATGGGAAGATTCCATTGACCTTAGCCCGGGAAATACCGCTTATCTTCTGGAAGATGGACGCCTGGTCAAAACGAAGCGACCAAATATCGTGGCCAACGATCGCATTTGGGCTGGTGGAGGTGGAGCTACGGTTGAGATACGGGATTGGGACAACAATCTGATGTGGAGTTTTACTTTAAACAACGACACCGCCCGCCTGCATCACGATATCGAAGTGATGCCCAATGGAAATATTCTCATGATAGGCTGGGAAATTCAGACGCTCGAAGAGGCGATTGCTGCCGGCAGAGATTCAATGTTGCTCGATAATGGAGAACTCTGGACGGATTTTGTGATTGAGGTAAATCCCGAATTGGATTCGATTGTTTGGGAATGGCATGTTTGGGATCACATTATCCAGGACTTTGACAGTACCAAAGCAAATTATGGGGTGGTTGCCGATCATCCTGAACTCTTAAATGTCAATTTTGCCAGGGATGGCGTGGCCAATTGGCAGCACACCAATGCGATATCTTTCAATTCTGACCTGAACCAGATTGCATTGAGCAGCCCCTTTCTCAGCGAGATCTATATCATTGATCACAGCACCACCACGCAACAGGCTGCCGGTCATGTGGGCGGTCTGGGCGCAAGAGGAGGGGACTTCATGTACCGGTGGGGAAATCCCCAGGCTTATGATCAGGGAACCGCGGATGACCAGGTATCCTTTTTTCAACATGATGTGCATTGGTTGGAAGATTTTATAGAACCCTCCCATCCCCTTTATGGTAAGCTGGTGGTTTTCAATAATAATTTTGTCGAAGGAGAATACTCCACGGTGTCGGTAATCGATCAGCCCTGGGATATGTACACCTGGTCCTATCTTCTGGAAGAGGGTAAATGGGGTCCGGTAGACTATGAGGTCAATTTTACCCACCCGGATACCGGAAAGATGTACAGCAATGGACTATCGAGTGTGCAATTATTACCCAATGACAACTACCTGGTGTGTGTCGGCGCCACCGGTTACAGTTTCGAAATTACACCCGAAAGAGAGATCGTATGGGAATATGTGACCCCATTGCTAGATGGGCAAAGGGTGACTCAGGGAGACAGTCTGGAAGTCCGGGACAATATCACTTTCCGGATCAAAAGATATCCCACCGGATATCCTGCTTTCGCCGACCGGGATCTTTCGGCTAAATTTTACCTTGAATTAAATCCCGATACCGCATTTTGCGATATGATTACAGCGGTAAGGGAGGAAAATTCAGGAACCTCTCTAAGTATATTTCCCAATCCTGCCCGGGATTTTATCCAGGTAAATTCAGAACTATCCCGTATCGGTGAAGTTTCCATTTACAATCTGCAGGGGCAACTGGTCAAACTCGTGCCGGCCAACCCTTACCGAGATACTCCGATAGATATTTCCCAACTATTGCCGGGCATCTATGTGGTGAGATCTCAAGAGAATCACATCGGTAAACTGGTCGTTCAGCAATAACCGGCATGCCTCGAAATCCTGACCTGGACTTTTAAATGTCGTGTGGTTTTTACCAATCTGTTTCCTCCGGCTGTGAGGTAGTACCTGGCAGTGGATTCCGGCATGTAAACTATTATTATGGATTTTATTGGTTAAATTTCCCTGTCATTTATTCGCTACTGAACTTTTATCTAAATGCGCACTTTAACCTTACTGCTCTTCTCTTTTTCGCTCAATGTCATTAGTAGTCAGACACTTCGCGTCAGTGATAATCATCGATACCTGGTTAGAAGTGATGGAACACCATTTTTTTACCTCGGTGATACGGCCTGGGAATTATTCCACCGGTTAGATCCTGAGGAGTCGGAAAAATATCTCCGGGATCGTGCGGATAAGGGATTTACCGTTATTCAGTCAGTGATTCTGGCTCAGCTAGGGGGACTGACGGATCCGAATACTAACGGTGACCTGCCTCTGCACAATCAGGATCCGGCGAAACCCAATGAAGCCTATTTCCAGCATGTTGATAAGATCATTGATCTGGCTAATGAATTGGGATTGGTCATGGGAGTTTTACCGACCTGGGGCAGTTACTGGAGTACCACGAATGGTGACGAAAAGATATTCACCGAAGAAAATGCACGGATATTCGGAGAATTTCTGGGGAACAGATATAGAGAAAAGGACATCATCTGGATTCTCGGTGGGGATGAGAATATTAATAACAATGAGGAACGAGAAATTGTGGAGGCCATGGCAGGGGGAATCAGGTCCGGGGATGGCGGGAAACATCTGATCACCTTTCATCCGCGTGGCCCCGGGATGTCTTCTGACTACTTTCACCAGTCAGCGTGGCTGGACTTTAACATGTTTCAGTCATCGCATGGAAGTCATGATCATGACAATGGCTTATACGCAGAACACGACCGCCAGCTCCAACCGGTTAAGCCAACCCTGGATGGTGAACCGAGATATGAATTGATTCCAGCGGGATTCTACTTTAATGGAGTCAACCGTCAGGATCTGTTCACAGACGATGATGCGAGACAGGCTGCTTACTGGTCGGTAATAGCAGGAGCCTGTGGGCATACCTATGGTCATAACAGCATCTGGCAAATGTGGGATCTGGATCGTACTGCCGTTTTGGGGGCAGTGATTCCCTGGCATCAGGCCATTCATCATCCGGGATCCTTCCAAATGAAACATCTTCGCACTCTTTTCGAAAGCCGTCCATTTTTCCAACTAACTCCCGATCAATCGATCGTTTTGAGCGGACCTACCGAGGGTGGGGCCAAAATCCGGTCGGCTATTTCCGAAGACCGGTCATTCATCTTGATTTATAGTCCTCAGGGTGCTTCTTTCACAGTAGATA
>JAGQWZ010000685.1 GCA_020436835.1 Saprospiraceae bacterium | reverse complement strand
TGGTAAAATAATAGAAAAGACTGGTCATCATCACCGGTCCGATAATCGTCGTCACACTCACCATACTGGTCAGACCGCCCTGAAGTTCTCCCTGCTCACGGGGAGGCACCTGACCTGCCATAATGCCCTGTATGGTGGGGCCGGCCAGACCACCCAAAGCTGAAGGAACAATAAAAAGCAACATCAAATAGCCTGAAGGAGCAAATGCAAAAAGGATGAAAGAGATAGCATATAGAGAGAGGCCGATAAATACAGCTCTTTTTTGGCCCACTTTAGGAACCACTACCCGGATCAGTCCCCCCTGAACAATGGCGATCATTAAGCCAACGACACCCAAAGAGAATCCGACCTGAGCTTCGTTCCAACTGAACTTCTCCATCGTGTAGTAGGACCAGGTGCTTTGGGTAGAAAATCCAGCCAGATGCAGTAAAAAGGTGGCCCCAACCAGTCCGGAAATCACTGGATACTTCACCAGACGGACAAGGGAGCTTACCGGATTCGCCCTTTTCCACTCAAAAGGACGCCGGTTTTCCGGGGGCAATGACTCGGGTAGGACAAAATAGCCGTACAGCCAGTTTATCAAAACCAGGCCAGCCGCAGCAAAAAACGGAATTCTGGGTCCGTATTGCCCCAGGATGCCACCAATGACCGGGCCGATTATAAACCCCAATCCAAAACCCGCACCGATCAGACCAAAATTTTGTGCCCGCTTTTCAGGTGAGCTGACATCGGCGATATAGGCGGAGGCGGTGGTGAAACTGGCTCCGGTCAATCCGGAAATCGCCCGGCCGAAAAAGAGCCATAAGATGGTGGGAGATAGTGCCATTAAAATGTAGTCAATGCCATAGCCAAAGAGTGATATCAGTAATACCGGACGTCGTCCAAATTTATCACTCAGCCCGCCAAGAATCGGGGCAAAAATGAATTGCATAATCGCATATGAAAACATCAGCCAACCTCCATACCTGGCTGCTTCACTTATCGTACCCTGGATCAATTCTGAAATCAGGGTAGGTAGCACAGGTACGATAATTCCCAGGCCAATGACATCTAAGAGGATTGTGATAAAGATGAAAGTTAATGCTCTCCCCTCTTTTTCAACCGCCATTGTTATCTGAATTAAATGAAGTTCTAAAATCGACGTCTAAAAATATGCTTTCCGTACCCAAATCAATCTCTTTTACATAAGCCGGATTATTCCGCACAATTTGTCTGGCCCCTTCGTCCGACTCAGGAAGGTTACTCAATGCACCGAAAAACTGTTTACCAAAGATCACAGGATGTCCTCTTCGGCCGCGAAAAGTAGGAATCATTATGCAGTCTGGCGCTCCTTCCCGGTAGAAGTTTGCCATTAAGTTTCTGTAGTCCTGCCCCGTCAGAAATGGCATATCTGCCAAACAGATCATACACGCATCCAGATCTTCACACTGATCAATACCTTTGCGAATGGAACTACTCATGCCTTTTTGATAGTCTGGATTATAGATTAGTTGAAGGTCACGAAAGTGCGATAGCTCCTTCTGGATTTCAATTGACTGGTGGCCGGTCACTACATAAATACTTGATACTTCAGCAGAATAAAGGGCATTGATAACACTTTCCAGCATGGAGACATCTCCAACCGGTTGCAGCAATTTGTTTTCATCACCAAATCTGCGGGAAAGTCCTGCCGCAAGTACCATGGCACCCAATCTCATCGGTCGTTCTGTTTAAGCCTGCCAGAAGTAATTTTGCAGCTAAACTAAGATATCAAAGGCTTAATTAGTAGTGACGGTCGGTTTTTGCATCGACTTTTTCCAGAAACAGGGGCTGACTGTCAATGCTCCTTCCTTCGCTTAATGAACCCTATTCCCTTGCATGGAAGGCTCGATTGCTAGTCATACCGTAAATTTCTTCAAACCAGTAATAGACTCGAATATCAGATGATCAGAACACTATGTATCGAGGGGAGAAAGCGTTCCTGAGCATTCCAACTGTTTCCGTCATCCCGGGAAATAAAAAGGTTGCCGGTAGTAGTACCAAAGACCATGAGTCCGGCACTACGATCCAAAGCATGCCTGAATACAAGATCAAAACAATGCTCCTGTGGCAACCCTCCGGTTTGTTTTATCCAGGTCTTACCACCATCTTCTGTTTTGCAAACGGTCAATTTCAGGTCTTTCGCTACACGTTGATCATCGCTCTCTGCCGGAATAATCCAGGCTTTGTCCGGATCCTGATGGTCAATCGCCAGAGGAAAGCCATATCGACCATAGCCGTCATCAGGAGTGACATCTTTCCAGTTCAATCCCCCGTCACGGCTCACAAACACCCCGCAGTGATTTTGTTGCCAAATGACATCAGGATTCGATTGGCAAATTTTGATCATATGAGGATCATGACCATAAGGTCCATGGGGATCCGGTAAATAATCGGCTTTCAATCCTTCGTTCCGAACCTCCCAGGTCTTACCCCCGTCGCCGGTGACATAAACACCACCGCAACTCACACCAACCAACAAGAAATCGGGATCGACAGGATGCCCCAGGATAGTGTGGATTCCAGCCTGGTTCCTACCGCCGCCAAACCAATGTTTTTGACGGGTAGGATGCCGCCAGAGCGATTCATTTAGTTGGAAAGTCCGGCCCTGGTCAGCACTCTCAAATAAACCTCCGGGTTCGGTGCCGACCCAGAGTTTTCCCTGCCTGTGGTGATACAGTCCACTCCAGATTAGGCTTAAAACTGCTGGTTTTCCGGGACTTAATTCACTTCCTTCCGGAAAAAGCGGTGCTCCAATTTCCTGCCAATGTTCACCATCTTTTGAGGTGAATAACTTCGGTCCCCAGTGTTTCATGGATAGCGCAACATAGTACCTTCCATGCAATTTATCATAGTGAATCATAGAGACCGGAAGTCCTTTAAAATGAATAGCAGCAAGGTTAGTTGTCGTTCTTCCTACCTCGAATATGCAGAGTCCCTTTGTGGTACCCAGGAGTATTCTTTGCATCTTTGTTACTTAGGCATATTTTATTTATTGGGAAATCACAAAATGAGGATTGAAAATGATACCGATCAGATTCTGCCAGGGATCAAAAACGGTGGCCACCATAATTTCTCCCCCGACATTATTTGGAGCTTCATGCGTAACGGCACCAAGCTTAAGTAAATGAGCATAGCTTTCCTCAATATCGTTGACACCCCAATATGAGAGAACATTGGCGCCTTTTGGTGCATCATTTTCCGGATCAGGTAACAAACCCAATTCAAAACCACCAATATTAAAACCAACGTAAAATTCCTCCTCAAAATAGGGTTTAGTTCGAAAAGCCTCAGAATACCATTCTCTGGCTTTATCCAGCTCGTTTACCTTATAAATGGTCGTTCGTAATCCTAACATTGATGCCAGATTTAATGCTGATTTATGGTGTAAAGTCAAGCGGCAAAGATATTTAAATATTCTCTTGTAAAAATTCTATTGCCTCCAGGTTGTTGCCGATCTAAATAAGAATCGACAAAATTCGATTTACAAAATTCCTTCAATTCAAAAAATTGCAGCCTGCATATCCTGTAAATAAAAAAAGACCTTTGTGATCTAAAATCTAGAAGCGACTGATGATATAGGTTGCCACAAAGGCTTCGAGTATGCTCAATGGAACGGCGATATAAAGTAATCCTTCCGGCAACACACCAAGATTTCCAGCCACAACCCACATCAAGACAAATCCAAAAAGCCAGGACAAAAAAGTAGTTTCCCACAAAGAAAATCTTTGGTACAGGATGTAGATACCGCTTGCAAATAAAAGAGACCAAAGACCCCAAACGAGGCCATTGACCGGTTCGGATGGAAAGACTAAACCCAGCGTTTGATAATGATCAATCCAATATGACTTTACCAAAACTTCGTTCCGAAAAAATTCTGAAAGACTGATCCAAACTGTGGCCAATAGAACTGGAATAACCTTTTTCTTCATTTTTAAGAATTAATATTTAGCGAAGTATTCGTTTAAGAATTCTGCAAGGTCTCTTCCATGCAAATTCTTCTCTAGCACCAGACCGGTATCATCGACGATAAAATTAGCCGGAATCGTGATAATTCTCAATGCTTCAAATAGAGGTGAATTATCTCCTTCCAAATGGGAAGCATGCAACCACCGATCCGCCCCGTCTTTCTTTACTGCTTTTTTCCAGACCGATTCACTGGCATCCAGAGCATACCCGACAATTTGCAGTCCGTCTGCATGATATTGATCCCAAAGTGGAGCTAAAACCTCTCGATTTTCATGCCGGCAGGGAATACACCAGGAGGCCCACAAGTCAATGATCGTCAATCGTTCTCCCAGCAGTCTGTGGAGGGGAACTGTGTCTCCACTCAGCATCGGCATAGGAAAATCAGGCACGACATCTCCAATCATGAGGGGCAGTTTATCCTTCACAGCCCATTGACAGAGCTGCCGGACAAAAGGATGGTCCGGATTCGAATCCTTCCATTTATTGCATTGTCCGAAAATAAATTCCGGAATGCGTTCGTAATTTGCATCCGGACTGGTCCAACGTATTGAAACTAGACCGGGAAATAAGTAATCCGTGTTTTCGGCAAAATCAATTAGCACTTTTTGAAATTCAGCTTCTGATCTTTCCCTGGTCAATAGTCCTGCCGGATCATGAGTACCAGTCAACCCTTCCTTTACAAAATCCTTAAAAGCCCGATATCGCAAATCCCTCAATTCGATCATTGCCTGATTTTCAGGAGAAGGATTCTTGATAGTAAAATCTCTCTGGAAATTTTCTACGCTTGTGCTGACATCAATTCTTTTTCCCGCTTGCCAGACTAGGGGGAAATAATTGGAATTTTCTACATCTTCATTATCCAGTTTATTCAGATACTTCTCATCTTTTTTCTGAACACATAGTTGGATGATTTGTGCCTGTTCCATTTCGGGAAGGTTCAGGAATGAGAAACTGCCGTCAGGCTGTACCGTAGCAGAATCGATGATCTTGCCCATATAACTGCTTCCGATTCCATCAAAACTAATCGGATCAATCAGATAAACTTTGTTACGCCAGTTACCATTTGGATCAAAATCCAAATTACCGGTAATAATTGACTGGTCTGCACAACTGACTAAAAGAAGCATTGGAAAGAGTAAAAGAGGGCCGATCTTATTCATTTCGATATGTCCTGATGATTACGAATGAATCACTAAACCGGTGCCAAATATAGGATTCAGATCACAAAACATCCCCAACGATAATAACTATTACTGCTTTGACAGCCCTAAGAACATATGTCATTATCCAACTTCATAACGGTCTTCATCTCCCGCACAGGTTGGAGGCTCACGCATTAATAGTCTCTCTCATCTTCATCCAGGATCGCATAATGAAAATTGTCCACCCAGGTGCCACGGATTGGAAGGATCTTTCTTTTCAGACCCTCTCTGGTCATTCCCGCTTTTTCAAGAACCCGGATGGAGGCCAGGTTGCCAGTAGCCACTCCCGCTTCCAATCGGTGCAGGCCTAATTCCTCAAATGCATATCCGATGAGACCTCGAACTGCCTCTGTAGCATATCCTTGTCCCCAGTAATCCGGTAGAAGACTGTAGTGCATCTCCGCCATCCTAAATCTCTCGGCGGCCAAATTCATACCAATCACACCAATGAATTGATCATCGAATTGTCTACGTATTGTCCATCCCCGGGTTGAAGACTGCTTTTCATCAAAGAGCTTTTCTAACATTTTTTCAGTGACCTCAATATTCCCGGGGATGCCTATCGTGTTAAACCTGGCCACATCGGGAATTGAATTCATTTGGTGTATGTCTGCTATATCCGTCCTTACAACCGGAACCAACCTAAGCCTCCTGGTTTCAATAATGTTCATACGTTCAGTCTGAAAGGAAATTTAGACAATATGAACCTACTTTTTTAGAGAATAGGTCTTTTTCAAAGAAGGCGGAGCAATTTTATAAGTAGTTTTGGCAAGGATCAGCAGCCGGAAACCTAACCCGGTGGGTGTTCCCCAGACCCGGGTTAGGCCATTTGATTTGCCAGTATTTCCACATTTTCCAATCCTCAGGTGCAACTATAAACTAGCAGAATACCATTTTTCGAACATGACTTCCACTGGAAACGGGGCATTTGCCCTGGAATCTGCGGTATCTAAAATCTCGATATCTGCATTGTGAAAAGAAACGATCTCCCATTTACCTGAATTTTTAACCAGGGTGGCCGACCATAGGACCTGAGGGTGTTCGGGGGCAGGTGCCGACTTTGGAACTACCGCACTCATCGTAGTAAGCACTGCGACATCTTCGGTGACGAAACGGATCTTATCAATTACCGCATAGTGTTTGGTGTCTTTGTACATCGTATCGAAAATCCGCTGATGGTTTTCGGCATTTTGAGACTTTGATAGTCCGGTCATATAAATGCCATTCCACACAAAGAAATCATGATCTTCGGCAAAATGTTCAGCAAAACCCGGTCCGTCTCCATTTGTCCAGGCGGTAGCGATGTCGCTTACAATATCCCGGATGGCCTGTTCATCCACCTGATTCTGAGCAACTAAACCGGAGTGGCTTGATATCAAAAAGAAGGCAATAATTCCATTTTTCATTTTTCTGATTTTTTTTCGATTCATTAATAGATATGCTGCAAATATGAATCGCAGACCTTAACCGGATTTGCAGATTTGTTGCAATTTCTCCTAAAAATGAAGCTTTTCACTACCGATGCGCCATTCGTGCTCGTTAATGCAACATTATTTGCAATAGAAAACAATTTATCTTCAAGTCAAAGATGGAAAGTAAATGAGACCTCCAGACCTACTGTTGAGCCAGGGCTTCTCTTCTGAATTGGCGGATTACCAGGTAGGATATGAGGAAAAAGGGAGTGATCGAAGCAATTATCTTGATATTTAAAGCTAAAATTCCCACCAGCAAAACAGTGGCCAATAGGACTCCGATCGAGCCCAGGCCAAGAAAAGTTAACAGCTTATTTGGTTCCTTTTGAAACAGCGTGATCAGCAGCAGTATCTGTCCGACCAGAGGCAGTATGGTAAAGGGGTGAGCAACTGAAGCAGGATCCGTAAAGAGCTTTCCCACCACATCAATTTCTCCCTGAAAAAGAAACATATGGTTATCTCCAGCCCATTCCAGATAGCCAATCAACGACGAAACAATGAGGCCCAGATTAAGTAGTTTAGCTTTCATTTTATTCGGTTCACTTTTAGTTGCACGCCGGAGTTTGAAATACCAATATATAACAATAAAGGTGCTTGGGCATAGAGCCGGGGGCAAAGAGCATAGTGTAGGGGTTCTTCCGGAGTTGGTCCTTTGGCACTTGACATTTGATGATGGCCACCCTGGAGAGAGGTGAATCTATATTCGCCGACTTACAGACGAC
>JAGQWZ010000684.1 GCA_020436835.1 Saprospiraceae bacterium | reverse complement strand
CACTTCATCTATTCTCTTTACTTTCCTCGACTTATCCTTCCAACCGGTTGCCTCAAGCACAAATAGTAGATTATCCTCCATGGTACGATCGTACAGTAGATTGAAGTCCTGAAAAACCATGCCCAACCGGCGCCTCAGTTTGAACAGGTGCTTTTTCCGGATCTTTCGCAGATCGAAACCTGCCACCACGCCTTCACCTTGTACCAGGGGCAGAGCACCGTAGAGCGTTTTCAAAAGTGAGGATTTCCCGCTGCCGGTCTTGCCAATCAGGTATATAAAAGCGCCGGGCTCCAGATCGAGATTTACCTGGTGCAAGACAAGATGGCTATCCTGATAGATATCTGCATTCTTGATCATCACCACCGGTTCGCGTTCCTCCACCCGCTTCTCTTCTGAGATTACACTCCCTAAAACCGGCTCGATTGATGTCTTGTCCCTGATTTCTGCCATACCAACATTTATTATATAATAAAGATATATTTAATTAACTGAAAGACAATAGTATAAAAAAACAAAATTTATTGATGTGCAATATTCTTGATCTATTTGTAATTTTGTAACGTTATAGAAGATGAACGATGAAAGGCATAAAAAAAATACATATCATTAGTCTGATCATGATTATTGCTGCGGTAACACTTTTGCTGTCCGCCTCAAAAGACATGAGTTCCTATGCTACCTTTGACCAGGCAGAGAATAGCCACCAATCGGTCAAAGTGGTAGGCACCTTAGCTAAAGACAAAGAGATGTATTATGATCCTGCCACTGATCCTAATTATTTCTCCTTCTTTGTTAAAGATGCAGATGGCCGTGAGGTCAAGGTGATCCTGAATGATGCTAAGCCCCAGGATTTTGAAATGAGTGAACAAATCGTGGTAACCGGTAAAATGAATCAAGGGAACTTTATCGCCAGTGATCTGTTAATGAAGTGTCCTTCAAAATACAAGGATGAAGAAATATCTGTGCGATCTGACATCTAGACTTTCATGCAGGATATAAATTACATAGGTGAGCACCTGCTTCCTGGCAGGCTGGGTCACTTTCTTCTAATATTAGCTTTTGTAAGTGCAATTCTTTCGAGTGTTGCGTACTACTTCGCTACCAGGCGCCGGGAGAAAGAAGATGAGTCACTGAAGTGGAAGCGCATTGGTAGAAGTGCATTTATCGTGCAGGGGCTGGCCGTATTCAGTGCCATCGGAACCATCTTTTACATGATGGTCAATAAGTATTACGAATACGACTATGTTTGGTCACACGTTGCAGACTATCTACCGTTAAAATATCTATTTCCCGCTTTCTGGGAAGGACAACAAGGCAGTTTCTTACTGTGGATATTCTGGCATGTTATTCTGGGATTTGTTCTTATCAGGGTAGGTCGCAAGTGGGAAACTTCAACCTTGACGGTTCTATCGACCGTTCAGGTATTTCTCATTTCGATGATATTGGGCATTTACTTCTTGCCTGAATTCAGACTGGGAGTGACCCCTTTTAACCTTTTGCGCGAAAGCGATGGGATGACAGGTTTACCCATTTTTACCAATGCCAATTACCTGGCAATGATTGAAGGAAAGGGACTGAATCCTCTTCTGCAAAACTATTGGATGATCATTCACCCTCCTACTCTCTTTCTCGGATTTGCTTCCGTTACTATCCCTTTTTGCTATGCTATTGCCGGATTCTGGACAAAAAACTACTCAGAATGGTTGAAGCCAGTACTACCCTGGACTTTGTTTAGTGGAGCGATCCTGGGCACCGGCATCGTCATGGGAGGTGCATGGGCTTATGAAGCGCTTAGTTTTGGGGGATATTGGGCCTGGGATCCAGTGGAGAATGCCTCATTAGTACCCTGGCTTATCCTTATTGGAGGTATACATACTAATCTGGTTGCCCGCAGTACCGGCCACTCAATCAAGGGAACGTTTCTGTTTTACAGCCTTGCTTTCTTTTTTGTTCTGTATTCTACGTTTCTTACCAGAAGTGGAATACTCGGTGATAGTTCGGTCCATGCCTTTACAGAGATGGGGCTGGAGTTGCAATTAATCCTGTTTATGGTCGTTTTCATCCTCCTTCCAGGGGCTTTATATTTGAAAAGGAGGAAAGAAGTACAGGAACCTGAGAAAGAAGAATCAATATCCTCCAGAGAATTCTGGATGTTTATTGGATCCCTTGTACTTCTGTTTTCGTCAGGATTAATCATTTTTACTACGTCCCTACCGGTATTAAATAAACTGATAGATGCATGGGGCAGCATCATCGGCCAGGATCTCACTAGTTGGCATAAAGCTTCACCCGCAGATCCGATTGCACATTACAATAAATATCAGATTTGGATCGCATTATTAATTGGTCTGCTAAGTGGTGTGAGCCAGTTTTTAATCTACAAAGGGAGCCGGTGGTCTGAGAAGAAATCAGCGTTCGCAAAGAATATGGCCTTCAGCGGCGGAGCGAGCCTGATATTCACTATCCTGCTCAATTTCTGGATTAAAAGCGATTCTGCTATTTATTTGACCCTCATTTTCAGTGCCGTTTTTGCGGTCGTTTCAAACCTGCACTACTTTGTGT
The DNA here is from genome assembly GCA_020436835.1 of Saprospiraceae bacterium. GTDB lineage: Bacteria > Bacteroidota > Bacteroidia > Chitinophagales > Saprospiraceae > JABDMH01. Next base: position 2,299 of record JAGQWZ010000684.1, on the reverse strand, counting down.
CTTTCCTTAAACTAAGAATGAAAGCGGCGGCATCCGTTTTATCGCATATGGGTTTTGGAATCATGATCCTCGGTGTTTTAGCCTCGGGCATCAATAAAAACTATATCTCGAATAACGCTTTTGCCATGCGGGGAATTTTCAGCGACAATGATGATCGACTGCATAAAAACGTCTATCTGGTAAAGGGTGAACCCCTGTTTATGGGCGGGTTCCTGGCTACTTACGTATCTGATACCATGGTAGGGCATGAGAGAGTATATAATATTAAATTCGACCGTCTGGCAGAAGATGATCAGACCATCAGGGAGAGTTTCGAGTTGAATCCGTATCTCACCTACAATGCTGAAAAAACAGAGATGGTTAATCCCAATCCATCCACTAAAAGATATCTGACCAAGGATATATTCACACACATTACAGCTGCTCCTTCGAGGCACATCAGTCTTGAATCGGCACAGGAAGAGGACCAGAATTTAGATTACCAGACGATCACGCTTAAATTGGGAGATACCATCCAACTCGATGGTAAATACATTTCTCTCCTAAACGTACTTACTGATCCTGTTCACAAAGACTATCAAAGAGAAGACGGTGATATTGTATTCGGAGCTGAAGTGATGGTCTGGGACAGCATTCACACGGCGAAAGTCGTTCGACCGGTCCTGGCCATCAAACAGCAACGTTATATTTATAGCTACTTTGATGATTATGATGATCTGGGAGTACGGGTCCGGTTGGGTGAAGAAGGGATTCACCGGCTATACCCGGATGAGCAGGCCCTGAGTTATGAAACCTATCGGCAACAGTTGGGTGACGTCTTCTATTTTGACGATTACAAAATAACGCTTACTGGATTTGACAAAGAGCCGTTGAATCCTGGCTATATTCCTCAGGAGGGAGATATAGCTGTTGCTGCAATCATGCAGATTGAAGATCCGGAAGGAGCGCTATTTACAGCGAAGCCAATTTTTCTCATCCGGGACAATCGCACTTTTATGGTGAAGGATTTCATCCCGAAAATTGGATTGACCTTGCGGTTTGCATCGATTGATCCATCGACCGAACTGCTGGATCTAATGGTTGCAAAATCAAATGTTCAACAAATCGATTTTCCTTTGGAGGTTGCCCTGAATGCTCCAAGGGAGGATTTTATCGTATTAGAAGCCATCGAATTTCCGGGAATTAATTTATTTTGGCTGGGTACTACCTTAATGATGGGGGGCATGCTCCTGGGAATGGCGAGAAGATGGAGAAGGGACCTCTAGACACCGTGGAGTCTGGCTGAGTCAAAATCAAAAATTCAACAAAAAATAAAATAATTTATTTTCGAAATTAAATTAGTAGAAAGACAAAACAATGAAAATCAGCTTTATCGGGTCAGGTAACGTCGCCACCCATCTGGCCACCGCTCTCAATAAAATCAGCGGAGTTAATATTCAGCAGATAATCAGCAAAGATAAATCCCACGCAAAAAATCTGGCAATGCAGGTTCGAGCGGACCACTCAGATGAACTTTCCAGATTAAAGACAAATTTTGACATCCTGATTTTTGCGGTTGGAGACGACGCCCTCCTGAATATTCTCAATGAATTGGACATACCCGATAACCGGATCCTGGTACATACAGCAGGAAGTGTACCTTCCACTGTTTTTGAAAAAGTTTCCCGAAAATATGGTGTCATTTATCCCCTACAGACTTTCTCAAAGAATAAATCCATTGACTGGAAAGACCTGCCGATTTTTCTTACTGCTTCTGATGAATCTACGGAGAAGCGACTTAGCCATATCACCAAGCAACTAAGTAGAAATAATCATATTATAAGCGACGAACAGCGATTTGCGTTGCACGTCTCAGCTGTATTTGCCTGCAATTTCTCCAATGCAGCCATGACCATCAGCCAGCAAATATGTGAAGAGCGCAATCTCGATTTTTCACTTCTGCATCCCTTAATCAGGGAAACATTTGACAAGGCTCTGCGCAATGGACCCAAATTTTCGCAGACCGGACCAGCCAAACGGGGTGATACCACGGTCATGAACAAGCATATGCAATTCCTCTCAGAAATGCCGCTGGAAAAGAAAATCTATGAAATGGTAAGTGATTTTATTTCCCAGCGATATGAAAATGACCGGTCATAGCCGGATGTATTTAGCTTACAATGTTCACTGCAAGGGACCTGCAAGAAAAAAGCAGTAAATCTTCCTGACACGTCCGATAACGTCGATCGAGAATCAACCTGCATACTTCCGCCAGGCACCGAGTATCGCTCCCGATATTGCTAAGGCTACCATGGTATAT
>JAGQWZ010000683.1 GCA_020436835.1 Saprospiraceae bacterium | reverse complement strand
TCGGAGGGTCAAGAGGTGGTGAACTTGTTCTTAATCTGGCGTCAAGATTTAATGAGATTGATGCAGTGATGGCAATGGTGCCGTCTAATGTGTCCCTGCCGGCAAGGTATGGATGGGGTGAAACTTCCTCCTGGACATTTAAAGAGGAAGAAATCCCGTGGATTTCCGCATCGGACGAATCTTTGGAACTGATAAACAATGGAGATTTCTTCGCTGGTTTCAGCAGGATGATTCAGAACCAAAAGGCCACTATTAAATCTGAAATAAAAGTTGAAAGGATAAAGGCACCTATCCAATTCATTTCAGCTTCTCAAGATGAAGTTTGGCCTTCTACTTTGATGTGTAACAGTATGGTGAAAAGACTTGAAGAGAACAATTTTCAGCATTTTTATGAACACATAGAACTGAATGGAGGCCATGCCGAATTTACCAGAAATTTTGGACCGATACTCGAATTCCTGAAACAGCATTTACCAATAAAAAATGATAGTTAAAAGCAAGCGGACGGAATGTGTCAAATCAAAAGTAGCTCATCGGGTGTATCAACCGGGCAGCCATTTGTAAGAAACTATTTAAATATTTGGCAGATCAGCAAAGCGTAGAAATAATTTACTGGAATTACCGGCTACAGGAACCAAACCAAGCTGCACTAAAGGCTTTAAAAGTATTGTCTCCTATGGTGGCCATCGATCACATTTTTACATGATGTCATTCCTCCCGGTTTTCAGAAAGCCAGGTATTATGGATTGCACGCAGCTACAACTAATCGAGTACTTAGGGATAAATTGGAATACTACTCGTAAGCTCTTTCAGATCTTACATCATCTACTGAATCGCACCCCGTGTCAATGGGAAACTGCCAGAGCCCGGATTATGTGCTCTATGAAATAGGAGATATAGATCATGGACACAAAATCATATCGGCGTACCAAACAAAGCCTCAATATGTGTACCGACCATAAAGAAAACTTCAATTAAAAACTTAAAATTGGAAATCTCTTAATTACACCCATTAGAAGCAACCGTCAGGGTACCGCCCACCGGTATTTGAAACGGAAATTCAAAATTAACCAAGGGGGCATCGAGTACTACAGAAGCTCCCGCCGTCACATCGGTACAGACATTAATTTCCGATCCCGCCAGATAACTTCCGGTGGTCAGGGTAGAGATGAGCTTTAAAATGGATGGACAATTGCACTGATTACCAATTAACTCCGAAAACTCATATGCACCCAAATCTATCGTCGCCGTTCCCGTAGCTCCGGCATCAAAAATCCGGGTATTTCCTATGATATCTAAAGATTCTCCATTGGCTGCATTAAGCCCGGCATCAATAGCAGGGGAACAAACCTGGAGGCTTAAATCATCTGACGCCAGATCCACAAATAATGGATCCATATCAATAATGTTTGTACCCAGCGAATATCCCCCTTGAATTAAACAATGATCTACTACACTACCTCCCCCTACTTCATAAAATGGTGACATATGATTCCATAAAATACAATTTGTCAAAACCGGATTGGCTCCAGTCAGATTATAGAGGGTTTCTCTAGCGGTAAAACTATGATTTGCAAAAGTGCAATTAATAAATTCTGGATAGGAAGCTTCACATGCAACCGCCCAGCCTCTATATTCAGCCCGGTTGTCCAGAAATTCACAATTATTAACATCGAGACTACTGATGCTCTCCAGATAGATTGCCCCTCCATGATTTGAAGATTCATTCCTGAAAAATGAACAATTGGTAGCACTACCACCACTACCCGGGCCTGCGTAGATAGCACCACCTTCTCCTTTTAAATAATCGTCTCCGTTAAAGGGGTACCCCCTATTACTCTCGAATAAACAACCATTGAACTCCGGGCTACCCTCTTTATTATAAACAGCACCTCCTCTGCCTTGGGCGGTGTTATCTTCAAAATTGCAGTCATTAAAAGTCGGATCCTGATCTAAGATGTAAATTGCTCCACCGCTAAAGGTGATGCCATTTGGCAAAGATGCAATAGGGGTAGTCTGATTGCGGAGAAAATTACAATTATTAAATACGCTCCCGGATTGTGGATCGAATATGGCCGCACCATCACGGGCTACATTTTCAATAAAGTCACAGTCATTAAATTGTATAGCCCCCAAAATCGTATAGTCCTTAAATATGATAGCACCACCTTCCGATCCTGCATCGGAGATCGCTTCGTTCTGATAGAACAGGCAGGAATTCATATTGAAGTTATAATCGACTGCAAATATGGCACCTCCGGAAGTAACCATTTCATTGAGTGGATCCGTTTCCTCCGCCACATTCCCTACAAATTGAGTATTCGAGACCGTAGCTGTCCCATTGCGAAAATATAGTCCCCCACCCTGCCTTTTCGCCCGATTAATATTAAAGGCACAATTCAGAAATGTGGGGCTACTATTTTCACAGTACATACCCCCTCCCACTATTTCAGTTTTATTATTGAAAATAATAACGTTATTAAATGTTGGACTTGCGTACAGGTTGTAAATCCCTGCACCACTTGTATTATCAGCGTATCCATACCCCACACTGACTTGATCTAATAGTGCAGAAGAACTCAAGGTATTTCCAGCGGTATAATCATTATAGATGACGTGCAGAGCATTTCCTCCGATGTTCCCATCCGTATTTCCATTATTACCATCAATATCCCCACTCAACGTAACCTGATTTGTACCCGTCCGTTGATTTATGGAAGTTTCTGTCCCTGCAAACCCTCCATAAATTTTGACATGCTCCAGCATCTTAAAGCTAGATGAACGGTCATTATTAGTTTGACCAAGTCCTTTGTCCGGATAATAGGTTCCTTCTGCTATCCAGATTTCTGCAGGCGTGCCACATTGCTCCAACAGAAAAAGGGCATCCTGCAGGTATATAAATGCATCATCCCAGGAACTGCCATCCTGGGATCCCATGGTGGCATCCTGATCTACATAGAAACGGTCGGTCACATATTCGTATGCACCAATGTCCACCTGATCGTATAAAATCCTATCCACTCCTGCATAGTCTGTGGTCGACATTGATAATGCATTGAGACCTGTGTTGATCGCCGGTGAACATAATTTTAATTGAAAATCATCAACCTCATCTCGAAATAGTGGATTACTGGTCACAATATTGGTTCCACCGGTGTAACCACCTTCGATCAGGCAATGTGAAACAACTGGATTCGCACCGGCATCATTAAAAATTTCTACATCATTATTCCATAAAATGGTATTGTAAAGATTGATGTCACTGTCATTATTATAGATGCAAGCCTTATTATTGCCGGCTAATTTATTTTGGGTAAAAGTAGAATTGACAATTTGAGCCGCACAACGAAAGTTATAAATGGCACAGCCTTCAGCGGTGAAATTACATCTATTCGAAGTGAACAGGCAGTTCTCAAAATAAGGTGCACCAAATTGATTGTAGACAGCGCCGCCGTTGATCCCCGTATTTCCAACAAAATGACAGTTTCTTATCACCGGTGAGCTGTACGCATTGTACATACCACCTCCATCTTCACCGGCAGCACCTGCATTTCCTTTCGTTAAAATAAACCCATCGAGTATGGCTGTACTGGTCAAGGGTTGACCCGACGTAAAGATGTTTTCGACCACATGGTAACTTCTGACCGCTGAGGCAATTTCACCACTAAGAATTGTAGGTTGATTAATCCAGTTACGGTCACTCCTGTTTACAGCGTTATTTTTAAAACCTCCATAGATTTCAACATCGTTTAGCAGGGTAAAGGCAGCATTCGGATCATCTTCCGTATAATTTCCTCCTTCATCTTTATCCGGAAAGTAGGTGCCTTTCGCAACCCATATCTCAACCGTCCCCGTCTTGGTTGAGGCCAGGGTCAATGCATCTTGCAAGTGTTTGAATGCGGTTGCCCAGCTTACACCATTTCCTCCCATGGCTGCGCTGGAGTCTACATATATGGGTGATATCATTGCCAATAAATCCGCTTCGTTGCTCC
>JAGQWZ010000682.1 GCA_020436835.1 Saprospiraceae bacterium | reverse complement strand
ACATTGTATCACATATTGGCAATGATCTCAGTGCCAAACTCAGAGCACTTAAGTAAAGTAGCTCCATCCATTAATCGCTCGAAATCGTAAGTAACCCGCTTCTTCGATATGGATCCTTCGATGCCTTTGATTATTAAATCACCGGCTTCCTTCCATCCCATGTATTCAAGCATCATCACTCCGGAAAGGATCACAGAACTTGGATTTACCTTATCCAAACCGGCATATTTCGGTGCCGTACCATGGGTAGCCTCGAAGATGGCCATACCGGTAGAATAGTTGATATTTGCTCCGGGTGCAATTCCTATTCCCCCAACCGCTGCAGCCAAAGCATCCGAAATATAGTCTCCATTCAAATTTAAGGTGGCGATCACTTCATACTCTGCCGGCCGGAGTAAAATCTGTTGCAGGAAGGCGTCTGCTATGACATCCTTAACCAGGATGGCGCCACCTGCCAGGGCTTTCTTCTGGGCTTCAGCGGCAGCCTGATTACCCTGCTCCGCAGCAATACGATCATACTGTGCCCAGGTAAATACCTTATCACCAAATTCACGCTCGGCCAGGGCATAACCCCATTCCTTAAATTTACCCTCGGTAAATTTCATAATGTTGCCCTTGTGTACCAGAGTCACACTCGGCCTTTTCTGATCGACGGCATACTGGATCGCAGCTCGCACCAATCGCTCCGTTCCTTCCACAGAAACCGGTTTGATGCCAAGTGAGACCGTATCCGGAAAGCGAATTTGTGTCACGCCCATCTCATCAATGAGGAAACGTTTTAACTTGTCGACTTCCGGGGTACCATTGTTGTACTCAATCCCGGCATAGATGTCTTCGGTATTCTCCCGGAAAATCACCATATCTACCAGGTCGGGTTGCTTGACAGGACTGGGAACTCCGTTAAACCATCGAACCGGCCGAACGCAGGCATACAAATCCAGTTTCTGCCGCAGGGCAACGTTCAGAGAACGAATACCTCCGCCCACCGGGGTCGTAAGTGGTCCCTTAATGGCCACGAGATACTCTTCAATATCATTTAAAGTTTGTTCCGGTAGCCACTCACCCGTCTGATCAAAAGCCTTCTGACCACAAAGCACTTCTTTCCAGACTATTTTACGATCACCTCCATATGCTTTCTCCACGGCAGCATCAAAAACCCGTACAGCGGATGCCCATATATCTGGTCCGATTCCATCACCTTCTATAAACGGTACGATTGGATTATCAGGGACCTGTAATTTGCCATTTTCGATCGTAATTTTTGCACCTTCCATTGATTTATATTTAAGATTTTATCTGTGGGAAAAGAAAGGCATATCAAATGCCTTTTTTAAAGCAGTGCAAAAGTAAGAATTTATTTATTTTGCCAAACATATAAGATTTTGTAATAATATGTTCTTTGCCTTCAATCGCGCCGGTGGTGATATACCGCCTTTTGGGGCGGACGGAACAGCTTTCCGATCTGCCTCTGTCTGACCTAACGATGGTGGAAACCGCTTTTAGTATGAGAATTATGGGAAAGTAAGTATCCGGTAATCACCAGTTTAACCTTTTACGCATTTGCACCAAATGATATCCATGGCGATTTACGGAATTTAATGTGTAGCGTTCGTACCTTCGCCATTCATCATCGGTTTTATGTGTCATTTATAAATTCGTCAATGCATCATGTCTAATCCCTTTCTTGATCCTACCAACGAATTTCAGAGCCCGGAGGAGAACCAGGTTGAAAAGGCGCTGCGACCGCGCGAGTTTTCAGAATTTTCGGGTCAACCCAAGATTGTTGAAAATCTGAAGGTCTTCGTGCAGGCGGCAAAGCTTCGGGGTGAAGCACTGGATCATGTCCTGTTGCATGGACCTCCGGGCCTGGGAAAAACCACACTTTCCCATATTATCGCTAACGAACTTGGGGCAAACTTAAAACTTAGCTCCGGACCGGTGCTTGAAAAACCGGGCGACCTGGCCGGACTACTGACCAATCTTGAAGAAAATGATGTACTATTTATCGATGAGATTCACCGCCTGAACAATGTCGTAGAAGAATATCTGTACTCTGCTATGGAAGACTATCGCATTGACATCATGATCGATAGTGGTCCTAATGCACGATCCATACAACTGACCCTTAATCCGTTTACTTTAATTGGTGCGACAACCCGTATGGGATTACTGACGCCTCCGATGCGGGCTAGATTTGGAATCAACTGTCTGCTGGATTATTATGATTCAAAGACCCTTCAGGGTATTGTAAAAAGATCAGCAGCTATTCTCGAAATTCCGATTACCGATGACGGAGCCGCCGAGATAGCCCGCAGGAGCCGGGGTACTCCAAGGATTGCCAATGCGCTACTTCGCCGGGTCAGGGATTTCGCTCAAATAAAGGGAGACGGCACCATTGGCCTCGAAATTTCCAAATATGGACTGGAGGCGCTAAATGTAGATGAAAGCGGTTTGGATGAAATGGATAACCGGATACTGGACACGATTGTCCATAAATTTAAAGGCGGACCGGTCGGACTAACCACCATTGCCACGGCAGTGGGAGAAGATGCCGGTACGATCGAGGAAGTACATGAACCCTTTTTGATCATGGAAGGCTATATCCATCGCACCCCCCGGGGCCGACAGGCGACTGACCGGGCTTACAAGCATCTGGGCGTGGTACCACCGGGTGAAGGAAAATCCCTTTTTGACTAAATAATAATCTGCTTAAAACTGATCGACATTTACATTCTCATCTGCCAGGGTTTGACGAGTAACGAAATCATATAAGGTTAGATTTCTGATTTCATAGTGCGCAGTCCATAGAGCCCACAGTGCCTGGTAATATCCCCGCCGGGCAGTTTCGTACTCATCGAGAGCAATGTTCAACTCGGTCACGTCGATCTTTCCAATTTGATAACGGCTCTTCGCAATGTCAACCCTCTTTTCTGCCACATCAGCTGCCCGCCGGGACAGGGCGAGCTGAGAACGCTTCAGTTCAAACTGTTGAACCCGCAAAATGACCTGCCGCTCAAAATTTACATTGTCCAGCTCGATGGTGCGTTGGGTGAGCTCCAGATTGGATTTTGCGATTTCTCTTTCTGACCGGTTTTTCCCCCAGTCGGCGATCGGTATCTCCAATGACAAGGATAATTGCTCCTGGTCGATTGGATTGCGATAAGCGTCCAAAAAGGTGGGCCCAGTCTGGGATAAACCAAATGAGCCACTCAGGTTGACATTGACCCCTCCGGATTTCTGCGCCTGATCCATGTTCATCCGTGCCTCTAGAAGGCGGATCTGAAAATCAGTGGTTTGGCTGCGATACCGTCTGGCATATTCCAGGGCTGTATTGGCATCGATATCATATTGAGTTAGTGTTTCCGGAGCCAATAAATTAAATTCAATATTATCCTTCATTCCAATAAAGGTCCGGAGTCTTTCATTGGCAGTTTGATAATTTAATAATTCCGTTGCAACTTCCGTATCTGCATTTTTAGTCCGCAATTCTATCTGT
>JAGQWZ010000681.1 GCA_020436835.1 Saprospiraceae bacterium | reverse complement strand
GTTTATCTGTCCGCTGTGTCCGCTAGGAAGCGCTTAAAATATTGGCTCAATTTTGATTCACACGATTCACAACATGAAAAAGAATTTTCTCAATTTGACTATTTCCACCTTAGCAATCCTACTGATGGAAGTAAAATTGGTATCTCAACCGGTGAGCCTTTCGGTAGACGGAGGACTGAAGATTGGGATGGTCGAAGATTCCCTTGCTGTACCGGGCACCATCCGCTGGAATGATCCGGATTTTGAAGGATATACCGGTCTTTATTGGATCAAACTCAAGGGATTCAGGGTCTTTTTTAGAGGAGATGTGGACTGGGGGGATGGGCAGATCTCGGAGATTGACGGGGGCATTCAATTGAATGCTTTCAGTGGATCCGGCTTTACGAATGTCAACCCGGTTTATCCGCCTGGATCAATTCGCTGGTCGGGAAAAGATTTTGAAGGCTGGAATGGGGTATACTGGGTATCCCTGACCGGAAGACCATTGTACGATGTGGATGGGTATAGATACACCACGGTAATCATCGGAACTCAAACCTGGATGAAGGAAAATCTTAAAACTTCGAAGTTTTTAAATGGTGATCCGATCCCACAGGTGTTTGACAATACTACCTGGTCATCCCTCAATAGTGGGGCATACACCTGGTATGAAAATGCAACTGAGAAGGACCTTGATTATGGAAAACTCTACAACTGGTATGCAGTGACCGACGTACGAAAACTTTGCCCGGTGGGTTGGCATATCCCAACTGCAGAGGATTGGAATACGCTGATTAACTTTCTCGGTGGTACCAGTCAGGCAGGAGGTAAAATGAAAGAATCCGGCTTAAAACATTGGAATGATCCAAACACCGGAGCGACCAACGAAAGTGGTTTCAGCGGCCTTCCCGGAGGTCTGAGGAGCTTCAACGGTACTTTTCACTTTCTCGGTATCAGTGGACTTTGGTGGGGAACACCAGCCGGGAATTTCGGGGATGCCTATATTCAAGCCCTTGGCGCCACTTCTGAAGCCGTGACCAACTATTATGAAGATAAAAGGACGGGCACTTCAGTCCGGTGTATTAAAGATCCCTGATCCGGATTCAAGCTCACCTCATTAAGCAGAATTCTGAATAAAGAGGGATTGTCGTTAAGTTAATGAAAGTACAAGGTTGAATTGATATACGCGGGAGGGCATGTTCTCCCCTTACATAGGAGTCAGACGCCGTCGAACAAAGCTTTAGCGTCGGGTCGAGGGGCGAAGGGCGTGGCTTTTATAAGAATAATTCGTTTAACTTAACGATAAGGAATAAAGGGGCCTGATTCGTGGATTTCTGTTTAGAATTAACTTTCTTGATGAGCAATTTCGGAGAACAACTGGGTAGACGACTCTCGGATGAGGCCGATCACTCCGCTCTAGTTAACTTCATTAAATTCACCAGATTTCTGCTTGTTTTATCGAAATAAAATTGATCCAATGATTTTCTTAAATAAAGGCCGAAAACCTGTTTTTAAAGGCGTGATTTTTTTAGTGCTAACCATATTCAACACATTTTGTCTGGCCCAGCCCACATCGAGCACGGTGTATAAGGATGGACCGGTGAAGGCCAAAATGATTGATGGCAATTTCTTATATGGCGATTCCAATTATAATGGTATCACCTATGCGTCGGATGGGAATGTCTACTATGTAATCTGCTCGCATAACCGGAAATCCGGTGCACAACTTTTTCGCTACGATCCTCGCAGTGGCACGGTGGAAAATGTGGCTGATCTGACTACCGTCGTGGGCGAAGACCGAACTAAAGTAGTTAATCAGGGAAAAGTCCATTGCGACCTTTACGAACACAAAGGCAAGCTCTGGTTTGGAACCCATGCAGGGGCTTACGACCGAACCTATCCCGGTGGTCATTTTATGAGTTATGATCTGCAGACCGGAAAATTCGAGGATTTCGGCGTTGCCGCACCAAACGAAGGTCTGGTGGCTGTGAGTATGGATACCGTACGAAACCGGATATACGCGGTCACCTGGCCAGGTTATTCTTTTCTCTACCTGGATATTGATACCAGGAAGGTGGAACGATGGATGGAAGCCATTGCACCAACGGAACAGCAAGGACCCCGCTCTTTGGGCGTCGATCCGAACACCGGTAATGTCTATTGGCACTCGATGTTCAGCACCATTCAGGTGTATGATTACCAAAAAGACGAGGTGAGCACGTTGGAGAAACCAAATTTCAAAAATCCCATGTTCAACATACCACTGGGAAAGAAAGGGGTCAACTATTCTGTTGGCATCGCCTGGCGCTCAGTAAAATGGAATGCGAAATATCAGAAGTTTTATGCGATCATGTACTACAGTGATTGGCTGGTTTCTTTTGATCCGCAGTCAGGAGAATTGGAAATCTTAGACCGCATCCCGGCCGCACCGAATAAAAAATCGGGAGGAACCGATTATACTTCACTCGCCTTTGAAATATCGAAGGATGGGGAAACGATCTATTATATCGCTCCCGATAGCAAATTGAATGCAGATGGTACCTCAGCCGAGTCTGAACTTCGTCTTGTCACCTACAATATACCCCTGCGTCAATATACGGATCACGGTCCTATCGAACTTTCCGATGGGCGAAGGCCCCGATACTGCCAGGGATTGGATGTGGCGGATAATGACAGACTTTACATCGTGGGTTGGGTGAACATCAAGGATAAGAGCAGTGAAAAATGGGCAACCAAACTTGCCATCGAAACAGAGGACAAGCCGGCGATGGATATTGAACGGAGCCGGGAACTTCAGGAAATCAATCTGATGGAAATAAAAAATCCTTTATCTGGCCGGGATTAATTGGGCTGGTATTCACGCATCCGTACTTCAATATCCCACCGCCCTGCCGTCCGAACTGGACGAATCGGATGCGCCGATCAGAATCCGGTTTTCCTGGTCAATGACAATGCCCATTAGTGATCCCAGAGAATTTACCGGTACCAACCGGTGACCCATCTGTTCCAGATTTCTTTTCGTATCTACGGAAAAGAGGTCTTTCTCATAGAGAATCCGGTCCGGTAACCATTGGTGATGAATCTTTACGGCTTCGATTGCCTTGTCAACCGGCATATCATATTCCAATACGTTTAACACGGTTTGAAATACCGTGTTAATAAT
>JAGQWZ010000680.1 GCA_020436835.1 Saprospiraceae bacterium | reverse complement strand
GGCATTATGGCAGGTCAGGTGCCTCCCCGTGAGCAGGGAGAACTTCAGGGCGGTCTGACCAGTATGGTGAGTGTGACGACGATTATCGGACCGGTGATGATGACCAGTCTTTTCTATTATTTTACCAATCATGGGGCTCCGGTCTATTTTCCCGGTGCTCCGTTCATCGCGGCTTCTGTTTTGGTGTTAGGCTCTCTTATTCTTGTTTTAAGAACGTTTCGGATTAATAAGATCAAGTAGGTGGAAGGCTTGATTCCCAATCTCGGCCGTTTAAGACCTCTTACGCATTAATTTCGAAAAAAAGCTAATACTGTCTGCGATGTGTTCTGTCCAGTATTCATAATTATGTATACCCGGAAATTCACGATAGTCGTGTGGAATTCCCGCATCGGTCAATTGCCGGTTCAGACGCCGGTTTGATTCAATCAGACGGTCTTGATCACCACAATCAAAACGGAAGGGAGGAAGGTGAGAACGATTCAAAATGGCAATGTCCAGTATAGAAGCACCTTCTATCAGCTCAGGACTGAGATAATTGTGAAAATCCTCATCAATAAATGTCTGGTAGTCTTGTAGGTCGGTGATTGCCGAATGAGCTGAAATTCCGGAGAAGAGATCGGGATAGATCATGCCCAGGCGCAGGGCTCCGTATCCCCCCATGGAAAGGCCGGAAATGAAAGACAAAGAATCAGCCGTGATTTCATCGAAGTGATAATTGATTGCCTCAATTACATCCTCTACGATCCATTTTTCGTAATTGCCTTCCTTGTGTGGCAGATAGCCTGTTCCGTCTCCCATCAGGCCATCTGAAGGCATTACCAGCATAAAAGGGTGTGCTGCATTTGCATTTAACATTCTCTCCAGTACCAAATGGGCTCCAGCCTGGAAAAGCCAAGAGAAATGACTTCCGTACACTCCATGTAACAAGATAATGAAAGGCAGGTTGTTTTGTCTGCGACAATTTCGGGGTAGGTATATCGTTACCTCACCTCTTCCCCTTAGATTTGAGGATTTTAATGATAAACATGTGATTCCATCAGGGGTGTATAATTCATTCGTGATTGAACTGTGTTCGAAGTTAACCATGGGAAATTTTCTACCATTTGACTGATTTTAAAAGTACTATAACGTTGGGTAATATCCTAAAAGATGTTGACCACTTTAGAAGCAGTCACTCATGTATGAATAAAAAAATAAAGTCTGCTTCTGGCAGACTTTATCATAATTTCCAACATTTATCAAAAAATCAATTCTGTTTTTCCTTCAGAGTGTCAAAATGGTTTTGGCGGTGGGCACAGATCAGACCGTTTTCAAATCCCCTCCTGATCAATAATGCAACATTGTTTGCCCTGAATTTTTGAAGCAAATTCTTCCGGTGTGTCCGCACTGTTTCGAAGCTTATGTACAGCATGTCAGCAATTCGCTCGGTGGAAAATCCGAACGAAATCAGTTGCAGTATCTCGATCTCCCGGTCCGTAACCTGCTTACTAATGTCCTCCAGTATATTTGACAGATGCGGTTGCATTTTTTCATTGATTTGTTATCCTTTATTCAATTGAAAAATGAAAATGTAAACAGACAAGTAAATATTTTTTAGATTTTATAATTTACTTAACAATTCTGCCGCTGCATCTTGGAAGGAGTGGTCGGATTGAACACTGATGTTATTCAACACCGTTTTCGAGGCTTCTTTATTTCCATCCTGCAAATAGGCCAGAGCCAGGTACCAACTTGCTGCTTGTGAAAATCTGTTTTCTGGGGCCTTCCTTATTTGCTCCAGGATCTCTATGGCATCAGACGTCTCCTTCAACTCTAATTTAGTCAGGCCAAAGTAAAAGAGCTGGAGGGAGTCCTGCGGAGATCGCTCTAGCACAGCCTGATACCTTTTTTGTTCATACAGTTGAGAAATGGATGCTGATTGAGTTGATGATCCTTTCTGCAGGGGATCGAGCAGATTGGCATAAGGTTCATAAAATTCCCGATATAACTTGGAGGGAGTATTTATATTTAACACCCAGAAGATCACTGTTGCCGATGCAAATATTAGTAGGATAGCTGCGGCTCGGTTAAGCCAGGATCGTGTGAAACGGGGCTGATTGCCTTTGGGTTCTACCTTGTCCCATTCTTCAAATTTCCTGTGCAGTTGTTCTCTGCCGCTGTGCATTGCTGCTTTTTTCAATTTTTGACGAAATTGCAGTTCTTCCTGAAAGGCTGGATGCTGCATTTTTTCTCTGAAAAGGATCTTCTCATTTTCTTGCAGTTGGTCTCGGAGGTGTTTTTCAATCAGCTCAAGATCTCGTTCAGTTAGTGGCATTTTTGTTCGATTGCATTATTTGTTTCAATTGACTAATACACCTGGCTTTATGACTACTGACCACATTTTCGTTCTTGTAATTTAGACGGTGCATGATGGCATCAATGCTATAATTATGATAGTAAAACAGGTGAATTAATTCCCGGCATTTTTCACCTAAATTTTGTAAGGCCTGGTGTATTTGTGCTTCATATGAATCCAGTGTCATGTCGAAATGCAAATTAATTCCTTTTTGCAGATATTCCAGTCCATCCTCCTCACGGGCAGTTATCTTATTTTCTTTCTTTAACCGGTTTAGGAGATAGGCCCTGCCCATCAGATAGATCAGGGTTTGGGGGGAACTTTTATTTTCATCGTATTTCCCTTCCAGGCAGTATTCATAGAAGGAAACCATGGCTTCATGAAATGCATCAATCCTAAGATCGAGATCCTTGGTGTACCTGAGCATCGACTTGATAAAAGTGGGTTTGTAATCCAGATAAATAGGTTTCAACGCATCAGGTCCGATTTTTTTTATTTGTTCTACCAGATTCAACTATGATTCCTTTTTTACTTTTTGTTCAATTTTACCAATAAATTTAATGCAAGTGATCCGTATTTGAGTTGTAATGATCTTTAATGCCTGCATTTTCCAGTTTTTTCTCCAATTCAATAACCCGTTCTGATAATTCCTGAATGGCCTTGATCATAGGTGCCAATAAGTCATTATAACGAAGAGAATAGAATCCATCTTGAATATGATGCACCATTCCAAAATCACCTTGATTCATATTTTTTAAAACATATTCTACATCCTGAGCGATCAGACCCATTTCAAGATCTGCCTTGTCATTGGATTTACGATGGTAAATGACCGGATTTAATTTATGGATCAATTCTAAACCAAATGGTATAGGAAGGATCCGTTCCTTGAGCCTTCTATCTGATGATGCACTAAATGCCACCTCACCTTCGATCACGGACACATTAATATCACCCAGGCGTATTTTGTTACTGGCATTCACTTCTGCTTCATAGCCTATTGCCGTAGCATTAATAAGTCCGGGGGAAGTGACAGTTGCATAGTAACCCAAGGCGGTATTTCGTGTGCCCGTACTATTGCCTGCTCCGGCGAAGGCGCCGAAAAAGGTGTTGTATGATCCTGTGGTATTTGGCTGTCCGGCAGCAAACCCGGTGAAAGTATTAGTATGGCCACTGGTATTGTGTTCTCCTGCACGAGCGCCAACAAAAGTATTGATCCCACTTTTGTTATCTTTTCCCGACCGGTACCCAATGAAAGTATTTGATTGCCCATCACCACTGGAACCGGTCTCCGAACCAAGAAAAGTGTTTGCCTGTCCATCGGTGTTAAGCCTACCGGAATGATAGCCTATGAAAACGTTTCCCTTTTGATAGGGATAGACTGTTTGAGATCCGGCATCTCTGCCAAGGTGCATGGAGGTCTCGTCGTTGGGATGAGAAAGCTCGATGGAACCAATAATCCTGGCAATGCCCTGGACATCCAGTTGCTGTGCCTCAATCAAACTGAAAGTGGC
>JAGQWZ010000679.1 GCA_020436835.1 Saprospiraceae bacterium | reverse complement strand
TCAGATTAAAAATAAAAAGGGTTACTTAATCTCGGGAGATGCAACGGTTACCCAAGTATTGAAAAAAGCCAGGGTGGACCAGGCCTCCCATATTTATTTGGTAAGTGGTGAAGATCCTGTTAATATCGAATCCTGCCTGGAGATTTATAAAATATGTGAAAAGAAAAAAAGCAGCAAAAAGTACCTGCAATGTATTCTTCATCTGCAGCAACCCGAGTTTGTCAACAGCATGAAAGACTATCCGTGGGTGAAAGATATGAACGACGCGATAACCCTCAAAATATTTAATGTATTTGAAAATTGTGCCCGGCATTTCTTACAGCAAAATCCCTTAGATTTTAAGGAAGGTATTTCTTTTGGGAGTAGAGCAAGAGTACAGCTTTTCATTTTTGGCTTTGGTAAAAATGGGGAGGCTCTGGCTCTTGAAACCGGTATGAACGGTCATTACGCCAATGGGCTCAAACCCCGGATTATCGTTGTGGATCGGCAAAATGAACACCGCAAATCGGAATTTTTAGAGAGTTACCCCGACTTTGAAGAATATTGTGATCTACATTATATCGTCTCTGAAGGAGACAGTCCCCAACTTATTAATCATTTACTTCCATTTCTGAAAGAGCCCGAAACCTTAAATACGTTTGTGATTTGCTTCGGCAATAAGACTCAAAATCTTATGTTGAGCCAACAAATAGAGAAAATGATTCCTTCCGGTAATTGCCAGATATTTGCCCGCACATTTCTAACGGATACCGAATTAAGTAAAATAAACGAAACAAAAGTTAGGAGCTATGGTCTCCCCCAGTACACGAGTGAAACAGAAGCAATCTTTGGAGAAAGCCTGGACGAGCTGGCCAAGGCACTACACGAGGAGTATCTTCAGGATCAAATGAAAAAGCCAAATTTTGGAAAAAAAGAAGCACATAAACCTTGGCCGGAATTGGATGAGGTCTATAAAGATTCAAACCGTAGGGCTGCCGATCATATTGCGGTAAAACTCCGGGCAATTGGCTGTGAAATTGTATCTTCCGAAGATCCCCGGTCTTCATTCAAATTGTCTCCGGAAGAGTTGGAGATATTGGCCCAATTGGAACACCGTCGCTGGCTGGCAGAGAGGCAATTGACGGGCTGGACTTACGCGGATATCCCCCAAAGTGATCCGAAGAAAAAAGAGTCACCGTATATCCTGCCCTGGTCGCAAATAACAAAAGATATACGAGATTATGACCGGGATGCAGTGAGGAAGATCGAATCGGTGCTGGCAAGAGTGGGGAAGAATGGGGTGAGAAGGTTGCAACAATAGAAACCTTTTTTGTAGTTACAAACAACACTGGAAAATGACTAAAAAAAGTAAGTTAATCCTCGTCACAGGTGATCCAATATGTGACCATAATTTCTATACAGGAAAACGCAAAACCGCTGACTCCTCGGAACTACGTGGATTCCGTTATTTTCACACGGGGGGCGGCTCTTTTTTACTTGAGAATTTAATTGTTCACGCAACAAGTGATTTGATTGATTGGAAAACAGAATTTGGCTTACATTCCGACTACCTTGCTCTTCCTCCCACTTCGCATGCATATTGTCTATGGGAGCCACAAATTGCTAATCCGAAGGAAAATCTTTCCAGACAGTATGAGGTCTGGAGGGCGGTGGAACCAGCACTGGGTTACGGGCATCAGACAGCAATTGCAACTTCTGATGAAACCCCAGATGGTCATAGTCATGCTATCAATCGACCGGCGACACCATTACAAGGTCATCCTGATATTTTGGTGATTGATGATGCAGGATTAGGTTTTCGTGAGCCCAGGTATAGCGAACATTGGCCTTTCAAAGGGAAAGCCAATAAACTGAAACCGCAGTGGATAGTCATGAAATTGACAGGCTCTATTAATGAAGGAGAATTATGGCAAAAAATTCTGAACAATGCTATCAATGAAAATTTTGTTCTCATCGTTTCCGTGGATATGTTGCGGCAGCATGATGTAAGAATCAATCGTGGTCTCTCTTGGGAAGAAACTATTGAGGATTTAATGGCTGAACTTTCGACCAATCCATATTTGCAGCCCCTGAGAAAGGCACATCATCTGATCGTGACATTCCGTTCCGATGGGGCCTTCTGGATAGATAATAGGATCGGATCAAATCAAGGCTCCTCTATGCTTGTTTTTGACGCAATCAGGGCAGAGGGTGAATGGGCGCTAGAACAAGGAAAAGGGACCGTCTTTGGATTTCTTTCTTGTTTTACTGCGGCAATTGTTCGAGAGTTGTGCAAGGCCGAGGGTAAGAGTCCAGATTTTGAATCCGCGCTCATAGCTGGTTTGGGTGCAAGTCGTGACTTACGCCGGATTGGGCATGGTCCTCTTCTCATCAGGAAAGAACAAGATGATGGAACTTACAAGATGGAGGTAAATGAAGAGCCTGGTTTTCCTTTTGCACAAATTGGAAAGAAGGTGCGTCACGCCGATGAAAGATTTGTCAGTGTCAAAATCCCAAAGGAGCTATCCAAAAGGGGTACATGGATGATGTTAGATGAATGGCAAGTACACGCAAGATTAGGATCCAAACCCCGTCCGCATTTCGAGGCAGCTCATGCTGTTGCCATCTTGGGTCCTGATGCCCTAGAACGTTTTCCCGTTGCACAATTTGGCCATCTGCAAACAGTTGATCGTCATGAAATTGAGAGTTTACGGAATTTAAGCAAACTTATCAAGGACTATCAAAATAGTGGAGCAAAGGGGAGACCGTTGAGTATTGGTGTCTTTGGCCCACCCGGAGCAGGAAAGTCTTTTGGAGTAACTCAAATTGCAAAGTCAATATTAGGTCTAAAGGAAGAAAATATTCTCACCTTTAATTTGTCACAATTCAATGATGCTTCTGATCTCAATGGTGCATTTCACCGGGTTCGTGATCAGGTGCTCAAAGGAAATATGCCCCTTGTTTTCTGGGATGAGTTCGATGCTCGAGGGTATTATTGGTTGCAGTATCTTTTGGCACCCATGCAAGATGGAGCCTTTCAAGAAGGGCAAAGTACACATCCCATTGGTAAATGCGTATTTGTATTTGCCGGTGCCACGAGCCCTACTTTTGAAACTTTTGGTCCTCCCGATCCGTATAAGATCTTACCGTTAAAAACTCCGAGGATAAGTCGAATCGTTCGACGCGATATAGAGCAACAGTGGTCAGATTTTGTCTTAAAGAAAGGACCAGACTTTAAATCACGATTGTCAGGATATCTCAATGTACTGGGACCGAACCAGCGCCAGGTTTATAAACTCGAAGGTAGCCAACAGCTATGGGAAAATGATGAAACAGATCTTTGTTTTCCGATTCGACGAGCATTATTTATCCGATCTCAGTTCAAACTCAATAAGGGCGAGATTTTGGAAATCGATGAAGGTATTCTTCATGCTTTGGTGGAAATTCCGCAATATAAATCTGGATCCCGTTCGCTAGAGTTTATTTGTCGTTACATGCAGGAGACGGCCAAAGATTTGGTACCTCGTCGTTCCCACATACCTGGCCATCAACTTTTGAATATGCATGTTGATGCTGATATTTTTTGGAATATATGTGAAAGGTCACATGAGTTTGCGGATGCCGCCGCCAGACTTGCAAAAGGGCTTCACGAAGATTGGTTAAGCGCATTAAGTCCAACACAGAGAAAAACCAATACGTTCGCCGTACCCTGGGAAGATCTTGATGATGAGACAAAAGGCTCCAATCTGGCTCAGGCTGCCCGCATTCCAAACATTGTTTCAATTGTCGGTCTCAGAGTTGTAAAGGGTAAGCCATTGTCAGCTCAGAAGACATCACAAATTCGCCAGATACTTGTGAAAAATTCGGAAGTTCTCGCTGAAGCAGAACATAATCATTGGATGATCGAACGGATGTTAGCAGGTTGGCGATATGCAAGGATACCCAAAAAAGATGCTATTAAAAAACTCCATCCACTTCTGATACCGTATTCACAATTACCCGGAATGGAAAAAGATAAGGATCGTCAAGTGGTCAAAGGTAAAAGAGCGGTGAAAAATACTCCCGAAATTCCAGACTATATAGAACGACTGAAGAAGATAGGATATCGACTTGAAAAAGCATGAAGATTGATTATAGTTCTCTAAAATTTATACTTTCTTCATTAATTCTTGTATTGCTATTCAATTGCTGTAACTCAACATTATCTAACTCAAGAGATATCATTGGGTTGAAAAATATTCCACAAATAAATCAATTATCAAATGAATTAACCAATTATCCTTTCGCCGACGAGTACGCATATCACCCCGACTCCATTCTAGACCTCATCTGGCTGATGGGTTTATGCGACAGTGTGCCTGTATGTGATTACGATATGTATCTGATAGAACCGTGTCATCGACCGGATGGGGGTCACTACCGTTGTTGGGCAACGAGGGAGATGACTCAATTCTATTTACTGGAGGGAATTAAAATGATTTTAATTGAATATGCCGGAATGGGTTCTTGTGTTAACAAGATCACTTTATACCGAAAGTGCAACGGAAAGTACCAACAGATTCTTGACATCTGTGGAGCGGTTGGTAGCATTGGACAGAAAATAATTCCCAAGGATTTTTACTTATGGCTCCATGATGGACTTTACCGGTATGAATGGAATGCACAAAAAGAAAATTATTATAATTTTCTTATCAGAGAAAATA
>JAGQWZ010000678.1 GCA_020436835.1 Saprospiraceae bacterium | reverse complement strand
TTGCTTGAAGTCTGGAACTTGTTGAATCGTTCAGCTGAAATAGATTTCCTGCCGTAACCCCGAAGGGGTTGAAATTCAAGTAACCCCGGATGCAGTGTAGCGAAATCCGGGGAATAAGGGTGGAAAAAACCCAACCCCAACGGGGTTGAATACACACACGAACAATTCTACGATTTGCAAGTCCGGCTCGGGAATCCTCAGAGGCTTCAGGATCCGTGCTTAATTGCTAATCATTCCCAATTCGTTATTCGCTATACGTCATTCGTCAATCGTTAAGGCTGAAGTTAAGGGTAGAGGCGAGGCTTCTATCAAGAATACCAAGTATTCGAGTAACTATTTGAGTTATTTGGTAAGTATAAAGCCGACTTACAAACGATACAATTTTAACTGGACTAACGGCAAGAGGTAGAGCGACAAGTAAGTTCAACCCCGCTCCAGGATCGCACCGGGGTGATATACCACCCAGAACATAGTGCGGGTACAACTTTATCTTAAAAAGCTGATTTATACCCGTGCGGTCCAGGGTCGATTGCACCCATTAAAGTGTCGCCCCTAGAGGGCTTTGTCTGGTGTTCCCGACTTCTCTTACAAATATGTCGCCCCACTGGGGTTCTTTGAATCACGAATTTTATAATGTGGAATAATTCGTCAATCGCTAATCGTCAATCGTCATTCGAAAAATTCGTCACTCTAATTCACCTTCACATGCTTTGCGATAAAGTCGGGATCGATCTTTATGCCCAATCCCGGACCGCTGGGAACTTTAATTTCTCCACCGTCACTATTTAAGTCAGACGTTTCACATTCAAAAGGAATCTCCTGATTGAATCCTTTAAATTCATGAAAAGGCCCTGCATTGGGAAGGATGGATACAAAATGCATCATATAGAGATAGCCCAAACCGCTTCCTGAAATATGAGGAACACACATTTTATTCCTGGCATTGGCCATCATGGCCACTTTATATGAACGGATCATTCCTCCGAAGTAAAAAATATCTGGCTGCACAATATCGAGCCCATCATTTTGAATTAACCATTTAAATTGGTGGAGACTGGGTTCTTGTTCACCCCCTGCTACGGGAATATTCAGCTGATCTGCTACTGCCTTTGTCTCCTCGTACCAATCAAATGGTACCGGCTCTTCATAGAAATCTATTTTATATTCTTCCAAAAGACGTCCGATTCGGATCGCTTCTTTAACGTCGTAAGATCCGTTGGAATCGGCATAGATGGTCATTGAATCACCAAAGGTCTTACGTATCAATGGGATTAGCGCTTCCGTACGTCCGGGAGGATCATCCGCATTCTTGCTCATTCTGCCACCGATCTTGAATTTTAAAGCTTTTGCATTGCTGCCATAAACGTCCTGCTTGATCAGTTCGATGGACTCTGTCGCGGTTTTTCCACGATAATTATTTGCCTGGTAGACGGCTATTTTGTCACGCTGTCTATCTCCAATTAGATTGGCGATAGGTAATTTGGATAAGTTACCCAGCAGATCCAGAATGGCAAATTCGATCGTGGCAAGAGGCACCCAAAGGGCCAAACTCTGCAATTTATAATTACTCCGATAGACGTACACTTCTTCCAGGAGCGCTTCCAGCATCCGGGCATCCTTTCCGACGAAGAAAGGTTGTAGCCGTTCCGTAAAAATAGGATATAAGGATACCATCTGCATATTATTGCTGACAGAAATACCCTCTGCACCTTGATCACTCCTCACCCGGCAAATAAAATTGTCTCTATACCGGAGGAGTTCCACATCTTTAATTATAACCGGATTGTTTAAGTTGCTTCGTTCTAATATTGTTTGCTCTTTTAGCGGAGGATCGATGCTTTTTTTCCAACCGTAGTTCATGGACGACAGAAGCAGTGATGGAGATAGAAGGGATAATTCGAGGAAGTGACGACGTGTAGATTGCTTCTTCATAAGGTTATAAATTTAACTTCTGGAATTTTACATCTTAATAAAATTCTGATAACCAATCACCGAGTATTTGTCTTTCAGGATTAGAATATATAAACCGGGTCTGAATCCTGAAAGTGGAATTCGCACAGTATCCTGAAAGTTAGTTGATTTGGCAAGAAGAGATTCTCCTCTGGAATCGAAAATTTCCCAGGAATGCAGACTTTCACCTGCCACAAAGTGGAGATAATCATGAGAAGGATTAGGAAATATCTTAATTCCAGGTAAATGATTCACCCGGTTCGAGGTAGTACTCGACCTGGCCACTACATTTGAATAGGCGGAGAAACATTTTTCATTTTTTGCTGCAAGCCTGAAAAATCTAATCCGGGATAACTCCTCAATGAGCTGCAGGGTGTATTCGGTTGAATTTGCCAATAATAGTATCCCGTTTTCAAAAAATTGTTCCTCAGTACCAAATTCAAGCAAATAGGCCGATTCCCCGGCCGGGATATCCTCCCAGGTCAATTTAATGTATCCTGAATCTAATTCTTCTATAGCCAGTCTTGCTGGTGCATCCAATGTCGGTCCATTTTCGGTCCAATACTTTTTTTGAGTCTCAAAAATAGAGGTTGGTAAAATGCTTTCAAATGATTCAATATACCCTTCCGGTTGATTAAATGGTCCTGTACCCGACACCATGCCACTGCAGGCGATCGCATAATTCTGTCTTTGAGGTGGTTTTTGAATCACAATATTACTTCCCGTCGAAGCAGAAACCCTCCATGCAACACTGTTCACGGCACCCCAGCCATGTCCGGTACCATAAGATCCTCGATTATACAGACCCAATACATTCTGTGAGAGCGATGAGTTGAAATCAGTGTTGTCGAAAAGTAATCCCTGACTCCATCGTCGATGACCTTCTGAAGCATTATAATCATTAGTGGATCGACAATTATAAAAGACGATTCCAGACGCGGAACTGGCCCCATTAGAAATGAAAGCATGCCGTGCGGATGAAGCCACACAATTACTGAAGAGAATATTGTTTGCAAAGCTGTTTACAGCAAAGTTGTATCTCCTTGCCCCTTCGAGCAGTGAATGAGGTGAAAGTCCCTGACAATTAATTACCGATATCCGGCTGGCAACAGACATATTCACTGCAGCATAGCCAAAATGAAAAGCCTTCACATTTCGAACCCAACAATCTTCAACTCCCTGCATGTGAACTGCCGTCCATACATGATCTTCGGAAGTTGCTCCTGAAGTGTTAATCACTATTTCCAGGTTTTCAATCCCGCAGTTCCGGATAATTCCACTGTCATCCCAACGATAAATTTCTGTTTGGGACAGGGAACGATCCAGGTGGTCGAAAATAGGAGCATCCAAAAGTATTTTAGATTCTTCCGGGAATATCTTAGAAATCTGACGGTTGTACCTGATATCAATTTCGCCGGGCTGCCATCCAGGGTCATTTGCAGTACCCCCAAAGTCAATGGATTCGAGCCATGCAAGGGTACTGGGATGATGGATTATGATCTTTGTTCCTGGATGAAGATTTTCTAGGCTTTCTACGTGCAAAGTCATACTGCCACCAGGTAGAAAATTGTTTAATAACCTGGTCCGGGAACCGGGAATTTCTTTTCTCCATGAAGCACCTGATTTACCACCAATAAGTATCAAATTCCGCTGATGAGGGGTATTGCCTATCCCCACTATCCTGGTTGAAACACTACTATCACCGGGCGTTGATACACCTTTCAAAACGATACCATCTTCCCGTACCAGGATCGTTCCATGAACTTCGTAAGTGCCAGGTGCCAGCATTAAACAACCACGCCAACCATGACTATTCAAAGGTAAAGAGGCAATACTATCCAAAGCTTTCTGAATGTGCTCAGTATTGTCACCGGCTACCGCTTGAAGAGTGATTACCGTTGGTATTTCAGGTATGGAATCTTCTCCCAATTTGTAACCACTGCGACTGAAATCGGGAATTCGGTTACCCTCTCTGTCACTAACATACCTAAGGCACTGTGTTTCATCTTCAAAAATAATAACGGACTGCGATTGGCCATTGGATCGGAGAGCAAGCAGCCAGGAACTCAAAATCAGCAATAATTCAATAAAGATCCGAACCTTATACAATCGATTTTTTTCCATTAATAGTAGCTAAAACTTGACTATGCGTCTGGTAATCATTTGCCCAGAATCAAACTTAATCATGGCCACATAAATCCCGGAACTTAAAATCGACAGGTCAACTTCACTGGTATTCCGATCATAAACAATTTCTTGCTGCTGCCCCTGTAGGTTAAAGAGTGCAATATGATTAACGAATTCTTCCCCTGTGATATCTACGGTAATTTTAGAAGAGGTTGGATTTGGAATGATCTTTATCGGAGAGATTTGATTTTCTTCCTCTATATCCGTCACCATTTGGTCAAAGGAGACTTGATATATCGCTTTGCCTGAACCATTCGAAGACCCTGATTCAAGGAGATACAAGGTATCTGCGTCAATAAAGACATCAAGCAGGCTATTGAATCCACTAATGAGTGTGGTGGCACTCAAACTATCCTTGTTGAGAAGTTTGAGATGTAAAAGATCCTTGCGATCATTGCCCAGGCCGCCGCCATATGAGACTAAAAATCCGTCTCCGGTGTAGGGGAAAGGAAGAGATAAGGTGTGGTCAAACTTTAATCCGGTAGGACTACGATGGCCGGAGAATGTGGTTACCGTCATTCCTAAATCACTGGCATCCAGAATCTCACCAGTTTGTTTATCACGGAATTTGTCTGCATCTGGACCCACATTGTGGTAGGGTTGCACAAAGTCGACCAGATTGGGCATAATGGGAAAGTCCGGATCTGCATCATAATAGCCCTGATTATTAATTGTTGGTCCTGCTAAATTGTCTGTAGAAATATCATAGTCTGGATACTGAAGAGGATTTAATTCGCCACCAATCAACCAGGGGAAGCCGTAATGACGGTTCTGGGTTACACGGTAAAAAGCCTCACCAACATCTCTCCGGTCGGAATTAGATGCTCCATACAAATAACCGTCTGTACCCCATCCCATCGCGAAGAGATGCCTTAATCCTTCAGAAAAGATATACCCACTTTCGTAAAGCAGAGCACTATCACCCGGCAGGTGGATTGGGTCATCTTCACTTGTTGGCAAACGGAATAATTTACCTCTCAGGGGCTGATCACGCAAGCCTTCAGTTCCTTTAACTCCTTCGAGATAGTGAATCTCTCCTGCGTTCGTTCTGGTACCACTGTGTACATATACATCGAGTCCGTCTAAGCTGACCACCAGAGAACTGAATCGATGGTCATTGAAGCCCAGACCCAGATAATAAGGATCAGAATCAGCAAGTAATCTCCATGTCTTGTCACTTATATTCCCTTTATAAACATATCCTATCATCGTAGAATCACCAGGCTGTACAATGGATCCACAGATATACATATCGTTTCCATGTATATCCATACTTGACAAATAGCTGAGTAGATGATCAGCCTCATCTGCCCAAAGTTCTGTTTTTCCATTGATGACTTCGAAAATCTGGCCATTGAGTGTGCCATAAATCAAATGACCATTAGGTAGTCTATTTAATCGGACGGGCCGGGCTTGATTTTGCGGTAGCGATGCAATTTTACGCAGGGTAATGCCTTCGCGTTCTATGCTTTGACTAAATGATGGAAAAGCGAATAAGATCAGTAGAATCAGGACAAAAAAGGGATACTTCATGACATGGCTCCTGTTAATACGATAAACAATCATTTGTTGAATACTTGACCTGGGTGTCAAACCTCATAATCCAGAGTTGGCAGACGTTCTGATGCACAGATAATTATTGATTAATTGTAACCGTTTTTCCTGTTTTAAAGGACTGATCGGCAGCCAGGACAATACGCAGACTATTTACTGCATCATTGAGATGGTCGGTCAAATCCACGTCGTTTTTAATTGCATTCAGCAGAATCTCTTGTTCGAGGTAGCACAACTCATCATGAGTGGGTTCGTCTTTGGTGCTGAAGAAGTCGTCCTTTCGGGCAAATTCCTGCTCTTGATTTAATTCAGCATGATGCA
>JAGQWZ010000677.1 GCA_020436835.1 Saprospiraceae bacterium | reverse complement strand
GAATCAATAAGCCACCCTTTAAAAACAATATTAGCCTCATCACCAGGCGTAAAATTCGATCTTAAGTTCCATAAGTACGGTCGAATTGACTTCAGATACAAACATTCAATTTCCTGGACAGGATCAGATTCGAAAAGATTTCCTGCAGTATGTGCAGGTTTCACCGATTTCCAATCTGGCAAAGGATCTGATAATTACTTATGCAGATGAGTTGCAGCCCATCCTTCTCCACCCTCCAATAGAATGTTTTCTGAAGAATGGGTTGCAGGAGGAGATGACCTGGAAATCACTCTGCCTGTGTTCTGCCTATAGCGTCAGATTCCTGTCTCTGTTTGAGCAATACTGTCGGGAAAACCTTCATTTCGATTGGTTAGCAAAGATCTTAATGATTGAATGTCAGAGACTTTGCGGTCATCTATTTGAACTTAAGCATGCTTTCTGGGCAACTTTTTACCAAAATATCTCACCCCAGTACTATTATCATTCATGGTCCGGATCCAACCCTAAGAATAAGGACCAAAACTCCGTATATCCCCGTTTTTCGGTATTTCTTTTACCACTTGACACCCTCACATTCCATCTAAATCTATCCCCCTTCCAACATGAATTGTTGAACCAATCAATGCTGGCAACATGCCGGGGTTTTTACAATGTCGAAAAGAAGAATTTGGCTTATCAGAAAAAGCTGTTTAAGAATGCACTTCTCTATTCAAAGGATATGACGATGACCGGATATGACCGCTGGATAAATTACTATGCTGACCTCATTATTCACTCAAAAACAGAAAATTCATGATTTCGAAACGGGAAAAGCAAATACTTCATTTGATCGCACATGAATATACCACACCCCAGATTGCACAACGATTACATATCAGTGGTGATACTGTAAAATCACACCGGAAGTCCTTATTCAGTAAAGTAGGAGCAAAAAATACTGCCGGTTTAATCCGCCGGGCTTTTGAAACTCAATTATTAGAATCAAATAATCTCAACTGGAAAGATGATGACAGATAACGCAAACCGGACGAAGGTTATAATCGGTCATAAATACTATAAAAACAAGTCATGAAAATACAAGTCCTTTTCTTTATAATCCTGGTTTCTCAAATCGCATGGTCCCAGACCACCTATTATGTCACACCGTCAGGAGCCGGCTCAATGGATGGGTCCTCCTGGAATAATGCCAGTGATGATTTGCAGGATATGATTAATACAGCTATGGCTGGCGATCAGATTTGGGTAGCCGCGGGAACTTATAAACCCACCGTCAAAATGGATTTTGATAACTCAGGTACCGCCGATGCCCGTGAGACCATATTTTACATCGATAAAAATATCCGGATATATGGGGGATTTTCGGGAATGGAAAGCCAATTGATGCAAAGGAACTGGATAGCGAATCCCACAATATTAAGCGGAGATCTTGGTGCGACTACCAATACTTCAGATAACAGTTACCATGTGATCTACATAGATGCTACATCCACAACCATTACCAATAATTGCATTCTGGATGGATTTTATATTCGATATGGGAATGCCAACGGCAGTAGCGATCTTCATACCTGGGGAGGAGGTCTTTACTTAAACGGTCAAACCAATTCCTGCAGACCCACTCTCAATCAGTTATCAATCGCCCAAAATAGCGCCACATATGGAGGCGGCATCTACTGCGATGCTGACAATGGAGTTTGTAGTCCCCTCATCGCATTATGCAAAATTGATTCTAACCAGGCATCAAAAGATGGAGGAGGAATCTATTTTCAGACGAATAATGGGATGAGTACTTCATTTGTCAATAATACCCAATTTCGCGGCAATTCAGCAACCAACTACGGTGGGGCCGTTTTTCATTACACGGATCAGGCAGCTGGCTCTTGTACACCCGAATATTCCAATTGTTTATTCATGCTTAATTCGGCCGCTGAAGGAGGGGGCATCGCGAGTGAAAACAATAATGGCCTGTGCCTGCCTACTTTTCGCAATGCAACATTCTATAATAATTCAGCCACTATGAATAGTGGAGCCATCGATAATAGGAGAATTGGAGGGACCTGCGGATCCCGTTTCTACAACTCCATTTTATGGGCCAATCAAAATCAAATAGAAAATACCGGCGGTGCAACCGTGGACCTGGATCACTCTATTTATGATGATGGTAACCCGGATAATTTATTGAATTATCCGACCGGAGTGACATCTAATGGTCCCGTGACGGACCTTGATCCAAGGTTTCGGGATCAAACGAATTTAGATTTGCGGGTACTACCAGGCTCACCAGCCATCAAT
>JAGQWZ010000073.1 GCA_020436835.1 Saprospiraceae bacterium | reverse complement strand
GGATCCGGAGTCATTCTCAGATAAGGCTTGATCACCGTAAATCCCTTGGGAAATTTTGCTTTTGCTTCTTCGTCAGACACCGATGGAAGAATAACTACGTCTTCTCCATCTTTCCAGTCAGCCGGAGTCGCCACACTTTCATAAGCCGTAAGTTGAAGGGAGTCAATCACCCTTAAAATCTCCAGGAAATTACGACCCGTCGATGGCGGATAGGTTAGTGACAACTTTATCTTTTTATCGGGAGCGATAATAAATACCGACCGTACTGTTGATTTCTCAGTGATTCCAGGATGAATCATATCGTACAATTCGGAAACCTTTTTATCTGCATCCGCGATAATCGGAAAATTCATACTAACATTCTGCGTCTCCTCGATATCTTTAATCCACTCATGATGTGAATCGATCGGATCAATACTTAGCGCAATTGCCTTTACATTTCTTTTCTCAAATTCTCCCTTGAGGGCTGCGGTCCTCCCCAATTCTGTGGTACAAACCGGCGTAAAATCTGCCGGGTGGGAAAAAAGCAATCCCCAGCTATCTCCCAGCCATTCGTGAAAATTTATCCTGCCGATGGTGGTCTCAGCGGTAAAATCAGGTGCAATGTCTCCTAGTCTAAGTCCCATGTTACTATATTTTTAAGTTTCTAATTAACACAAAGATATTGAATGGTCCTTGGAAATGTAAGTCTTAAGGAGATCGATTTATTAATTGGGTCTTTTATCGGACTTAAATAACCGGAATTCCAATTAAAAGAATGGAGATCATGAACTTTTTCTCCTCTCCGGGATCATTTCAGGGTACAATGAGGACGAGCAAAATATATTGAGTATTATTGACTAAAATTTACCGGATCAATTATGGACTTACACTTAAAAGACAAAGTATTTGTGGTGACCGGCGGATCTAAGGGAATCGGAGAAGCGATCAGCAGGGCAATCATTAATGAAGGAGGTATAGTGGTTATTGCCTCCAGATCGGTGAATGAAACACAGGCGCTGGTCCAGGAATTCGAGAAAAAAGGCAGTAAAAGCCATGGTATCCTGGGCGACCTGCAGGAGCCCGGCCAATGCAAGAAAGTCATTTCTAAAACAATCGAATTATTTGGACGTCTGGATGGGATCGTAAATAATGCCGGACTAAATGATGGTGCAGGCCTCGAAGCAGGTCCGGAAGCTTTTCGCAAGTCACTTGAGGTAAACCTGCATCATTATTATGATCTGGTTCATTTTGCTCTACCCCATCTGAAAAAATCAAAAGGTGCCATTGTCAATATAAGTTCCAAAGTAGCCTTGACCGGACAGGGAGGGACATCCGGCTATGCGGCAGCGAAAGGAGCTCAATTGGGACTCACCCGCGAATGGGCGGCAGCGTTACTCCCTTTCTCTATCCGGGTAAACGCCATCCTTCCTGCCGAGGTGATGACTCCGTTGTATCGAAAATGGTTGAACACTTTTTCAGATCCGGATGCAAAAGAGACCAAGATCATTTCGAAAATTCCGCTAGAAAAAAGGATGACCACCAGTGAAGAAATTGCTGCAATGGCCGTCTTCCTGCTATCAGATGTATCATCGCATACGACGGGTCAGTTTATGATTCCGGACGGTGGATACGTACATCTCGATCGTTCTCTCACCTGACCGCCTATTGTGCGGCTGCTGCTGCCTTTAATGATAAGCGCATCTACCACACCAGGGTTTTAATCAATCTGGCCAGGATAGTAAAGAGCCGTGCAATTAACTATAGGTTTTTACTATTTTACCTGTTCAAATTTGTAAAGCCAACCAGAGCATGAGCATTCGAAAGACGCCAATTCTTCCTTTCATTTTGGTGACCAGTCTTTT
>JAGQWZ010000676.1 GCA_020436835.1 Saprospiraceae bacterium | reverse complement strand
GGAGTCCAGGAGCAATTTTATTGGCTGATGCTGCCGTTCATGAAATTCAAATTTAAGTATCTGCCGTTCTTCCTGGTTATGGTCACTATCGTTTCCGTTCTGGTAAATATTGGGAATGCCTACGGAATATTTGGATTTAGCGAGCCCGTACAGGCATTTGTCCACACGCTTCGTTTCCATTACATGTCGATCGGAGCCTTGCTTGGATACTACCTCTACTTTAAGCGAGACCAGTTGTTAGGCTTATGGATCTTCTCCAAGAAATGGTTACAATTGGTTTTATTCACTCTCCTGGTAATGTGGTATGGATTTAATACCGACAGTGTATTTATAAAAAACACAATCACCCTCCCCCTATCCCTCCTTTATGGTTGGATTATAATCAATGTAGGGTCAAACCCAAAAAATGTAATTAAAATAGATAATAAAATATTTGACTGGATCGGGCAGCGTACCTTCGGCGTATACATGATGCATATGTTTGTAGTCTATGCTGTCTCCTTTTTCTTTTCGAAAACTCAATTATTTTTTGGATACTTCTACCTGTACATATTCGTATTCTATCTCATGGTGTTCAGTATTACCATTGCCCTGGCCCATTTATCATTTAAATATTTTGAGAACCCTGTGATGGACTGGCAAAAAAACCTGAAATATAAATTTAAAACAAGAAGGGAGATCAAACTGGCCACACAGGAGGTCAGGGCATCCTGAAATGTCAAACATCAACCAGCTTTTTTTGGAAGGAGATGAACGTTTACGGTTTAAAGAGAGGATTCTGTTCTTCCGGTACCGGTGCGTTCATCTCTTCTCTCCATTTTTTCATCAGGCTATAAAGGATATCTCGTTTTTCAGGATATATTTCAGACAGATTTTTTTGTTCCGAAGGATCGAGGCCAAGATGATATAATTCAAAGGTGTTGTCTTCAAAATATTCATGTAATTTCCACTCACCAAAGCGCACCACCATTCCAGGACGAGTACGAAACAAAGTATCCCTGGCCTCATCATGGATACCGGCATAGGATTCAAGATAAATCGGGAAATGCCAGTACAAAGGCCGGGGTGGTAAAGGTTCTCCATTTAAGAGTACCGGTAGCAGACTATGGCCATCGAGCTGTGGGTGGGACGATTCATCCCCTTTTGACAACAGATCAATGAGGGTGGGAAAAAAGTCAAGGTTGGTCACCGGATCATCACAGATCGAGCTTTTCTCGATCTGACCAGGCCAGCTGAAAATCAACGGCACCCGGATGCCTCCCTCATAATAACTACCTTTTCCTGCTCGCAGTGGTCTTTGCGACGATATGTGACATATTCCTCCATTATCGGAAGTAAAAATTACCAAAGTATTACTTCTAAGCTCCAGGGCGGTCAAAGCCTGCATCAGCCTACCCACATTTTCATCAAGTGACTCGATCATAGCTGCATAAACAGCATGATCTTGTCCAGGATCGACCTGCCTACTACGGTATTTTTCAATTTTTTCTTCTTTGGCCATAAGGGGAGTATGCACAGCAAAATAAGGCAGGTAGAGAAAGAAGTTTTCTTCATGTTTTCTTTCGAGAAAGCGGATTGCTTCATCGGTCAGACGGTCAGTCAAAAACTCTCCATCCGGTCCATCCGGGAGATTCCTGTTCTGGTAAGGACTGAAGTAAGATCTTGGGTGCCCGCCTCTATTTCCCGCAATATTTTCGTCGACACCGTAGGATCGAGGATCT
Source organism: Saprospiraceae bacterium (assembly GCA_020436835.1). Lineage (GTDB taxonomy): Bacteria > Bacteroidota > Bacteroidia > Chitinophagales > Saprospiraceae > JABDMH01. The sequence continues at coordinate 40,490 of JAGQWZ010000676.1, read as the reverse complement.
TCTGCCAAATGCCATTTACCAATGCTTATGGTGTAGTAATCTAATGTTTGCATGTAATCCAGCAGCGTGATAAAGGAATCGGACAAGACAGTGGTATTTTGCACGGGTACCAGTCTCCGATCTTCTGGGTTCCCCCGCTCCGAGGTACCTACCGTATAAATACCATGCCTTGGCGTTTGCAATCCTGTTAGCATGCAAGCCCGGCTGGGGGCGCAATTTGCCGCGGCGGAATAAGCCTGGGTAAAGAGCATTCCTGAGCGGGCCAATGCATCAATATTTGGCGTTTCATAAAAAGAACTGCCATAAATTCCAAGGTCTTTCCACCCCAAATCATCTGCATTTATCAGAATGATATTCGGACGACCGGACTGTCCCAACAGATACGACAGTGAGACGCAAAGGAAAAACACACTGAATAACCAATTCTTACTCTTCGCCTGGTAATTTAAATACTTCATTTGGTGTCCTGGCATTCTTCATTAATTGCGACAATTCCTGCAGCTTCTCCGGATTTTCCTCGGCCAAGTCGTGTGACTCAGAAGGATCATCCTTCAGATTGAATAGTTGCGGAGTTTGATCGGGGCTTTGTTCGAGGTCGTACTTGACAATTTTCCAATCTCCCTGCCGAAGTGCCTTTCGCCCACCTTTCTCATGAAATTCCCAGTATAGATAATCGTGCTCCTTTTGACTTCCTTCATTCAATAAAGTGGGAAGGAAAGAAATGCCATCGATTTTTTTGTCCAGATCATAGTTTATTAACTCGGCGATGGTAGGCATCACATCCCAGAACGCAGATGGATGATCGGTCCTGGATCCCGGAGCCACATGACCTTTCCATTTAGCCAACATGGGCACCCGGATTCCACCTTCATAGAGGTCCCGTTTATAACCGGTAAATGGTCCGTTACTATCAAAATAATCCGGGTCCGCACCACCTTCAAGATGAGGCCCATTGTCGGAAGTAAACATGATCAACGTATTTTCTTCCAGTCCCAATTCTTTGACCAGATCAAGTATCTCCCCCACTTGCTCATCGAGCAAAGAGACCATCGCTGCAAAAGCTGCATGACATTCCTCCTGGGAGCCATATGGTCCCAACCGGTATGTCTCGCCATCATCTACCCCCTCATACTGCGTTTCAGGTAGAAACTTATCCCGGAATTTGGTCATGTACTGTTCCGGGGCCACCAGTTCAGCGTGCGGTATGACTGACGGATAATAAAGGAAAAATGGGTGATCTTTATTCTCTCTGAGAAAATTGAGGGCTTGTTCATGGATTTTTACCGGACCATACACCGCTGTACCTCGGTCACTATTGCCCTCTAAAACTACCTTTTCCTTGTTATCCCATAAATGATAGGGGTAATAATTATGTGCTAGACGCTGACAGTTGTACCCATAAAACCTGTCAAATCCCTGATCATTGGGATTACCTGGTGTTTCGATAAAACCCAGGCCCCATTTGCCGAATGCACCGGTGCTATAGCCTTCCTCTTTGAGCATCTCAGCCAGGGTGAAAATACTATCAGGAATCGGCCATTGACCTTCAGGTTTCCACTCCCGGTTACCTCTGATGTAAGCATGTCCGGTGTGCATGCCGGTCATCAAAGCACACCGGGAAGGAGCACAGACTGTTGTACCGGCGTAATGATCCGTAAAAAGCATGCCTTCAGCAGCCAAGCGGTCGATATTAGGGGTTTGGAATTTCTCCTGGCCATAAGCACTTAAGTCTCCATAGCCCAGGTCATCCGCAAGTATATAAATGATATTTGGAGCAGCCCCAGGTTTACTTTCTTCAGCGGGCTCGGAGCCGGGTTTACAGCTCACTATTATTAAGCCAATAAATAAGGTCCAAAGATTAATCCTAAACATGTCAGCAGGTTGATGTCCAGAGACAAGATAGGAAAAAATGACATAGACCAAAGAGAGAGCCAGAGCCCTTGAAAGGAGAAAAAATCAATAACTTGCCATGGTTTAAATGATTTTCAATTCATGAAAAAAGACAGCTATTTGGTATTTCTTATCATCTGCACCATCTTGACATCCGGCTGGTCACAAGAGGTCAACCGGATTGAGCCACCATTCTGGTGGGTAGGCATGCAGAATAAACAGGTGCAGGTAATGCTCTATGGTCAGGATCTGGCCAGGCTTACTCCTGCATTGCAAAAAGAAGGGGTTGAAATCACGGCAACGCATCAACTGCAGAATCCAAACTATTTGTTTATCGACTTATTGATCAGTCATAATGCAGAACCCGGGTCCTTTGAAATCGAACTCCTGAAAAATGGAGTGAAAATAAACTCCTTTAATTATGAACTAAGATCTAGAGATCCAAGCTCCGCCCGAAGAAAAGGATTTGATAATTCCGACTTAATTTATCTGATAACTCCGGATCGATTTGCAAATGGCGATGAAAAAAACGATGAGGTCACCGGATTAAGGGAAGGAAAAAATCGAGCAGCCGAATATGGGAGACATGGTGGCGATATTCGGGGAATTATTAATCATCTGGATTATATCAAAGAAATGGGATTTACCGCTATCTGGCTAAATCCGGTCCTGGAAAACGATCAAAAAGAACAATCCTATCATGGATATGCGACAACGGATTATTATGAAGTAGATCCCAGGTTTGGTTCTAACAAGGAATACTATGAATTGGCCGAGAAAGCTCAGGCCCTGGGGATCAAGTTGATCATGGATATGATCGTAAACCATTGTGGCATATCCCATTGGTGGATGGAGGATCCACCATCCGATGATTGGATCAATTATCAGGGACAACCCTACCAGGAGACCAATCACCGGAAAATCACGTTGTTTGATCCATATGCAGCACGGGAAGACAGAAAAAAAATGGAAGCAGGTTGGTTTGTACCATCTATGCCAGATCTAAACCAGCACAACCCCTTCCTGGCAAAGTATCTTATACAAAACTCGATCTGGTGGATTGAGTATGCAAGGCTGGCCGGAGTACGACAGGATACTTACTCCTACGCATTCAGGGACTTTCTTGCCGACTGGAGCTGTGCCATTATGGATGAATATCCCAACTTTAATATCGTGGGTGAAGAGTGGGTCATGGACAAAAATATCATCAGCTACTGGCAAAGGGGTAAAGACAACTACGACGGATATGTTTCCTGTTTGCCCAGTTTAATGGATTTTCCTTTAAACAGTAATCTACATCAGGGACTGCGTGAAGAAGAAGGATGGGGTTCCGGAATCATCAAATTGTATGAAAATCTGGCTAGTGATTACCTGTATCCCGACCCAAATAACCTGGTGATATTTCCGGATAATCATGACATGAGCCGCATTTTCACTCAACTGAACGAAGATTTCGATCTCTACAAAATGGCAATTGCCTATATTCTGACAATGCGGGGAATTCCTCAGATTTATTATGGGACCGAAATACTGATGAGTAATCCAGGCACGCAGAGCCACGGAATTATACGCTCGGATTTTCCCGGTGGTTGGCGAGACGATACGGTGAATGCTTTTTCAGGAGAAGGACTAACCCCTCAGCAAAAAGAAGCAAAAGATTTTATGACAAAAATTGCCCATTGGAGGAAAAATAAAAAATCCATTCAAATAGGGGGATTGACCCACTATATTCCTCAGAATGGCATTTATGTTTATTTCCGTTACTTCGAAAATGAACGGATAATGGTGATCCTAAATAAAAACCGGGAATCAATTACTCTAAACCTGGATCGATTTTCTGATTCCATGGCCAATTTCACCTCGGGAACTGAAATAATTGGAGAAAAGACGGTGAATTTAAAGAATCCGCTGGTTCTCACTCCACGTTCTGTACATATTATTGAAATGCATTAACCCGCAAAAGTTGCTGGAATCAAAGAAATGATTAATTCAAAATAAATTTGAGAAGTTGAAAGCCAAAATAGTTCTCAACTTTCTGTACCTGGTCCTACTGCTGCAAGATTTACTTAAAAATAATCATAATTAATTCCGGCACTAATTTGACTAGTGAAAAATCATCCGATTTGAAGTCGATCAGGGAGAAATTAATTCTGACCAATAATTACGGAACCATTAGTTGTATTTACTTTACCGATTTTTTTATCTATCACTAATTTATTATTGCTGGGCACTGTATAGATACCAGCATCAATGGTCCAGGTCTGACCATGTGCCTGTGCATCTTCAGCATCGGATATGTTGCTAAAGGGAAAACTCTGAGTACCTACACCACAGTTTATGCAATCTTCATCAATAAAAATGTCTTTACGTACGCTGGTTGAAGTCTTCCAAATCCCTCTGCCATAGGTGGTTGCCGTCAGGGTGCGCGTTCCGAAAACAGAAGCCGTGGCAAATTGTAATTCCGTCACCTCTACAAAAGCCGGTCCATCACTCCCTCCAAAATTTGGCATTACATTCCAATCCTGGCCGTTATTCTCTGAAGCCATGACACCCAGGTCTGTGCCCGCATAGATCCAGTTGCCAATATCAGGATGCCAGGTTAGGCAATTCACCTGCAAAGCAGGGATACCATCAGACCGGGATTGCCAGGTAGTTCCTCCATCGTTGGTGAAGATGATATTACAGTCTTCATAGCCACCCCGGGATATCATAATCTTATCTGTATTAGTGGGATGTATGGCAATATCTGTAATCGGACCATTCCAGGATGAACAGGCATCGGGAATTACCGAGGTAGAAACCAACGTCCAATTCCAGGTTCCGGGAGTTGCCTTATACACAGAACCGTTATTATATCCCACTAAGACCAGCGAGCTGTCCAAGGCGATGTCGATGGCTGTGACAAACCGGTTTATTTGCGGTTGAGGTCCCACGTTAGTGGACGGTGCAGTCAGAGCCGCCAGATCACGACGCCAAAGCGATTCACCTCCCATTAGGACTACATCTCCGTCATTAGGATAAATCTTCATGGGAGCAATAAACACACTCGTATCAATGACATCAAGATCTTCAAAGGGAATCCAACCCACCAGCATACCCAGGCCGTTTACGTAGAATTTGCCTCTTTGAGTAGAAGCATAAATCAAGTCCGATGTGGATGAAAATCCGCAGTACCCACCATCACCGGTGATTTCGTGCGTCCAGGTGGTGCCATTATCAGTTGACATGATCACACCATTATCCTGAGCGCCACCGATCAATCTATTTGGACTTTGTCCACTCGTACCTGAAGCATAAAACTGAGTGGTTCCAAATGAATTATTATTTAGCAGATTCCACCCGGTGGTAACGAAGGCAGATCCGATATTATTAGTACTCACGATTCCGCCATCGTTTCCGATATAGACCTTTTTATTTGTGGGCCCGTAATTACTGGCAGCGACGATTATATGCTGATCCGCATGCGGTGATAATCCATTAGTATATTCTGTCCAGTCAGAAATAGGAATAAAGGAAATCCCCCGGTTTGTGCTGCGCCAAAGATTGACTCCTCCCACGATGATGATATCGGCATTGGTAGGATCCACCCACACGGTATTGTGGTACCAACCGTTGTTTTCGCCACCACCGGCATCAAAAATTGCCATGGTCGGGTTCAAAGTAGCCCAGGTTCGCCCGGCATTGGTACTGTGCATCAGAACCCCATAGTTTTCCCCGGGATTTTCACAAAGAGCATATATGCGGGATTGATTGGCCGGATCAAGTGCTACTTCAACTCTGCCAGGCACCGCCAGAAACCCATCGGAAGTACCTTTGGGATCCCAAGTTTGACCTCCATCTCCCGACACCAGCAATCCGCCACTGAAACAGGCTAGAATAGTGTCCGGATCTTCTGCTGATACTGCTACGGATAATCCGGTGCCAAGACAAATATTGCTGGTTCCCAGGTCGATGATACCTGATCCACTACCGGTAATTTTATAGATTTCACCACAACCCAATCCCGGGGAGCTGATACTATTTCCTCCGGTGGCTGCGAACAAAATGGTTCTGTCGGTTGGGTGAAAAACCAACTTATTGACCCAGTGAAACCCAGTCAAGTTGTTAGGATCAAGCGCATCGATTAGATTCCAGGTGTCTCCTCCATCAATTGATTTAAATATACCCGCACCGGGGGCAGTACTAACGACGAAGGCTTCACCGGTCGAAAGGTACATCGTGTCCGGACCGGTTGGATGAATTAAAATACTGGTTACCGAAAGGCTGGGTAAAAAATCATTAAGGGGCGTCCAACTGGCACCTCCATTCGTACTCTTCCAGATGCCGCCACTTACACCTCCCACAAATAGGATGTTTGGATCTGTGGGATGAACGGCAATGGCCCGTACTCTTCCGGAGAAATCCTTCGGACCTAATTCCGTCCATTGGTTAATTCCAGCATCTCTTTTATGTGGATTAACTGTTGTCTGGAGCGTTTCTACTTGCTCTTTGAGAAATTGCCTGGCGGCCATCACTTTTTCGGGCTGCCAACTGCCACCTCGCATCATTAGCCGGTATTCATCGCGACCTCTGGCGGTCTCGCGTTCTTCCTTCTCCTCATTGTACTCATTTTCAAGCGTAAGGAAAACGGCCAGGCAACCTGCGAGAAGCAACGGTAAAACAGAAAAAATCATCTTCAAATTCTTCATTTGACTTCAATTTCTAGGGATCGATTAATTGAAAATTCCGGGAAGATTTACTGCAGATTTACCAGCACCAACACGTACTGACTTCCCTGGTCAAGATTGCTCATGGCCTTTCCGATCACAGCGCCTCGTGATTTGCGGCGCTTACCTGCCTTCATTGCTTCACCGGGAACGGGTGAACTGGTGAGTAAATCGCCAATTTTGATTGGGCCACCCAGGGTATTACACTGCACGTAAGTCCTTCCGGAAATGGTGACCAGATCCCCACCGTTTGCAAGCGTACCTTCCTGACCCATAAGAATTCCCGGTTTAATCCCGTTTGCGCCGGATATCACTCCGGCAATGTTTCGATCATAGGCTGATTCCGAAATTCTCAACTGGCCGGGTGAATCGGGATCAAGCGCCACCAGTAGTCCCGGTTTAATCCGGTCCTTCTCGTTAGTTATTTCAAAAAGTTCAGCCAAATCAGAACCTCCTTTAATTTCCAATTCATCGGTGATAATGCGTGCATCCTGAGAGCCATTGTAATTGGTAATCAGAGAAATTCTACTCACCTCTGTTCCGTTTACATCGTAATTGTATAATCTTATCGCCCCGCTGCCATTAAGATTGCTCCACAGCTCCACATTCTGATTAAGTTGGCCATCCACCAAGACCAGATTCGGATTATCCCCGGATCCCATTTGAACATAGCCTTTTTCAATGTTGCCACGAACCCGAAAATTCTTGTAGAATCGTATGTTGTCATCGGCTGTCATCACCGTATCCGCCGGATTCTTGATTATAGTGAACGCTGATGTATCCAGATTATAGATCAACTCCTGACTGTAGCTGCTAAAAAAGAATAGTAGAAAAACTACACAAAAATTCGTTTTCATATTATGCCCTGTATTTTCAAGCAAATCTATATCTGGACCTAGGATCATTTCTCACCCCTCAAGGGTGATTTTTTGATTTTGTATCCTTTTACATTTGACACGGGTAAATCAGGGATCGGCAAACTTTTGGTACATTGCTGATATTTGATCAGTGTAAAGCTTATGAGGTACCTAATTCTTTCCACTACATTCTATTTGATCGGCTTGACTGGCATTGCAGGTCAGACAACCTGGAAACCCTTATTCACGGAAAATATTTCTTATTCAAAAAGTGGAAATTGCACCATCGATCAACATTTGGAGGACATATTGATAGGCACTGAAGGTGATGGAGCCTGGATTTCTTTAGACGAGCCATATCACGACTTTATGATCGAGGGAGAATTCCTGCTTAATGGACAAAATACAGCACAGCTGATCTTCCGGCTAAATGATATGAAATCGAAAATTCCGGAGATCAACGGATACGCGGTACAATTTGATTCCGATCCAGATCAACAAAATTGCCTGGGTTCGATCATCAACGTCTCAAGAGCGGTATGGGTTGATTCATTGAATTTCGAGCATTGGAATTCGTTTAAAGTCAGGGCCTTAGGAGACCATTTACAGGTATTTGTTGCGGATCAACTGGCAACAGAAACCCACAGTCGAAGAAGTATACAGGGAGGAATAAAAATCGTCATGAATGGATCCGGACCTATTTTTCGAAACCTTAAAATCAGTCGATTGGCAGAAAATCAGCATCTGGATGGTCCTGCCACTGAAGACTATTTACAGTCCTATCCTGAAATTGAATACAAAAAAATATTTGACGGTAAGACATTGTCCGGATGGCATAGCACCGGCTCTTCCGAATGGAAGATCGTGGATGGAAGTTTATACGGATATTCCGGGACAGAAGGGGGGTTTCTGATCAGCGATGAGAGTTATCATAATTTTCACCTGAAATTTAAATTTAAAATCATTGAAGAGGATAATAGTGGAATATTTATCCGTCGTCCGGAAACGGCTGAAGAAACCTCTCTGCTAAATAGTGTGGAATGTAATATTTATGATCACAATGGATATACACATGCCTACCCCACCGGTGCCTTGGTGAGGCATGCCCGCTCCTGGTATCATATGATCGATTATGATGACTGGAATACCGGGGAGATTTTTGCATTGAATGATCATATAATAATGTACATAAACGGAAGAAAATCTTCGGAAGCCCATCTGGCTGATTATGATCATCCAGGTCAAATCTGCCTCCAGGCGGGACTTCAATTGGCCTTACCGGAACAGGGTCCGTCGGAGGTTTATTTTAAAGATATTTGGATCAAGTGTATCGATCAGTAATAAATCCCACTTACTTCAACCTAGATCGTAGCGAGAGCGCAGCGGCACTGAGCCTTTAACTAATCATTTCGAATTTTGGCATAACGCAAATAAACGCCTAGAGCCTGTCCTCTGGCAATCATATAGCCTCTCCAACCGTCCAAAAATCCCATCCTAATAAAATAACCGACGAAAAACTTATAGACCGGTTTGAAAAGCAGGTGATAAGGATTAGGTTTAAACCCTTCTTTTTTTAATTGGGCAGCCTGTATGGTGCTAAATTTGTTTATCTGGCTATAATACTGCTCAATATTGGAAACCGTATAGTGGAGAATATCCCCGCGAATATTCATTATTTCACTACCTTCTACCAGAATGACCTTATCATGCGGATTTCTTCCTCCCCAGCGACCTTGCCGGCGGTCCCACAGTCTGATTTTACGGTCGGGATACCAGAGTCCGTGTTTTATCCATCGTCCACAAAAATGATTTAACCGGTTGCATCGGTATGCACTATAATTCCAGTCAGCTTTAACCTTTTTAATAGCGGCAAGCAATTCGATCGAAAGGGCTTCATCGGCGTCCAAGGATAAAATGTGATCATATTTAGCCTGGTCAAGCGCGAAGTTCTTCTGTTGGATATGCCCTTCGAAATCATGAACGATTACCCGTGCTCCCATAGATTCCGCAATTTCAACCGTACGGTCTCGAGAACGAGAATCAATCACCAGGATTTCATCAGCCACTTCGTCAAGGGAATCGATACATCGGCCAATGTTTTTTTCCTCATTAAAAGTGATTATTACCGCAGATATTTTAACGCCTGACATAGAATAGGATAAAGAAATAAATCAACGCATCAGTGTTGTGTCAACCATCTCCAATATAGACTTGGGAGGGAGGAATGAATTCCGGTGCTGGTCTGCAACCTGATCAAGGGCCTTTATTATTTCGGGAAATTTATCAGCTATGTTCCTGGATTCGCCCGGATCTTCTTCAACATTGTACAAAAGCGGTGGATCATGCATTTCAGCTGATTCGCCAACATAAGGGGTTAGTGTTTTATAGTGCATTTTCCAAGGACCCTTTCTCACTGCAAATAATTGTGCTCCCAGATAGTAAAAGATTTCGTCTCTGACTTCCGAAGTCGCATCCATGAATACTGGCAAAAGATTTTTACCATCATAGACTCTATCTTCCGGTAAGGAGCCACCGGCAAGCTCTACCGCCGTCACAAATAAATCCATAGTAGTGGCCAACGACTGGGTCACAATTCCAGGATTTATATGACCCGGCCACCAGGCAAGGGCCGGCTCACGCATTCCTCCTTCCCAGGTACTCCCTTTCCCTTCCCGTAAAAGTCCTGCCGACCCGCCTTCTTCCTTCTGAACCAGCCAGGGTCCATTGTCACTGGTGAAAAATATCAAGGTATTTTCCGCCAATCCCAATGACTGAATCTTATCCATGATCTGGCCAACATTCCAATCAACCTCCTCAACTACATCTCCGTATAACCCACGGCTACTTTTACCTTCAAAATCATCACTGGCGAAAAGGGGAACATGAGGAAAGCTATGAGCCATGTACAAGAAGATCCGTTCTCCTTTATTCTCTTCTATAAAGTCCAGAGCTGCTGCTGTGTATCGCTTCGTAAGTTGTCTCTGATCGGGTTCGGTCTCGATGACTTTGTCCTGATCATATAGTGGAATAGGTGGATACTTCCCGGCAGGAGGCTTACGTCCCGGGTATTCGATCATGTCATTGGAGTACGGAAAGCCAAAATAACGGTCAAAACCATGATCGAGCGGCAAATATCCGGGCAAATGTCCGAGATGCCACTTACCAACGATCCCCGTTCGATATCCTTGTTGTTTCAGTGCTTCTGCCAACGTCAGTTCTTCACCGGCGATCCCACTGGTCGAAAATGGAAATAAAACCCGGATCCGGTCACTACACATTCCGTTACGGATAGGTAACCGGCCGGTGAGTAATGCAGCCCGGCTGGGCGTACAGACGGAAGCTCCTACATAGAATTGGGTAAATTTCATCCCTTCCATTGCCATCCGGTCGAGATTAGGCGTCCTTATGGTAGGATTTCCATAACATCCCAAATCGCCGTAACCCAAATCATCCGCATAAATAATAATTATATTAGGGGCCGTTTGAGCAGAAAGTGATAGCGGTAGCAAGTAAATAATGCAAACAATTATTGCAAGTATTGTTGAAATCTCCGTCCCACTTTCCAGTCTTGACCTGGTGTTGCCAGTAACTGACCTTTGAATAAAATAATTCATGTTTTTAATCGAGTTCAATTACAAATATGCTTAAATATTTCTCACTGTTAACCTGCATTTGGGCACTGGCCGGTTCGTCTTGTCAGACCTCCACCCAAGATACAAAATCAACTATACCACAAAAGCAGCCGAATATTGTGATCATATTTACCGATGATCAGGGATATGAGGACTTAGGGTGTTATGGATCTCCGGATATTAAAACACCCAATATTGACCAGATGGCAGCCGAGGGAATGCGTTTCAAAAATTTCTATGTATCCCAACCCGTCTGCTCTGCATCCCGTTCTTCCCTGCTGACTGGCTGTTATGCGAATCGGATTGGAATTCATGGAGCTTACTCGCCCTATGTAAAAAAAGGACTGAATACGAATGAAGTAACCATTGCCGAGGTCTTAAAACCTTTGGGATATGCAACCGCGATCTATGGCAAATGGCATTTGGGGTCTGAACCTGAACTGCTGCCCACCCGTCAGGGATTTGACGAGTATTTTGGGATTCCCTATAGTAATGATATGTGGCCACACCACCCCTGGCAGGGCACCGTCTTCAATTTCCCCGATTTACCATTGGTCGAAAATGAAACAGTTATTGACACCCTGGAAGATCAATCAATGATCACCACCTGGTATACAGAACACGCTGTGGATTTCATCAAGCGCAATAAAGAAAAGCCTTTCTTTTTGTACTTACCGCACAGCATGCCTCATGTTCCACTGTTCGTTTCCAATAAATTTGCCGGTAAATCCGAGCGAGGACTATATGGAGATGTGATCTCCGAAATTGATTGGTCTGTTGGAGAGATATTGAAGACCTTAAAGGAGCAGGGGCTCGATGAAAATACACTCGTTGTCTTTACCTCCGATAATGGACCCTGGTTATCCTATGGAGGACACTCCGGTGAAGCCCATCCCCTGCGTGAAGGTAAAGGTACCGCCCTCGAAGGTGGAGTCCGTGTACCCTGTATCTTGCGCTGGCCCGGCCATATAAAAGCAAACATCGAAACGGAGCATCCGGCTATGACCATTGACCTGCTGCCAACTATCTGTCAAATCACTGGTGCCAGCTTACCCCCGCATCTCATCGATGGGACTGACATGTCGGCTTTGTTGCTGGATGACGAAAATTACCATCCCCATCACGATGCCTACTATTTCTATTATCATCAAAATGAATTGCAGGGTGTATTAAGCGGAGACGGAAGATGGAAGCTATATTTCCCGCACAAGTACCGCTCGCTAAATGGCAGGGTCGGTACAGACGACGGATTGCCAATTGATTATGATCAGAATCAGATGGGCCTGGAACTCTACGACCTGGTAAATGATATCAGTGAAACGACGAATGTAGCCGACGAATATCCTGAGGTAGTCGCATCCCTCCAGGCACTGGCTGAAAAGGCCAGAACAAGTATGGGAGATGCTTTAACCGGTAGAGAAGGTACCGAGACCCGCCCCGTCGGTCAGTTGTGATCCCTGATTGTGTGTCGACTGGTTGTATTTTGTATCAGCTCGACTGAGCTGGCGACATTTGTTGGTTTAATAATGCTTTATCGTGCGAATCAGTGGCAGATCATATTTGGTACTCTTGCATTTAATCCAAAGTCTTTTATTCCGATCAAATCCATCATGGGCGGCGATGATTATTATCTCTTCCTAAAATCCTCCTAATTACTATTTTTGGCCGGATTTGATTGAATACAAAACGCTTGTCACAGTTAAGGAACCATATCGACATATTTCTTGAAACACTGGTATCAGATGAAAGGCCGGTTTACCTTTCCGGAAACTTTAACGATTGGGCAGAAGATGAACCAGAATTTGAAATGTCAAAGATTGGCCGCGGTAAATATCACTACAGACTTGGCCGCCGAACAAACTTGCCCATCTATTACCGGTATCACCGGGGTGACTGGAATCAGGAGGAACTCGATCGCTGGGGTAACGTCACCAGGGAACGAGAAATCATGCGCGGGACTCAGGAGGTGCATGACCACGTACCAAGATGGCGAATTAATGGTCTGGCTACTTCAGTACGATTCATGCCTCAAAAGTTCATCATTGAAGACGATTTCGAAATTCCCCAGCTGGGTAAAAGAAGAAGGATATGGGCACTGGTGCCATGTGACTACTATGAAACAAAGAAGCGTTATCCGGTGCTATATCTGCAGGATGCTCAAAATCTTTTTAATGAACATGCTCCCTTCGGGAACTGGGCAATTGATCAAAAACTAGGTATTTTAAAGGAACTGGGCTGGGGCGATCTTATTATCATTGCCATTGAACACGGCGGGCATGAACGAATAAAAGAATACAGCCCTTTCGACACCAAACAGTTTGGTCCGGGAGAAGGGGCATCTTATGCTCAATTTATCACAGAGACTCTAAAACCATATGTCGACCGCAAATTCAGAAGTATTCCCCATCGGATTCATACCGGTATCGGTGGCAGCTCCATGGGGGGACTGATCAGTGTTTACACGGCTATGACGTATCCGGAAGTTTTCTCCAAATGGATGATCTTCTCCCCATCACTCTGGTTATCTTCTCAGATATTCCGGGAGGCCAGGGCATTTGAAAACCGTGAACCTTCTTTTGTATATCTGTACGGGGGAAAAAACGAAAGTGATTCAATGGAAAAAGAATTATTAATGCTTAGTCAAATCCTGCAGGAAAAAGCGATCAACAAGCAATACATAAATTATAAGCTCTCCATTGATCCGGTGGCGACCCACAATGAAGCTTTTTGGGGAGCTGAATTTCCCAAAGCGGTAAAGTGGCTATTTTTTGATCATGATTAACCTGCTCACTCTTTCCTGGGATTTTTCATAATATTGACCTAGATCCACACAGGACAAAAGTAATAGTGTGAATTTTTAATACAGACAATTGAAATTTTCACAATAAGAAATCTTCGATAAATCACCACCTCGAAATAATAATTAGAATGCAATTTAAGCTCAGAAAATCACCTCAAAGAAATATCATTTTTTCGCTTATTTTTTTTGACAGACAGTTCTGCAATGAAAATACTGCCAGCTACTTTGAGGAAAACTATGGAGTCTTTTTCAACCCAGAAGACCCGATTAAAAACCATCCGATCTTTCAGATCATCAAAGAGGGGAAGGTCCGGGTGGTAGTGCTCTTCGATGTATCGGATCATTATAGTCAACACCCGGTATGCAAAGCTCTGCTCGATTTTTCTTTGGCACAAGCCAGCTCTTTTCGCAAGAAAATCCAGATAGACCTTAAATTCGCTGATCCCGACTTGCTTATCTCCCCGCTCGTACAGGCCCTCGAACTATCCATTTATGATTTGGCTCTCTATAAAACCGGCAAGGACCAGCCACATCCCCTCTCCACTGCCGGGTCAGAAATTACTTTGATCCTTGAAGATCCGAAGCCAGGTAGATTCAGTCAGGAAGTAAAGAGATCTCAAGTTATCGGCCATTATCAGAGGGAGGTCATGAACCTGGTCAATGCTCCTTACAACCGTTTAAACACGAAGAATATCGTAACCTGGATCAGGTCTGAAGGGCGAAGAAACAAATTGAAGATCTCCGTTTTCGACAAAGCAAAGATTGAAAAGACCGGACTCCATGCGTTGATGGCCGTAAATCGGGGAAGTGAATCCGATCCTGCTTTTATTATTGCCGAATATCAGGGAAATAAGAAAAAAGATGCCGGTACGATCGGACTGGTGGGAAAGGGGGTCACATTCGACACCGGTGGATTATCCATAAAACCTTCAGCAAACATGCACTATATGAAGAGTGATATGGGTGGTGCTGCGACCGTACTGGGCACGATCTCAGCCATCGCAGCGCAAGAGATTCCAGTGAATATTATTGCGATTACACCTATCACTGATAATTGTGTGGACGCAAATTCCATAAAGCCGGGTGATGTAATTGAAAGCTACAGTGGAAAAACTATTGAAATTATCGACACTGATGCCGAAGGACGACTCATTCTTGCAGACGCCCTTGCCTATCTGACAAAAAACTACGAAGTAGATCATATCATTGATCTAGCCACACTCACCGGCAGTGCCGTACGTACATTTGGCAGCACCTGTGCAGCTTTATTTTCTAACGATGATGAGCTTTCCGATACAATCTATAACGTAGGAATGGAGACCGGTGAAAAAGTGTGGCCGCTGCCTCTCTGGGATGAATATCAGACTGAATTAAACAGTGATGTGGCTGATATCAAAAATTTAGCGACAAAGCCAGTCGCCGGTGCGATTACAGCCGCTAAATTTTTGCAGGCATTTACCGCTGACCATCCTTCCTGGGCACATCTCGACATCGCCGGGGTATCTTTTGGCGATACGGGATATGGTAAAATGAAAGCGGCCACCGGCTGGGGAGTACATTTACTGTGTGAGGTGGTAAAAGCACTGCAAGAAAATGACTAAGGACTATCCAATAGTATTTCCTTAAAATAAATCCAGGCAGAGCTGAGTTTATCAATGAGGAATTTGTGTATCATGAACAGTAGACATTTCTGGTTCAGCCTATCTTTAATTGGCCTCTCTATATGCCTCTTTGGTCAGGAAGAGATCAATGTGAAATTTTATGAAAAGGAAATCAGTGAAAGTGAAATACGGATATACTGTGATAATTCTGAATTTTTCCCGGTTTCAGTAGAACTAAAATTAGAGCTGAAGGGATTGACAACTGACCATCGCAATGGAGACGTTGTCGTCTTGAATCCGCGTGAAGACAACCAGCTTTTAGCCGTCCTTTCTGCCACTCCCGGAAGACCGTGGCAATACCGTACCTCAGCTCAGTATGCAGTGGGTAATGTGCTGCTCGAAGATTTTGACACCAATTTTGTCTATGAGTTACCCTTTGCCCGGGGTAGTGGTGAGGCAGTCTCCCAGGGATATCTTGGCAAAATGTCGCATCAGAATGAGTACGCCATCGACTTCAATATGAGGGAAGGCACCCCGGTCTTTGCTATGCGGGGCGGGCTGGTCATAAAGGTTGTTGATTCGAATAATAAATCCTGTCCGGACCGGTCCTGCATGCAATTCAATAATGTCATCACAATCCAACATGAGGATGGCACGTACGCCGAATATGCGCATTTGAAGCAACATAGTGCAGGCGTCCGGGTCGGCGATGAAATAACTGCCGGCACCTATCTCGCAGACAGTGGCCGTACCGGTTGGACCACCGGGCCTCATCTTCACATAGCAATATTTGTCCCTGCTTTCGGTAAAAGAAAAACTATTCCTACCTTGTTTCGAATTGGTGATGGAAAGTCCGACTACTTAGTAGAAAGGAAAAGTTATTATCGTTCTTAATAAGCTAGCAGGCCTCTCCCAGTAAAAGGATAAACTAATAAATATTGCGATCCATTTTTCATAAGATCGGACCGGGACTAATTACCGCGGCTTTAGTCTTTGGGCCTGGCAGTTTAACTGTCAATACTAAACTGGGAGCTTCCTATGGATATAATCTGATTTGGGTGATCGTCATTTCGATCATATTCATGATCAGTTACACTACGCTCTCCGGTACCATCGGATGTCTAACCCAGAAATCATTAATGCAGACCATAAGCCAATTATACGGGAAATACACCTCCTTTTTTCTAGGTCTCGGTATTTTCTTTATCGGTTCTTCCTTTCAGGCTGGAAACTCGATTGGTGCCGGTGTCGCATTTTATGAAATGTTTGGAATTTCGCAGGCTTTTTGGATCAGTGTAATTTCTCTGCTTGCGATATTTCTGGTTTACGTGAGGTCCTTTTATAAAGTATTGGAAATCGTAATGAGTATACTGGTCCTATTAATGTTGATTTGTTTTTTCGTGACACTCATCCTAAGCAAACCGGATATCGGTGCGATCATCCAGGGATTCACCTTTAGCATACCCTCGGGTTCGGAACTCCTGGTCGTGGCACTGGTGGCATCCAGTTTTTCAATTGTTGGTGCATTTTATCAGAGCTATCTTGTGCAGGCTAAAGGGTGGAGTAAAAAAGAAATTAAAATATCATCGGCAGAAAGCATTCGCGGTATTCTGGTTCTGGGATTCCTATCCAGCATGGTTATGATGTGCGCAGCATCCATCCTTCATCATCAAAATATAGAAGTGAATCACGCCGCAGACCTGGGCATTGCCCTTGAACCGCTTTTTGGCGAGACCACCAAGGTTCTTTTTATGATAGGTCTTTTTGCCGCGTCGTTTACCTCTCTTCTGGGTAATGCTACGATTGGAGGGACTATTCTGGGAGATGCATTTGGATTTGGACATGACTTCCGAAGTCCAAGGGTCAAAATAATGGTGGTTCTGGTGATTCTATTTGGCAGTTCGATTGCCATTGCCTTTGGAAAATTACCTTTGCAACTAATTGTATTTGCTCAGGCCATCACCATTATTGTGGCACCGGCAGCGGCATTTTTTCTGCTAAAATTGTCTATCCGCAAAGACATTATGCAGGGAATAACTTATTCCGTCCTGCAGAGAATCTTGCCGGTAGGAGGATTTCTCCTTTTAGTGGTTCTTGCATTTTTCCATTTAAAAAGACTAATATTCTAAACAACTGAATACATGTTCAGCATAAAAGATGAAGATCATCTGGATGAGATTTTAACCGAGCCTTCCAAAGCGTTGGTTCAGGATCTCAAAAAAATGGAGGGTGATTTTATGGTTTTGGGAGCAGCAGGTAAAATGGGTCCCAGCCTTACCGTATTATTAAAAAGAGGACTGGAGAAGGCAGCAAGCCGGGCTCAGGTTTTTGCTGCTTCAAGATTTTCCAATCCTGCCAGCCAACTTTTTTTAGAAAAGCATGGCATCACGACATTTGCTGGTGATCTTCTGGATCCCGGCTTTTTAGAAATCCTCCCTCCGGCCAGAAATGTCATTTATCTGGCCGGTCAGAAATTTGGTACCAGTGGAAATCAAGCCTATACCTGGGCGATGAATGCCTGGCTCCCCGGAATGGTCTGTCAAAAGTATCCGGCTTCCAGTATTGTCGCTTTTTCCACGGGGAACGTATACCCATTGATGCCCATATCCTCTAACGGGGCCTCGGAAGGCACACCTCCTGCTCCTATCGGAGAATATGCTCAGTCCTGCCTGGGCAGAGAAAGAATTTTTGAGTATTTCGCATTAGAGCATAAAACCAGGGTCTTATTATTTCGACTTAATTATGCCCTGGATCTCAGATACGGGGTTCTTAATGATATCGGACAGAAAGTCTGGAATGAAGAAATTATCGATTTAAGTATGGGGCATGTAAATGTAATCTGGCAAGGTGATGCCAATGAAATTGCATTGAGATCCCTGCTTTACTGCGCCAGTCCGGCAAAAATTTTGAATGTGACAGGGCCCAGTGTTCTACCGGTTGAAGAAATAGCAGTAGAACTGGGTAAAAAAATGAAAAAGGAGCCTCGCTTTACCGGTACACCACAGCCAACCGCCCTGCTCAGTGATGCATCGCAGTCGATTGAATTATTTGGTGCACCTTCCGTTAATAGTGAACAAATGCTCGAATGGACTGCCAATTGGATTATGCGAGGAGGGAAATTATTAAATAAACCCACTCATTTTGAAACCAGGGATGGAAAATTCTAATCTTACAACTATATGATTTTCGATGACGCAACTTTCTAATAAAATCCGAAATAAACTAATGCAGGGAACAGTTATTCCTGCACATCCGTTAGCTCTTAACAAAAACCGGAAGCTGGACCAGAAAAGGCAGAAAGCACTTACGCGTTACTACCTGGATGCAGGGGCAGGAGGAATTGCGGTTGGAGTGCATACCACCCAATTTGCGATTCGTGATCCGGAGATTAATTTATACCGGCAGGTACTGAAGATCGCCGCCCTGGAGACAGAGAATCATCCGAAGACAAATATCATCAAGATAGCTGGAGTTAGTGGTGAAATCCGCCAGGCAGTGGAGGAAGCCACTTATGCAAGCAAAATGGGATACGATCTTGCCCTATTGAGTACCAATGGTCTGCAGAAACTTTCCGAAGATCAGTTAATTACCAGGGCACAGGAAATCAGTCAAATCATGCCGGTTTTTGGATTTTATCTTCAACCGGCCGTGGGGGGTAAATTGTTGACGAGAGGATTTTGGGAAGCATTTTGTGAGATTCCAAATGTCAATGCGATCAAAATCGCTCCCTTTAATCGCTATCAAACGCTGGACGTTGTGCAGGCTGTCTGTCATTCCTCCCGCAAGGACGAAATCGCCCTCTACACCGGGAATGATGATAATATACTTCTCGATCTGATTACGAAGTACAAGATCAATACGCCCACCGGTATCGTTGAGAAGGAGATCGTAGGAGGATTATTGGGCCACTGGTCGGTATGGACCAGGAAAGCGGTAGATCTGCTTAATCTGGCAAAAAAGATCAAGCAAAATAAAATTGAGCTTACCTCGGACATTCTCAGTCTCGCTCAACAGATAACCGATAGTAATGCTGCTTTTTTTGATGCCCAGAACAATTTCAAAGGCTGCATCGCCGGTCTGCATGAAGTATTGAGAAGACAGGGCTTGTTTGAGGGTATTTGGTGTTTAGATCCCGATGAAGATCTTTCTCCAGGACAAATGGAGGAAATCGACCGGATCTATCGGGCATATCCACATTTAAATGATGATAAATTTGTCCGGAACCACTTGAAAAAATGGCTTTCCAAGAGCGTATGAGATTACGCCCAATGCAATTAGCCGACATTCGACCGGCGATGACTTTGGTGGAAGCAGCCCAGTGGAATCAGACAATTACGGATTGGGAAATGCTTCTATATCTGGACGGCGCTCATTTTGTGATGGAGGCTGACAATAAAATCATAGCCAGCATTTCCGCTTTGCATTATCAAACATTCATATGGATTGCCATGGTCTTGGTTCTGCCCAAATTCCGACGTAGAGGCATTGCGTCCTATATGTTGCAAAAGGTGCTGGAGAATTATCCAGATCAGATCCTTTGTCTTGATGCGACTCCGGATGGAGCAAAAGTCTATGAACAGTTTTCTTTCCAGCCTACCGATACACTGACCCGATGGAAATATACTCCCGGGAAAATCATCAGGAATAGTAGTTCGCAAAAGTCAAGGGTTGAAGAAAATCCCGATATCGATCAAATAATTAAACTGGATCAGATCATCTTCGGCGGAGACCGCGGTAAATTATTACATTGGTTGTATGCAAAAAATCCGGATAGGGTCCAGCAAGATACAGATGGTTATATATTCGGACGGAAGGGACGCAACGCTTCTCAAATCGGTCCTTTGATTTCTCCGTCGTTAGATAGAGCATCCATTTTGGTGAAGAACCATATGGGCAGGTTTTCCAGCGAGCCCTCCTTTTTGGACGCATTCGACCGACCTGATTGGAATGCTCTTCTTCAGGACCTCGGCTTTGTACGGGCGAGAGAATTTGTGCGCATGCAGAGAGGGGGTAAGGTCAATTTCGGAGAAAGAACATCCCAATTTGCCATTGCCGGACCGGAGCTGGGTTAGTACATACTAATTAGCCTTCCAGAAATAGGGGGTAAAGAGGATTAAAATAGTAAATAGCTCCAGGCGTCCTAGTAACATCAGAAACATCAAGACCCATTTTACCGCGTCTGATAACGGTGCGAAATTATAGAGGGGACCGACAGTCCCGATCCCGGGCCCCACATTCCCCAAACTTGTCGCGACTGCTCCCATGGCGGAAAGGAAGTCCATCCCTAATCCGGACACGATGATCGATCCGATTACAAATACCCCGAGATAAATCAGAAGAAAAACAAGGATATGGGTTAAGATGCGGGCAGGAACAATTTCTTTATTCATTTTGAGACGGATCACTGCCTTTGGATGTAGAAGCCGCTTAAATTCAAGAACAGAATTCTTCACAAAGACCACATGTCGAATCAGCTTAATGCCTCCGGCAGTAGAACCCGCACTAGCGCCTGCAAATAATAAAATGAAGAACAGGGCAGTAAGACTTGTTTTCCAGGCAGTATAATCCGCGGTAACGAAGCCGGTGGTCGTGATGAGCGAGACCACCTGGAACGTTGCATCCCTAAAACTCTTCTCCCACTCCCCTCCCGTCGCATGCCGTACCATGAGTGTTGCTGTTATCGCAATGAAAATGACAATGATCAGATATCCTCTGAATTCCTCATTTTTCCAAACTTTCCGAAGATCAAATCTCACCAGGTAAAAAATTATAGTATAGTTCACTCCGGCGAGGAACATAAAGATGATAATCACGTAGTGAATGTAGGGACTGGTAAAATAAGCCACACTTGCATTCTTGGTTGAGAAACCGCCGGTTGCCATTGTCGTCAGGGCATGATTAATTGAATCATAGAAGTTCATTCCTCCCAGAAAAAGCAGAAGACAAAGAAGAGCAGTCAGTGCGACATATATAATCCAAAGGGCACTGGCCGTAGCACGGATACGGGGATGAATCTTGTCAGATGTTGGTCCCGGAGCTTCTGCAACAAAAAGCTCCAAACCACCAATTCCCAAAAAAGGAAGTACCGCTATTGTCAGGACAATGATTCCCATCCCACCAAGCCACTGAGTCATACTTCTCCAGAAAAGGATACCTTTTGGCATACTCTCGATATCATTGAGTATGGAAGCCCCGGTCGTGGTCATGCCGGAAACGGTCTCAAAAACAGCATCCGTAATGGAAGGAATGGCACCACTGACAATAAATGGCAGCGAACTGGCCACTAAGATAGATGCCCAACCCATGGAAACGATCAGGTAACCTTCCCGCTTCTGAACGGTTAAATCCTTGTGGCGTGTAAGCCAAAAGGATATAAATCCGACCAACATAGAGATGGTGGCACTGATGATGATGGGAAATGCATCACCACTATCATAATAAACGGAAAAAATAACCGGGGTAAACATAAATAACCCCACGATCATTAGTAGAATACCGATGATTTGAAAAATAGCATTGAAGTTGATCATGGTACTTACCTGAATATTTTTTCCACGATAGAAATTGCTTCCGGTAAGGCAAAAATGATCACTTTATCGTCGCTTTGCAGGGTGAAATCATCGTCCGGTATCAGAGCTTCTTTTCCTCTTAATACACTACCCACCACCGCAGAAGCCGGTAGATGGAGATCTGCTAAGGTTCGTTTGGTAACCCGGTGACCTTTCGTCACACTAAACTCTATGATCTCCGCATCCGAACCATGGATACTGGTGATCGCTTCCACATTTCCTTTTCGGACAAACCGGAATATATTATTGGCTGCTATTAGCTTTTCATTGATCAGCGTATCCACACCAATATTTTGCGAAAGACGTACATAATGGGTATTACTGACCAGGGCAATCGTCTTATAGACTCCTGCTTCTTCCGCCATCAAGCTGGCGATGATATTTGACTCCGAGTTGTCAGAAAGCGCTACTACTGCGTCCATCTTCTTCAGACCTTCTTCCTCCAATTCATTGAGATTACTGGGGTCAGCGCACACTACCAGGGTATCATGTAAATCCTGCACCAGCGCTTTGCACCGCACCTTGTCCTTCTCAATGAGTAAAACATTATAGTGTTCTTCAAGTAGTTGCGCGGTCTTTAGCGCCAGTTCGGTGCCACCGATAATCATGATGTTCTTGACCACTACATTATCTTTTCCTACAATCCCGACCAGGGTACTGATGTCTTCATTGCGAGCAAGAAAGTAGATATGATCGTTGCGTCTAAGTATGGTATTGGGATTCGGTATGATAGTCTGGTGGCCCCTCAGTAAGGCGATGGGTTTGAAGACTATCTTATCATACACCACATCGACTTCACGGATACTCATATTGACAATGGGCGAAGAATCATCCAGCAAGACACCAATCAGGGAAATCTGGCCTCCTTCAAATTCGAATATATCCGTCAAAGAGCATTGCTTGATCAGCCGGAGTACCTCATATGCCGCCAACTGCTGAGGACTAATCAGCGAATCAACCCCTAGCTCAAGGAAAATCGCTTTCTGGTCCTTAGCCAGATACTCTTGTGACTGGACCCGGGCTATGGTTTGTTTGGCACCCATTTTTTTCGCCAGGATCGCTGTGATAATATTCGTTTTCTCGGAAGTTGTCGCTGCGATCACCAGCCTGGCCCGATCCACTTCAGCATCCTGCAGCACCGTAAATGAACTGGAATCCCCTTTGACAGTAAGCACATCCAGGTGAGTTCTGGCGTGGTCCAGGACATCTCCGTCCGTATCGATCAGGGTGATGTCCTGCTTTTCGAAGGTCAGAAGTTTTGCAATATGAAATCCAATATCACCTGCTCCTGCAATTACAATCTTCATGAACAACCTATGGTCAAAAGTGTTGTTTTTTTTATTGACCAATACAAAAATACACTAATTCAACAGTTCAAATAATTCCATAAGCCCAACAATAAACATTATATAATTTTCATATATTTAATTCCATGAAAATCTTAATGGTATGTCTTGGTAATATTTGCCGGTCTCCACTGGCAGAAGGCATTGCCCGTCATTTAATCGCTAAGCGTGGACTGGACTGGAGGGTAGATTCGGCTGGAACAATAGACTGGCATCAGGGATCCCCACCGGACAAGAGGTCAATAGAAGTCGGTAAGGGGCACCAGATCGACATTTCCGGGTTAAGAGCGAGGAAAATAACCAGTGCAGAACTGGATCACTGGGATATGATCATCACCATGGATGCACAGAATTATCAGGATGTAAAAAGAATGAATCCGGAGGCTCTGGAGCACAAACTGCACATGATAATGAATTTTTTGTATCCAGGTCAGAACCGGCCGGTACCCGATCCTTACTATGGGGGAAAGAAAGATTTTGAAGACGTATGCCAGATGTTGTTTGATGCTTGCAATGCAATGCTGGACGAACTTCAGACTGCGAGAAAATCGGTATAATATTTTATTTTTGATAAAAATAGAGTAAAGACATATGCTATCAGAAAAAATGGAGACTGCACTTAACGATCAGATCGGCATGGAAGGCTATGCATCTTTCCTGTACTTATCCATGGCTTCATGGTGTGAGTTTCAAGGTTTGGATGGTACTTCTCAATTCTTCTACCGTCAGGCAGCCGAAGAACATGATCACATGATGCGCATTTTCCACTATGTTTTAGAAATGGATAGTAAGGCGATTGCGCCCGCAATCCAACAACCTCCTTCTAATTTCGATAGTGTACAGAGTATCTTTGAAAGTGTTTATACTCACGAACAGAAAGTCACGGCATCAATCAATAAGTTGGTGAATCTCGCCAATGCTGAAAATGATCACAGTACCCACAACTTCCTTCAATGGTATGTGAGTGAGCAGCGGGAAGAAGAAGCGCTTATCCGCTTAATATTGGACAAACTCAAACTGATCGGTGACGGACCGCAAAGTCTCTATTTCATAGATAAAGAAATCACTGAAATTAATTCTCAAATGGATACCGCTGAAGGAGCAGCCTAAAGCTGCAGTATCAATAGCGGATCAGATTTGTCCTGAATCAGATGCTCTCGACGGATGCCCGGAGATTTCGCTCTTTCACAATCCCGGTTACAAAGGCTTTATGCCCCTTGGGAGCGAATAGATATAATTTCCCATTGCGCATCTCCGCCAGAGTGCTCAACAGTTTCCACTTCCGGATCACACGCTCGTTATTATCCGATTTCATGGCCACCTCAAAATAACTTTTGACCCCTAACTTGATCCCTGTGGCATCAGGAACGTATGGTTTTTCTTCATCAGGCTTACTGTAGGCAGTAGGTTTTTCGTGCCCATCCAGGTTAGCCTTTATATTTGTAAAACGACGTGTTTTGGCCCAGTTTACCATTTTTTCCCGGAAAGATTCTTTACTGGCAGATTGACTCATCTTAAAACGAAATTATGATTAAAAAAAATAGATTAAACACCGGAACTACTACCTCCGGAAGACAAAAATTGAAGAAAATCAGCGAAAGAAAAAACTCTGATCTGGAAATGTCATATAATTATAACGGGATAATACCGTATAAGGTTTCCAGGATAATCTAAATCCATACCACAAAAAGGCCGGTTATTTGTAAACCGGCCTGCATCACTTCCAAATGGTCAAAGGTTATATGGGTGCAATTACCAATAAAATCGCCGGTTTCATGGTTATTTGAGTTGCATTTATGAGAGTCCATTAAGTATGATAATTCAACTTAATCAGATAAAACTAAAATGAAAAAGCGGCTTTCCAGTTGGATATCAATCGTGTAATGTCGATTCCACAATAATTCACCGGAAATGAGATTTATCTGCAACATCATTAAATAGTATGTCAGAGACATGACGTCTGCAAATCGCACTTAACACAAATTATCCGTACCGGTATCAGAAATAAAATATAACTGAACTTAAAATAAACATGATTTTAGGATGCGCTAAAACCCTCTTGCATTTGTTTGATTTTATGCTGCATCAACAAGGCTATACTTTTAGCCCGGTTCTTTGCATCTTCACTTCTGGGACCAGTAAAGAGATTATCTACCGATTCATTGAAATATTTGAGCCAAATTTCAAAATGGATTTCTTTGAGCGGATATTTGCTATGGAGCGTCAAATGTTTATCCATAACATTTCTTTTATAGGCTCCGGTCATAAATAGGAGACTGTGCCAAAAATCGACCAGGTGGGGAAAGTGCGCTTCCAGGTCTATCTGGGCAATATCGATAAAGATCGGCCGCATTCTTTCATCGTTCAGCAACAGATCGTAGAAATAGCGCATTAATCGATCCAGATCTTCTTTCGTTTCAATATCTTTATCCACCATCGACTGTTTTACGTTTAATCCTCCTTTAGGCATCGCAAAGGTCTAAATATTCATAAATAAATACAATTCTATATATTGTAGCATGCATCTGCACTATCCTATTCTATTCATTTGCCTGTACCTGATTCTTGGTTGCCAGAATGAAGTGGCTCCGGTTCATACCCCGGAGCAGGAGAAAACTACCTTTCAGCTGGCAGAGGACTTCGACATTCAATTGGTAGCCAGTGAACCAATGGTCCAGGAGCCCGTCTTTATGACCTTTGATGAAAGAGGAAGGTTGTGGGTTGTCGAAATGCGGGGCTTTATGCCAAATATCGATGGAATCGGAGAAGATGATCCGGTCGGTCGTATCTCGGTACTGATCGACAAGAATGCAGATGGGAGGATGGATTCTTCGGTCGTATTTTTAGACAGTCTGGTTCTACCTCGCTCGGTGGCGATAGTGCCGGGTGGAGCATTGGTAGCTGAACGGATCCCGCTGTGGTATGTAGAAGATTCTGACGGAGATCTTAAGGCTGATCGAAAGATATTAATTGATTCTTCCTATGGAGGACACGGTATGCCTGAACACTCCCCCAACGGATTATTGAGAGGTCTGGACAACTGGTACTACAATGCCAAGTCTACCGCAAGATACCGGATTTCGGAAGGACATTGGATCAAGGATACTACTGAATTCAGAGGCCAATGGGGAATCAGCCATGACAATCTGGGACGTTTGTATTACAACTATAATTGGTCACAACTGCATGCTGACCTGGTTCCTCCCAACTATTTATCCAGAAATAAGAATCATCAACCTACCAGTGGAATTGACCATGGGCTCACCATCGATCGGAAGATATTTCCAATCAGGCCAAATCCTGCCACCAACCGTGGATATATAGATGGAACCCTTGATGCGGAAGGTAAATTATTTGAATTTACCTCTGCCAGTGCTCCTTTTGTATATCGTGATACCACCCTGGCGGATCTTGAAGGGAATGTGTTTGTGGCCGAGCCCGCAGGTAATTTGATAAAGCGAAACGTGGTCGATTATCGCGATCCGGTGCTCACCGCTTCCAGTCCCTATGCAGATCACGATTTTCTTGCTTCTACTGATGAACGGTTCAGACCCGTATTTTTTACTTCCGGACCCGACGGTGCCCTTTACTTTGCAGACATGTATCATGGAATTATCGAACATGGTCCCTACATGACTCCGTATCTCAAAGAGCAAACGGTAAAGCGAGGCCTGGACAAACATATCCACTTTGGTCGTATTTGGCGTATCGTTCCTAAAAACTTTCAACAACCTCCTTTTGAGCCTTTGCCAGACTACTCACTGGGTGAGCTAATCGCACTACTGGAGCATAAAAATGGTTGGTACCGGGATATGGCGCAAAGATTGATCGTTGAAATGAATGATCCGGGGGCCTCAGTTGAAATAATCCGTTTCATAGATAATTCAGCAGACGAATTGGCTAAAATTCACGCCCTTTATTGCCTGGAAGGATTAGCCCAATTAAATGAAGCGATTTTATTGAATAGCTTGAATGCCAACGAACCGGAAGTAAGTGCCGTGGCCCTGCGATTGCTTAATACCGAAGTCTCGCCGCACAACAAACTCATCAAAGCTATCAGAGATTTCATGTTTGAACATTTCGGTGAAAATAAATACCTGGATTTGCAAATCGCTCTCAATGCCGACATTTTGCCAATGGATGAAAAAATCACTTTAGCCAAGCAATTAATCGCTAAATATGGGGATCAGGTACTTTTCCGGGATGCAATAATGAGCAGCCTTGAAGATGAGGAATTTAATTTATTGAGTGATTTATTGTCCAATCACAATGAAACTAAAACCCTTGCTTTAGAGGCATTTATTGAGACCTTGTCGACGGCAGTGGCTAAAAAAGGCTACCCAGATGAAATTCTGGATGTATTGCAGAAAATACAATTGAATAAAGATGCTCTGGATTGGAAAGAAAATGCCATTCTACGCGGACTTGCCCTCGGTAAAGTAGCGGGTCGGCAACCTGTTTCCCTGGAAGAAAAACCGGGCATCATTGATCACCTCGACCAGCTTGATCGGGCTGCAAAATCCAGGGTGGATAAAATTATGCTGATGACCGCCTGGCCGGGATATTATCCGGATACCACGACTTCAGCTGACCGGATGCAACTAACAGCCGGAGAATTGGAATTATTCAACCTTGGCAGGCAACATTTCATCACCTCCTGTTCCGGTTGTCATGGAAATGAAGGAGAAGGCTTGAACCGTTTTGCTCCTCCCCTGGTGGGTTCAGATTGGGTTTTAGGTGATGAAAACAGACTGGCCCTTTTGGTATTGCACGGTGTGGAAGGCCCGATAGAAGTTGATGGCAAGACCTATGGATCGCCGGAGATACTACCGGTAATGCCTTCACATTCGATCCTCGATGATAAGGTCATTGCTGCAATACTGACCTATATCCGCTGTGAGTGGGGACATAGTGCCAAACCGGTTCAACCGCGGACCGTGTCGCGACTTCGCCATACGACACAGGGGCGGGTACAACCCTGGAAAGTAGACGACCTGAATGCACATGTTCAAACGCTGGAAAGCATTTAGGCGACATGGGCACTTTAATATTTCATTGATATCATAATTATCGAATAAAATAAATAGTATGGATTTACCTGGAATCAAATTATTTGACCTTACCGGAAGAGTTGCCATCATTACCGGAGGAAGTAAAGGGCTTGGCCTGGCAATGGCAGCGGGACTTGCTTCCGCCGGATGTAAGACTGTAATTGTAAACCGCAATAGTGAAGAAGGAGATGATGCCGCCAAGAAATTAAACGATCAATATGATCCCGAGTCCATTTTTATTTCAGCCGATGTCACCAATGAGGAAGAGGTAAATGCCATGGTCGAAAAGGTGATGGCGAAGTACGGCCGGATCGACATCTTGATAAACAGTGCTGGTATTAATATCCGTGGGGCCATAGATGAATTAAAGTATGAAGATTTTAAAAAAGTGATGCGGGTAAATGTCGATGGCACCTGGTTGGCTTCGAAAGCGGTAGTGCCTCATATGAAAAAAAATAAATCAGGAAAAATTATCAATATTGCCAGCACTTTGGGGTTAGTCGGCCTGGCTAACCGTACCCCCTATACTTCCAGTAAAGGTGCCGTTGTTCAAATGACCCGTGCCCTCGGCCTGGAGTTAGCCTCATCCAACATCAATGTAAACGGTATTTGTCCCGGCCCGTTTCTTACTGAAATGAATATCCCGATAGCCGATAGCCCGGAAGCCAAAAACTTTATCGTAGGGGCAACGGCCATGGGACGCTGGGGAGAGCTGAAGGAAATTCAGGGAGCTGCCTTATTTTTGGCCAGTGACGCATCTTCCTATATGGCAGGATCCATGGTGACCGTCGATGCTGGCTGGGTAGCTAAATAAAAGAAGCTACTGTCGGGGAGATTTTTGAGGTGGCGTATTCTTCCAAAGGGCATCGATATAAAACAGGGTGATTTATTCAAAGCTATTTTATTTTTCAGCGATATAGTTCTAGAAAAAAGAATTTATCATGCACTCCTGTTTTACCTCAAAATGAAATAAATGAAAAACTCCATCTACCTGATCATATTTGCTGCCTTCCTCTTTAGCTCCTGCGATAACAATGGACCTATTACACCGGATATCCGAACCGATTTCAGCGACGTGCTTTCCAATTTAGGCAACAATGTCATTGTACCCACCTATGCCGATTTAAAAAAAGGGGCCACTACTCTGGCGGAAAGTTCAATTCTCCTTGCACAGGATCCTACTGAAACTAACTTATTGGCCACCCGGCAGGCTTGGATGGAAGCAAGGATACCCTGGGAACAATCGGAAGGATTTCTTTTAGGTCCGGCTGATGCCGAAGGCCTTCGGAACTCGATTGATTCCTGGCCGGTAAATGTGAATGACCTGAATAATATCCTGAATAGTACTATCAATATAACCGATGAATACCTAGAGACTCAGGGGAAAGCGTTGAAAGGATTTCATGTCATGGAATACCTCCTATGGGGTGAGTCCGGTAATAAATCCATAGTAGATTTCAAACCAAGAGAATATGAATATCTGGCAGAAGCCGCAGTAATACTCTCCGCCGATATCGCCACCCTTACCAATCTATGGTTGCCCGATGAAGGAAACTATGTACAGTTTTTACTTACGGTCGGAAACAACAATATTTTCGCAAGTCAGAAATCAGCGATTGAAAAAATCGTTGAGGGTTTGGTAATAATAGCTAATGAAGTTGCAAATATAAAGATAAATGATCCTTTATCAACACAGGATTTGACCCTGGAAGAATCGCGATACAGCAGCAATTCCAAAGCTGATTTCATCAATAATATGTATAGTATTCAGAATATTTTTAAGGGCCAGTATGCCGGAGAGGGAAACGGAAAAGGGATCTCAACGATAATTGTTTCTAAAGATGCTGAACTCAACACAAAAATCAGAGAATTAATCGAGCAAACGATCTTGAAAATCGAAGTAATACCCGGGACATTTAGCGAAGCAATTTTCGCAGACCCACAAAGCATTACTGAGGTCCAACGCTCCGTAAACAATCTTCGCGGATTATTGCAAACGGACGTAGGAGCTGTCATCTCAAAATTATAGACCGGAAG
This sequence comes from Saprospiraceae bacterium, assembly GCA_020436835.1. Classification (GTDB taxonomy): domain Bacteria; phylum Bacteroidota; class Bacteroidia; order Chitinophagales; family Saprospiraceae; genus JABDMH01. The sequence goes on along the minus strand of JAGQWZ010000676.1, from coordinate 10,001 downwards.
CGCTTCAATCAATTCTTGTTGTCTTTGCCGGTAAAGCATGGTAATATGTAAGTGAAAAAATTCAAAGGAAAACATGGGAGGGGATTGTCTGAAGACTATTTGATTTAGCCGGGAATAAAAAAATGCACATCTATCGAGTTCCTGTGCTTTCATCTGCACGCTGGCTCAACTCTTCTTGATCTACTTGGTCAACCCCATTATCAACAAATGAATTAAACCCAGAAATTTATTTCGGATATTTATTACTTTAAAAGAAAATCTGACTCCTCTTGCTACGCAATTCTCATTTATTTCTGATCCTGTTTTCGATCATGGTGGTCCTCTGTTGCAGTGACAGGGATCACCTAGTAAATTCTCAAGCTGAATTTATTTTGCAGCCGGCGGACCTGCATTCTTATGAAGGAAATCTTGATCATGCCGGTCTTATATCAGCATGGGATGAACAAGCATTTACACGGGGAGAAAGAATCTACCGGACTCAGTGTTTCCAGTGTCATGGAGATGAGAATCAACCCGGGTCCCTGCCTAATGCCCGTAAATTCTGGGCCGATAGTTTTAAGTCCGGAAATAATCCCTATGCAATGTATCAAACGTTGACCCGCGGACTAGGCCAAATGCCTCCTCAGGTAAATCTGGTACCGAGGCAAAAATATGACGTCATTCATTTTCTTAGAGAAAGATTTATCCGGCCATCGCATCCCCAATCCTATTTCGAATTAACCAGCACCTGGTTGAATGCACTTCCAGGTGGAGATCAAACCGGTCCTGAAGCGCAGCCCTACCATCCCTGGAGAGAAATGGATTATGGTAACTGGCTTATTCATTGCTATGAAATCGCTGATAAAAATGATCCTCCCAAAACAATCTCGGGAGGTCGGGCACCACTGGCCAATGAAGATTACCGTGAAGTAAACTTCGCCTATAAGGGTATTGCGATGCGGCTGGATTCCGGAGCAGGAGGTATAGCAAACGGTAATTCCTTTGCCATTTTCGATCATGATTTGCTTCGTTTTGCCGGAGCCTGGACCGGCCATGGATTCATTGACTGGGAGGATATCTTATTGGATGATCAACATAATGTCTATCCCAGGACTTATGGAGATCTCCAGGCGGAGAATCCCATTACCCCGGGATGGGCAGATCCTGGTACGGGCACATTTGGAGACCCCCGGATAATCGGAAAAGATGGAAGACCCTTTGGCCCCCTTCCCAGAGCGTGGGCCCACTACAAAGGTTTCTACGAAGTTCAGAATCATATTATCATTAAATATTCGGTTGATCAGGCCACCGTACACGAATATTATGAAGTCGATACCGTCTCAAACCAACCGGTATTTATTCGCACCCTGAATGTTTCTGAAAATCGGAGACCCCTCAAAATGCGGATATTGCCCCAGCAATTCCCGGTGAAAGTAATTTCAAGAAATGCGACTCTTTCAATAGAAGATGGCTATCACATATTGAATATTCCGGCAAACGTCACCTCTTCGGCCAAGATCCTTTTCAGCAATAATGAAAACGATTTGAGCGAACTAGAAATCTCACCGGAAATTGATGACCTGACCGAACTTATTTCCGGTACAACAAAAGAAACACTGCCCATCGTTACCAGTCCAATAATCCCAATAAAAGGTAAATCTGCCTTTGATGTGGATATATTTACACTACCGCTTGAAAATCCCTGGAAAAGTCGTCTGAGACCAACTGGCATTGATTTTATAAATGGAGGGAAAGACGCATTGGTTTGTACCATAGACGGAGAAGTGTGGAAAGTCATTGATATTGCCCGGCCATCGGGACCGGTCAGTTGGCAGCGAATCGCGACGGGGCTTTTTCAACCTCTGGGTATTAAATATTATGACCAACAGATTTACGTGGGATGCCGGGACCAGATTGTACGGTTACATGATCTCAATGGTGACGAGAAGATTGACTTTTACGAAAGTTTTAATAGCGATCATCAGGTGACCGAACATTTTCATGAATTTGCGATGGGACTCCAGGTTGACGATGAGGGCAATTTCTACTACGCAAAAAGTGGCCGTCACGCCCGTACCTCTCTGGTTCCCCAGCATGGCACGCTGATAAAAGTCAGTGCCGATGGAATAAATTCCACCATCATTGCCAATGGTTTCCGGGCGGCAAATGGAGTTTGCCTAAACCCGGACGGTTCTTTCTTTGTCACAGACCAGGAGGGCTACTGGAATCCGATGAACCGGATCAACCGGGTGATGCCTGGTGGCTTTTATGGAAATATGTGGGGCTACGGAGCTCCAGTTGATTCCTCTGATCATGCGATGGAGATGCCTCTTTGCTGGATAGATATGAAATATGACCGGTCTCCGGCGGAACTGCTCTGGGTGGAATCAGAAAAATGGGCGCCTTTAAACGGAGGGTTATTAAGTCTATCATACGGATATGGGAAAATTTTTTCTGTGTTATCCCAGAAAATCGATCATACCTTTCAGGGTGGAATAATTGAACTCCCCTTACCGCAGTTTCCCACCGGATTGATTCGGGGTCGATTCAATCATCTTGATGGACAATTATATGTATGTGGAATGTCTGCCTGGGCGACGAATCAGATGCTGCAGACAGGAGGTCTCTACCGGGTAAGGTATAACTCCGACAAAGATCTCCATTTTCCGATCAAAGTAGAATTTTCCGATAAATACGCTAAAATTTACTTCACTAACCCCTTAGATGAAAAATCTGCTTTGGATAAGAATAATTATCAGTTTAATACCTGGCAATTAAAACGTAGCCGTAAATATGGCTCCGATCGCTATGACGAGAAATCCCTTCCCATTGAAGAAATCCGGATCAGCAGCGATGGAAAAATTCTGACTTTATCTATTCCGGACCTGGAGCCAACCTGGATTTACGAATTTATTTATAATCTAAATTCGAAAGAAATGTCGCCAGTCTCGGGAGCATTACAAGGCACTATTTTCGAATTGAGCCCTTTAGATATCTAAAAAAAAAGGGGAGCATAGCCGGGTATGGACGGCTATTGTGATCTCCCCTTTATCAACTCATTGAGTTGAACGTGATTCTAAACAAAAATCCTAATCTCCTTTCAAAACTTCTGCCGGTTGCATTCTTAATGCCGCCCGCAACTTCATAAATGCAGTAGCTGCACTAATCATAACAACACCAACAGAAGAAAAAGCGAGTACTCCAAATGGTACACCTATATTTATTTTAAAAATCAGGTCTAACAGTAATTTAGTTAATTGGTACCCGGCCATTGCACCTAACAGTACGGCGATCAGAATAATCCAAATGTATCCGCGACTGATCACCCTGGTAAGTTGAAATTTCCCTGCACCTACTACTTTCCTTATTGCTAATTCTCTCATTTTTTTGAGCAGCGTCAATGATAGTAATCCGTACAGACCTGCGGTTGAAAGCAGGAGACTCACCAGGGAAAACCAAAGAAAAATCGATGCGATATTAACAGTGACCTGATAGGACTCCACTCCAATTTCATTTTGATAAAACCCGCGAAAAGGCTTAAAGGGAAATAATTCTTCCCATTTATCTTTAAGTCCATTGAACAATACCGTGACCATCCCAGGTTCAGCTCTGATTGCTAATTGTTGCAGATCGTCGCTGTCCGCCTGTACGATCATGGTCGGTTCCATTTCATTAAACAAAGTGCTCTGATGAAAATCGGAAACGACTCCGATTACCTTGAAATTCAAGGAATCAATTCTAATATTTTTATTCAAACACGACTCTATACTCCAACCCTGGGCCATTACGAAATTACGGGTAATGATCGCTGAATGATTTACATCAGCCCAGGAATCGCGGTAAAAATTCCGTCCTTCTAATAAATCAATCTGCATGCATTCGAGATAATCCGGGCCAACAGCCAGATAATTCGATTCCAATTTTCGCCCCTCTGCTTCAACCGTCTTTTGCCGGTAACTATACCCTATGTGATCCTGCATTGCCGTGACGGAAGCGACCGCTTCGAGGTGAAGAATAGAATTTCGGACCACATCGGTATTATGACTATCGTAAATCGGCAATACCACGACATTATTCTTTTCATAACCATAATCATAGTCTCTTTGAAAATGAGCATTTACAGTAAAAGCCATGCCTGCGATAACCGTAATTAGTGCAATGGAAACCTGTAATCCAAGTAGAATTCTTGAAAACAAATTTGTTCCTCCATACTTGACCGTACCTTTAAAAATACTGGTGGCGTTGAAACGACTCAAATACAATGCTGGATAAAAACCCGCAAAAATCGTCACAAAAACCCAAAGAAAAACCATAAAACCGAGCAATGGCAAATCATGGAAATAATCGGCCTGGAGGTCGACAAAAAAGAACATCCGGCTGTAGGTGGGAAACCACCATTGATTAAAAACCACGGACAGCAGCAGCGCCACAAACACGATCAGTCCACTTTCAAGCAGAAAATAAGTGCGGACAGCTGTATTTGAACTTCCGAGTACCTTCCTTACTCCAATTTCACGCAATCGCCGGCCTGATTCTGCAATTGTGGTATTGGCAAAATTTAGACAGGATCCCAATAGCAACAATATGGCTAACATAAGAGGTCCCAATATGGCTGAGTCTTCCGGACATGATCGCAGGGCATTATTATCGATAAGACTCAGCCTGGCACTTTCCGGCAATTGTTTTAAAATGAAATGCTCGACTGGCCAATCTCTTCTTGCCTTATGTTGGGCTTCCAGATATTTATCAAATGCATTCTCAATCTTGCTGACTTTTCCCGGATCCGGTATTGAGAAGAAAACGGCATGTGCAAATACCTTCCAGTCGTCCAGATGCAGGGGGGAACCATCTTCAAAAAAATAATTGTCGAGTCGAGTAATTATCTCGTAATGAATCGTGGAATTCGATGGTTGTTCCTCCAATACCCCGGTCACTTCCACGGCCACTTCGTGATCACTTCCGGAATAAAGGATCAGTGTCTGACCCACGGGCTCCTCTTGTCCAAAATATTTTATCGCAGCGCTTTTCGAAATTATTGCCTGGCCCGGCTCATCCAGACGTTGAGTTCCATTGTGGGTCCGGAAAGTAAACATTCCGGTAAAAGATGGATCGGTAAATAATACTTCATCATTGAAAGGTTGTCTGCCAGCAGCGCGTAGCGTAATATTGCGATACATCAATCTGACCATATCATCTACCCCTTCAAACTCGTTTAGAGCCAAAGTTGCCGCCGGGATGGGAAAAACCCCTTGCAGGTCAGCGACACCCTCTTTGACGATCAATCCCCGATAGATCTCATTGCGCTTTTCATGAAAGTTGTCCCATGTCGTGGCTATCCGGTAGTTTTGAAACGCCCACACCATTGCCGCAATGCCAACAGCCAGCCCCAGAATATTAATTATAGTATATATCCGGTTTCTGGTAAGGTTCCGGAAAGCGATTTTTAATTGACTAATCAACATGCTCTTTAAATAATTTTGAATGCATTATTCTGACTTTAGACTTTCTGCCGGATTTACCAGTGCAGCCCGGATACTTTGGAAACTTACGGTGATAAATGCAAGTCCAATGGCGATCCCCGCCGCGATCAAAAAATAATAGCCTGATATTGAAATTCTGTGTGCAAAATCATTCAACCAATTATCTGCAAAATAATAAGCCAACGGTGAGGCAATAATGAGGGATAAGGCCACTAACCTGAGAAAATCAAATGACATCAATTTCACAATACCAAATGTGGAAGCACCCAGCAGCTTACGGATACCGATTTCCTTCATGCGTTGCTCGGCGGCAAAGACCGACAGACCAAACAAGCCCAGACAGGATATCAGGATGGTGAGGATGGTAAACAAAGAAATAATTTTTGCCAATGAACGCTCCGTCTCGTATAAGCGGTTGAGATTATCATCCAGGAAAGAGAATTCAAATGGATACTCAGGAATAAAATTTTTCCAGGTTTCCTCAATGCCACTTATTAATCCCGGTAAGTCGCCGGTGGAGACATCTGCAATCATGTAAATCAGATTTCTTGCCGGCTCGGCAATAACCATAAACGGCCCCATTTCTCCCGACAAACTCTGGTATTCTATATCGTCCATTACACCGATAATCTGAGCGCTTATTTCAGCATCTTCAAAATCAGTAAAAAGCATGGTGCCAGGTGCTTCATCCACGGGAATTCCCAGTTTTTCAATCGCGGTACGGTTAAGGACAACCCGCAGACTCTGACCATCCCTGGTGGTGTCAGCCCTGGTAAGCTCACGACCGGATAACAAAGGGATCTTTAAAGTCTCAAAAAATCCTTCATCAATATAGACAGCCCGGATATCAACCGAACTACTCATATCTTCTCCCTGTTTGTAGAGTGGTATATCATTGATCACCTGTTGTCCGGGATATTTACTTACACCTGCAATTGAAGATATTTCGGGATTACGGAGCAGTTCCTGCCTGAACAAATCCAGTTTTTCCCTGCTCTCCATCGCATGGAAGGGAATAATGATTTTATTGTTTTTCTCAAAACCCAAATCCTTTTCTACAAGAAAATTTAACTGAGAACGAATAATTAATGCAGCGATTACCAGAATGATGGCGATGGCAAACTGACCAACTACCAATCCCCGGCGAAGATTAAACTTGCCATGACTCACCGAAACAATTTTGCCTTTTAATACGGACAAAGGTTTGAATGAAGAGAGGAAAAAGGCAGGGTAACTACCCGCTAAAATTCCCGTCAAAATAATCAGACCTACCAGCAGTAACAGGAACTCCGGTCTGATAAGCTGCCTCATTCCTATCTCCAGGCCGGTAATTCCATTTAAATAGGGCATTATTAGCTGTAAAAAAGGAATAGCAAGGATCATTGACAAGGCAGTCAAGAGAATACTCTCTCCCAAAAATTGTCTGATAATTGTGGCCCGGGGTGCCCCTACTGTCTTGCGTATGCCTACTTCACGTGCTCTTTTACTGGACCGTGCGGTGGATAAATTCATGAAATTGATACAAGCCACCAACTGAATAAATCCGGCAATTAATAGGAGCAGATTTAAAAATTTAGTACTGGTACCACCAGCTAACTCGGAAACTAAACCCGAGGAGGTATGAATAGCCGGAACCGGCTGAAGAAACAATTCCTTTTGCAGGTTGGCCTGCTGTAGCTGATCTGATCCATGCAGCATTAAAAAATCCGGAAGCTTGCTTTCCAGGATTGAAGCATCGCTTCCCTCGCGCAATCGGACATAACCGTAAATAAAATTATTTCCCGCCCAGGATTGATTGGTACGTATGTATTGTCCAATGCCCGCTGAATTCATTGACATAAAAAATTCCGGCATCAAATGACTCCTTCCCTTTTCCCCATCAAAAACTCCGGCGACGGTAAATGGTTGTTCTTCCCGGTCTGATCCAATATATACAATCTGACCCAGTGCAACGCTACCGCCAAAGATCTTATCCGAAAGCTGCCTTGAAATCACCAATGTATTGGGTTGGTCAAGAGCGGTGTGCCCCTGACCTTCCAGAAAATGATAGTCGAACATCTGAAAGAAAGTACTATCCACGTACAGACCTTTCTTTTCATAAAACACCTTTTCACCATATCGAATCAGGTTCTGCTCCAGCGATGGATGGCTGACCACCCTGGTAGCTTGCTCGACTTCGGGAAAATCATCCTTCATTGCAAAAGGGATTGGTGGTGAACAGGTGGCCAGGTGCAGGATGTCTCCGTCATTGGAAATGTCCAGGTCGGTAATCACTCGAAAAGTTCGATCACCATCCGTATGGTGTTTATCAAATTTGCGGTGAAATTGAACAAATAGCAGGATATAGACGCAACAAGCCGTTCCGATTGTAAGACCCAAGAGATTGATAATGCTATATGTCCTATTTCGCTTTAAATTCCGGAATGCTATTTTCAAATAATTTGTCAACATAATTCGACGGTTTTGGCCTAATATCTATTCTTGTCTCAGACTATCGATGGGATTCATCACGGCAGCCTTGATACCCTGGAAACTGAGGGTAAACAGTGCTATCAAAAAAGCCAACCCTCCCGCTGCCATAAACATCCACCATTGCATATCAATCCGGTAGGCAAACTGATCGAGCCAATTTCGCATCGCCAGCCATGCCAGAGGGGTAGCAATTAACAAGGCAATCAATACCAGTATGATGTACTCCCTCGCAAGCAGAGCAAAAATTCCGGAAACACTCGATCCAAGGACCTTGCGAATTCCGATCTCTTTTGTTCGCTGCGCAAAACCATAGGAAGCAACTCCAAACAGACCCAGACAGGCCAGGAAAATTGCTAACCAGGTAAATACGTAAGTGACGCGGGCATTCTGATTTTCAAACCGGTACATTTCCGCAAATTCATCGTCTAAAAAGTGATAGCTAAAAGGACGATGGGTGATAACCGAGGACCAAACATTTTGAATCAGGTCTAAGGACTTCTGAATGGTGCCGGGATTTAATTTGACCAGAATAAAACGACCCCAATTTTCCGGAAAAATCACCAACGGCTCAATCGGCTCATGTAAAGAAGCAAAATGAAAATTTTCGACAACCCCCTTTATCTTGGATCTCCTTCCATTAAAACTTACAATCTTACCGACAGCTTCTTCATTCTGCCATCCCCAGATCTTGCTCAATGCTTCATTAATTAGAATATTTGAAATTAAGGTTGAGTCCTCCCCCGCCTTTTCATAATTCTCTAAATCAGCTTGATTAAAATCCTGCCCTCCTGCCAGTTCCATATTCATGGTTTTCAAAAAATCCAATCCGGCTGGTAAGGCCGTAACGGGACGCTCATTTTGTCCACTTGGATCCTGACCAACGGAATATCCTCCTTTTATCTGGGCCGGTGAATCATAAGATATGGTCACCGCATTGACTTCCGGCAAATTATTCAACTGGGTTTTCAATGCATCATATTTCTGGAGGACCGTACGGTCAGATGGCATCGTGATTACCAGATCCTTCTGAAAGCCGAGTTTCTTGTTTTTAATATAATTCATCTGATAATACAAAGTCAATGCACTGATCGTCAGAATAATGGAAATTACGAACTGAAAAACGATAAGTGATTTTTTAAGCCATTGAGGTTTCCGGCTACCGGACTGGAGATAGCCACGAAGGGCACTAAGTGGATCGAACCTTGAGATTAAAATAGCCGGATAAATACCCGACAAAAGACTAACGATCAACACTAATAAAATTATGATGCCTAAATTGGCAGGAGTATAAAGTATCCCCAAATCCAGTTGACGATCAAATAATGCATTGAAAAAAGGAAGAGCCGTTTTTGCAGTGATGAAGCCAAGAACAATGGTAATACCCATAATTACTCCGGACTCCATCAGGTTTTGAGTAATTAAATGAGATTTGCTCACCCCCATTACCTTCTGAACACCAATTTCCTTAGACCGCTCGGTACCGGTTGCCGTGGTAAGATTGATATAGGTTGTACAAGCAATGAGCAGGATTAAAAATCCCACCGCTGCCAGGATGTAGATATATTTGATATTTCCTGCCGCTTCAAAATTACCTGGCACCTCAGATCTCAAATGAAGGTCACGAAATTTCTCCAATTTGAATGAAAGATAATTATCACCGGTGGTTCCAGTTTCCTCACTATGGTCACGCATATATCCGGGAATCTTTTCCTGAAGGGAGGCCAAATCTACATTCGGGTATAATAAAAAATAGGTAGCGTAATTGGCATTCCACCAGGTCTCATTTTTACTATTCGAAAGAGAATAAAAAGAAACTAATATCCCGGGTTTAATATGGGTGTCCGAAGGAGGATCCACCATCACTCCGGTGACAATATAATTATTATCTGAAGTACCCACCTTCATCGTCCTGCCCAGAGCATTCTCAGTTCCAAAGTATTTTCTCGCGGTACTTTCCGAAAGCACTACCTGGTAGGGCTGATTCAACAGATTCTCCGGAGTTCCTGACAACAATGGAAAAGATAGAATCGAGAAGAAAGTCGAATCGGCAAAGAAAAGATTGTCTTCTTC
>JAGQWZ010000675.1 GCA_020436835.1 Saprospiraceae bacterium | reverse complement strand
TAAAGGTCTGATCACATCTAGGAACCTTTCCATAAAAACAGTTCAGAAAGGCACTTATTCCCACCAGACAATTGAAAAATTAATTTTAGGCACCCGTTCTTCCTACAATAAACTTGAAAGCATCAAAGGAGACCCCAGCCCCAGCTATACCGATCAATACCTGGAAGTCGATCTTGACACGCTGGATAACATCATAGCGGAATTAAACATTGATTATTCAAAAATCCGGCATATCAATATTTCCAACAACGGCGCAGAATACCATACGCTGTTGGGCATGGAAGAAATCTTCAGGAAATGCCACAATTTAAACTTAACCGTTATTTCAGGCCGCCCCTTTCAACTTGGCCAAATAAATGATCGACGTGATTATGATGTAGTGATAGACCATTTAACTAACCTAGGATTTACCTGCAAATACATAAATATGAAGAACTCCATCTGGTGGGGCTTTGTCAATAAACTTTTGATTAAAAGAACTTGGATTTACAATAAACCAGTGTTTGGCATTATTATGGCATACCGTGGGGACCGCAAACTAAAATTCTACCAAAGTTTCTCTTAAGGTTTAAGGCTTAATGTAAAAAGCCACAATACATCCTCAAATAACCGAACATATTAGTCAGGGAAACATAAAAATATATTTTAAAATTCAATGTCTTGGCATGTGACCTAAAAAGCGCTAATGATTTATAGTCAAAATAATACAACCAATGGGCGGATTGCATTTATTCTGGACAATGTGTTCCCGCCTGATGCCCGCGTACAAAATGAGGCCATCGCACTCATCCGTGCCCAATATGAGGTTCACCTGTTTTGTCTGGATTATACCGGTATTCAGAAGGATCGTGAAGAATACCTGGGCATAAAGATACACCGGTACCGCGTGCCGTCATTCTATCATAACATTTCGGGCTGGGCTTACTCATTTCCACTTTATCACAGGCTCATGCAGCCCTTGCTTGCCCGATTTCTCAGCGATGTAAACCCTGACTTCATCCACATTCATGATATACAAATTGCCCAGGCTGTTTTTAATATCAATAAAAATAAACTCCCGGTGGTGCTTGATCTGCACGAGAACCGTCCGGAGATCATGAAGTATTACGATCATGTTCAAAAAATACCCGGAAAATGGTTCATAAACCCGGAAAGATGGAAAAAATCTGAGGCCCGGTTTATTCAATTTTCCGATAAAATAATAGTTGTCACCCCCGAAGCGAAAAAATACTATGTAAAAAATTTAAACTTTAATCCAGAAAAAATAACAGTTCTGCCAAATACCGTTTCTGAAAACTTCTATAAAAATGCTCCCTCCTACGATTCAATAGCCCACAAATTCAAAAACAATTTTGTGATCCTCTACGTGGGTCGAACCGGACTAAGGCGAGGATTGGCTGAGGTAATCAATTCCCTGCCCCGGATAAGGAAAGAAATTCCCAATATAAAACTGGTAATTGTTGGCAACAGTAAATCAGATCCTTATTTAATGCAGCTGGCAAAAATCCTGAACCTGGCGGATAACATCAGTTTTGAAGGATATCAAAATGCCGAGCTTTTGCCTTCCTACATCCGGGCCAGCCATATAGGTATCAGCCCGTTACATCGCAATATCCATCACGATACCACCTACGCCAATAAATTATTCCAGTACCTATCCCTGGCCAAACCGGTCATCGTAAGTGATTGTACCTCTCAAAAAAGAATTGTCGAGGAAAATAATTGCGGCCTGGTATTCAAGAGTCAGGATAGCAAGGACTTTGCCCGACAGGTACTGGCACTGTATCATGATCCTGTATTACGCGATACATTCGGCCGCAATGGAAAAAGATTTGTTCGTGAAGACTTCAACTGGAGTACGATATCACGGCCCCTGGTTGAATTGTATGATCAGTTAACCCTAACCATTTCGTAGCATGCACCTATTCTTTCGAATGCTATCATTATCATTATCTACAAAACTCTTTCATTATGAGTAGCTATGCAGAGAACCACCGATTAAGATTCGATAAAACGCTGGCCTTTATGCAAAAATGCCTGCCTCCGCCTGCACACATTCTGGATCTTGGCATTTCCAATCCATTCTCAACCAAAATGAGCTCAGCGGGTTATACCGTTCAAAACACCGGTGGCGAGGACCTGGATATTCACTCCGAGGTGGTGAGGAAGGCCGGTTATGATGCAGTGACCGCCTTTGAGATACTGGAACATATGGTCAATCCGTTTACGATACTTCGAGAAATCAACGCCTCAAAGCTTTTTGTCACCGTACCATTACGATTATGGTTTGCAAAGGCGTATTGGAATGAAAAGGATCCTTTTGACCGCCATTTCCATGAATTTGAACCAAGGCAATTGTTTATGCTACTGGATAAGGCAGGTTGGAATGTCCTGGAAACCGAACAATGGTACCCTTCATTTAAACTGAGCCTGAGTATTCGGTCATTGTTACGCGCGGTTACTCCTCGTCACCTGGCCGTCTACTGCGAGCGCAAGTAAGCCGGACCCAAAATAATCCTGAAAGGAATGCTAGCCTGCAACCAGGCTTATGACTTTGGTTTTCCCAGGCTCAGGAATCCCATCGCATGCAAGATCCACCCCAAAGCAAGCAACAGCAGTAACCCGGAAGAAACGACGGAGATTATTTTACCGATGCGAACCGAATCAGGATCAAAACGCATTTCAATCGTATGCTTTCCGGCCGGAACCCGCATGGCACGGAGCGCATAATTTGCGCGGATCAGCCTGGCTGGTTGATCATCGACGTACACCTTCCAGCCTTTGTCCGGGCCGTACCAGATCTCCGAGAATACAGCCAACTGTTCTGATGGCGCATCGGACTCATAAACCAGTTTATTCGGCGCGAAGGATTTCATTTCGATAGAGCCCCCCTTGATGGGCGTAAAACCTTCCAGATCGCCGGCAAAATCCTTATGGACAATAGCACGGGTCGCCGGGTCCAGCCCATTCAAACCATTGAACTCCTGATCAGCTGACTCTACGATCATATAATCATCTACAAACCAGGCACTACCCAGAGCACGGGTGTTGGGCTGAACGGTTGGCTTTCCCTGGTCGTCGTTGACGATGTAATACTTCGTATTGAGCATATTCAATACGGGCTGATGATTCTTTGAAATGTATCGATCAATCAGGTCCATATAACGCTGCAACTTGGCTGGATGGTAGCCGCCGATGGATTTATGGAAATAGGATACGAAAGAAGAATTAAACGGATCATTGGTAATGTCAAATACCCGGAAATCAGGATCCTTGTCTTTCATGATCAGC
>JAGQWZ010000674.1 GCA_020436835.1 Saprospiraceae bacterium | reverse complement strand
AGTTGTCTCTTGATGAACGGATTGGTCAACTCTTCATGATCAGGGCGCATTCCAATCTGGGCCCCGACCACGTTGCCGAAGTGGAAAGACAGATCCGGCAGTATCATGTGGGAGGCTTATGTTTTTTTCAGGGTACTACTTCCAAGCAGATCGAACTGCTTAATACGTATCAGAAGTTGTCAGCAAAGATCCCGATGATGGTCGCCATGGATGCGGAGTGGGGATTAGGGATGCGATTTAAAGAAGGCGTTATTGACTATCCCCGGGCACTGATGTTGGGAGCCGTACAGGATAATAGTCTTATCTATGAATATGGAAAAGAAATTGCCAGGCAACTCAAGCGGGTCGGAGTTCAACTCAACTTTGCCCCGGTAGTAGACATCAACAATAATCCGGAGAATCCCGTCATCAATTATCGTTCGTTTGGTGAGGATAAATACAACGTGACGACAAAAAGTTATATGTATATGCGCGGCATGCAGGATCTGGGCGTGGCAGCTTGCGCAAAGCATTTTCCCGGACATGGTGACACAGATGTGGACAGTCATCATGAACTACCGGTAATCAAACATAGCCTGGAGCGACTGGAGGATGTTGAATTATTTCCTTTCGAAACGCTGATCAGCCAGGGTATCGAAAGTGTTATGGTTGCTCATTTAAATATTCCTGCTCTGGACGATCGGCCGGGCATTCCAACCACCCTCTCCGACCGGGTGGTTAATGACCTGCTTCGTAAAAAACTGGGATTTAACGGATTGGTATTTACTGATGCTCTGGAAATGGAGGCTGTAGCAAAACACTTTGAAAATGGCATCGTAGAAATTAAAGCCTTGGAAGCTGGAAATGACATTCTGCTGCTGCCGAACGATTTGGACAAAGCATTCAACGTAATAAAGCAACAGATCAGTGAAGGTAAGATACACGAAGAGCGAATCAATGAAAGTGTTAGGAGGGTACTGCGGGCTAAATATCGAATGGGACTGGATCATTATCAGCCCATCCGCGAAATCGGGGTCTTCAGTGATCTGAATAATGGCCATGCACTTAGTCTGAAACATGAATTGATTGAAAATGCCTTAACCCTGGTCCGGGACAATGATGCTCTGTTTCCGTTGATACAGAAGGACAAAAACATCGCCTCTTTGGCCATTGGGACCAATACGCTTTCTCATTTTCAGGTGATGCTCAGTGAATACGAAGAAATACCACGTTATTTGGCGAAGAGTCAGATCACCGAGACGGACAAAGCCAGCCTTCTGGGCAAATTGGAAAAGTATGAGTACATCCTGGTCAGTCTACATGGTATGTCCCAGCATTCGCGTAATAATTTTGGCCTGGATGAATCAGTGCTGTCTTTCCTCAATGATCTAAACCAAAAGAAGAAGGTACTGCTGTGTATTTTTGGAAATCCTTACAGCCTCAAATACTTTGATGATTTTGATGAAGTGGTAGTATGTTATGATGACGACCGCCTCACTCAGAACCTGGCCGCCCAGGCGATTTACGGAGCCATCTCTTTCCGGGGTAGGTTACCGGTCACCGTGACCGCCAGGAGTGCTTACGGTATGGGTATTAATACCAAAGCAAATTTCCGGATCGGCTATTCCGTACCTGAACGGGTAGGCATGAGTAGTGACAGTCTGAGAGAGGTGGATCGGTTGGTTTATGAACTGATTGAGAAAAAAGCAGCTCCCGGAGCTCAACTGCTCATTGCCAAGGACGGTAAAGTAGTATATCAAAAGGAATACGGATTTCATACCTACCAAAAATCGAGACCAGTACAGCATAATGATGTATATGATCTGGCCAGTGTGACCAAGGTGACTGCTTCAACGATGGCGGTCATGAAACTTTTTGAAGACGGTAAACTGGATCTAAAAACGCCAATTGTAAAATATCTTCCAGAGTTGGAAGGCTCGAATAAGGAAGCTATGACTCTTGAGGAAATTATGACCCACCAAGCGGGCTTATTACCCTGGATTCCGTTCTATAAGGCCACGATGGCCTCTGAATCGCATCGTCCGTCGCCAAACTATTATTCAGAAAAGAACTCGGATGAATACAGTGTGAAAGTCATGGATGACATGTTCCTCCGGTCTGATTATCCGGATACCATCTGGCAGATGATTATTGACTCTGACCTCCGGCCAAATAAAAGCTATCGTTATAGTGATCTGGGTTTTTACATAATTGGACGTATCGTAGAGCGGGTGTCGGGCAAGGCGCTCGATCGATATGTAGAAGAACAGTTTTATCTGCCACTGAATATGTCACGGACGATCTTCAATCCATTGCATAAGATTCGAAAGGAAGAGATTGTCCCTACTGAAAAAGATGACTACTTCCGCTTCACCTCCCTGCAAGGATATGTGCACGATATGGGTGCGGCTATGATGAATGGAGTCAGTGGTCATGCCGGGTTGTTTTCCAATTGCGGTGATCTGGTGAAGATTTACCAAATGCTGTTGAATCATGGTTACTATGGTGGTAAACAGTTTCTCCAGGAAAAAACGATAAAACTATTTACTCGCCGTCATCTGGGATCTTCGCGCCGGGGATATGGTTTTGATATGAAACAACTGGAACCGAACTCCCATATAAATGTCTGTCCTTTCACATCAAATTCCGCTTTCGGTCACTCCGGATTCACCGGCACATGTGTCTGGGTTGATCCTGAGTACAAATTGATTTATATTTTTCTTAGCAACCGGACTTATCCAACTATGACAAATAACCTTTTGCAACAGGAAGATTACCGGACCAAGATACAGGAAGCGGTATATCGGGCCTTTTTACCCTCGTTTGTACAAGATCAGTCATGAAGTTTGTCACCGATGTAGCCAGCCGCTACTTATTTTCTTCCAAGGGTACGCACTTCATTAATATTATTTCGGGAGTGACCATCCTCGGTCTCACCCTTGGTACTGCTGCACTGATCCTGGTTCTGTCCGTTTTCAATGGCTTTGAAGAGCTTATTGCCAGTATGGTTAATCAATTTAATCCCGAGCTCAAAGTCGAACCGGAAACCGGAAAGTATTTTGATGAAAATGATGCTTTGATTGCCAAAATCAAGGATTTGCACGGAGTCATGGAAGTGTCCAAAACTATTGAGGAGACAGCCGCATTCGAATATCAGAATATCCCCTACGCAGGCACACTAAAAGGAGTTGATGATGTATTCAGGCGGGTCACCAGTATTGATTCCACCATCATTGAAGGCAGCTATATATTGCACGATGATGAATTCAACTATGCCATCCTGGGTTCGGGCATGGCAAGAAACCTATCCGTTGACGTGTTGAATGTTTTTGAGAGTCTTAGCGTCCATATTCCGGACCGCAGGGCGGCGGCAACGTCCATTAATCCATTTCGGACCAAACTAATCAAGCCTATCGGAGTTTTTTCGGTGCAACAGGATATTGACAATGAAATGGTGATCGTACCACTGGATTTTGCTCAGTCTCTTTTGGGCAGAGTGGGTAAGCTGAGTGCTCTTGGCGTTCGCCTGGAGGATGGTGTAGATGTCGAACTGATCCGGCAACAAATACAGGTAATGGTTGGCGAAGATCTGCTGGTGAAGAACCGCTACCAGCAAGATGAAGAATTTCTGAAACTCATGAATATTGAGAAGTGGATGGCGTTTCTAATAGCCTGCCTCATGATTTTACTCATCGCTTTCAATTTAGTGGGATGTTTATGGATGATCATTCTGGACAAGAAGACCGATATTGCCATCCTGAAAGCAATGGGTTCTACCAATAGAATGATCCGACAGATATTTATGAGATTAGGGCTATTATATACCGGTACGGGCCTGGTTCTGGGAATCGCCTTAGCTTTGATCCTCTATATTATCCAGAAGCAATTTGGCGTTATTACGATTCCTCAGGGATTTGTCGTAGATACTTATCCGATTAAAGTTCGATTACTTGATATTGTTGTGGTGGCTTCTACCGTATTCTTCATTGGCATGCTCGCATCTTTTCCCGCGGCCAGACGGGCATCAAATTTAACGGAGACCATTCGTGATGAGTGAGCGATTGCCGGCCGGAATGGCTTTTATTTTATATTTGTCAAGCCTTAAATAAAATGGAAGATTGGGAGTTGGAATTTCAGTGGTTGCGAGTGCAGCATATTGTGAAAGAAACGATGGCAAGAGATAAACTTCCGGATCTGCAGGCGGTACTTTATCTGATTGGCATACAGGAATTAGGCTTTTTGCAAAGAAAATATACCAAGGAGGAGAAACAAGATCTCATGCATATCGCGGTGTGCAAATTGTTAAGTACCAAAGGATATTTTGAATTTGTTGGTCGCGATGAGGACGGATGGCCTCATTACAATCAGATCAAACCACTGCCAAAGGAAGATGTCAAAGAACAAGAGACGCTTCTAAAAATTTTAACAATAGATTATTTTAAGGAACTGGAATTGGAGAATGGCGGATTTGACGTCTGATCTCCGTGTAATGACTAATTTACAGATATGAAAAAAATACTATTTCTTTTTTCGATTTCGATCCTGCTCACTACCTGTCAAAAGAAAGAGCAGCATGTGTTGATTGAAACGGAGATGGGCAATATGAAAGTACTCTTGTACAATTCCACGCCGAAGCACCGGGATAATGTAATAAAATTGGTAGAGGAAGGATTTTATGATGGATTGCTTTTTCACCGGGTAATTCAAAACTTCATGATACAGGGGGGTGATCCGGATTCCCGCAATGCCAGTCCTCAGCAAATGCTGGGACAGGGGGGGCCGGGCTATACCATCGATGCCGAAATCGGGGCTTTACACTTCAAGGGAGCTCTTTCAGCCGCTCGGTTACCGGATGCGGTTAATCCCGAAAAAAATTCTTCCGGATCGCAATTTTTCATAGTCCAGGGATATAAGGTGCAAGAACAGGAGCTTGATCGCTGGGAGAACGAAAAGGGCATAAAATATACACCCGAGCAGCGCAAAATCTATCGTGAAGTGGGAGGCTACCCCTTTCTGGATAATGATTACACCGTTTTTGGGGAAGTGGTAGAGGGCCTGGATGTCATTGATAAAATCGCAGCGGTCCCGGTGGGTGCAGCTGATCGCCCCGTCAACGACCTGAAAATGAAAATTTCTCTACTTTAGATGCCGACTTAAGCCTAACCTATGAGCAGAGATAGAACCATTTGCTATTTCCTTGGGTTGATTCTACTCGTGGCCTGTAACCGCCCGGTAGCTAAATTTGTAACCAGTCAGGAACGAATGGCCGCCCCATCCAATGTAGATTTTGTGAATCAGTCAGAAAAGGCGGTAGACTTCTTGTGGGATTTTGGGGATGGTCAAACCTCCGACGATATTAACCCAACCCATCGATATGTGCAATCCGGTCAATATACCGTCACATTAAGTGCCATTAATGGAAAAAAAATCAGAAAAACTGAACAAATGATATCAATAGATCCACCCCAGGGTAGCCTGGTTGAAATTCAGACGTCCTATGGGAATATGCTGGTAAAACTTTATGATGAAACTCCACAACATCAGTCAAATTTCCTGAAGTTGAGTGAAGAAGGTTATTTTGATGATCTTTTGTTTCACCGGGTTATTGAGGGTTTCATGATTCAGGGTGGAGATCCTACTTCCCGAAATGCATCACCAGGTGCCAGACTGGGATCGGGTGGACCGGGATATCAGGTGCCGGCTGAATTTAATCCTTACCTTATTCATAAGAAAGGCGCACT
>JAGQWZ010000673.1 GCA_020436835.1 Saprospiraceae bacterium | reverse complement strand
AGTCGCTGCTTTTATCGGATCCACATCACCGATCAGATCAGCTATGCTTACATCCGGAGTAGCTAACTTCTCCACGTATCTTTCACTGCGATGAACCCAGCTAACCGGCGTATCATCCCCCGATTCAGCTATTGCATCCCGACCGAACCGGGTGATTGGACGCAAAGGATCATCATTAAGTTCATTTCCACTGATTATTGGCATCCATTCGTCAAGCAGATTTACCATTAGTCGGGCAATCGCTGTCTTAGCCTGCCCCCGGAGTCCCAGGAGCAAAATGTGGTGCCGAGAAAGTATGGCTCGTTCTACATCCGGCAATACCGTTTGTTCATAACCAATGATACCAGGAAAGCGCTCCTCCTTCGCCTTTATTTTTGCAATCAGGTTTTCCCTCAACTCATCCCGCACGGCTCTGGATCGATATCCAGATGCTTTCAATTCGCCTAATGTTTTTATGTTCTCTTTCATATTTGCACTTTTCAATGAATGCCCTCCAACAGATGCATCTTTTCGAGAAATAGATCCAATCCCCTCTGATAGTTGGGGGAAATGTGATATTGAATTCGCTGGGTCAGATAATGATAAATATCCACAGCTGGATACAGATTAGAGTATATGGCTGCAACCTCTTCTCTCTTGTCCATATAGAGCCCCAAAGCTTCTGAAAGGGACTGCTCAAGCAAATTGTCAACCCTTTCTGAGGCTACCCAAACTGCAAACACAAACGGCAGGCCTGTCATCTCCTTCCATAATTGAGAAAGATCGTATTTGAATGCAAAGCGACCGGACATATTCAGCGCACGGTCCCCGATTACGACCGCACCAGTGCCTCGGGGAAGAGCGTCAAGATACCCGGGCTTTGAAAGAACGAGTTGTGGATTGTATCCAAATACTCCTCGAGTAGAATTCGCATCAGCTGATTGGAGGTACGTGATTGATAGTCAAGGTAAATCTGATCCAATGATTCAATGGGTTGGTTTGCCACTAATAGCACCGATTCCACCGGTCCATCAGCCGCAATACCCCAGTCAGTAATTCTTCTGAAGCCCATCAGTTTTGGGTAGTCTGCCAGGGGTACGATCCCAATGTCTGCCCGGCCATGAGATAATTTCTCAGAACATTGTGCCGGACTATCCTGGGTAATCTGTATCGGCGGTCTGAACGGGTATCTTTTCAAGCCTTCAATAAATGGCTTTGTATTGAGATACTCCACGGCCGAAAGTATAATTGTTTCCTCTGCCATATTTTTTACTAGAACACCTATTGCCGGTGAAAGTTTGCTGCGCCAAATATAGTTTTCTCCGGGTTGTCTTCGCCAGAGCGAGCGAGAGGTCTTTCAAGCTGGAAAAACATCACTGATTTACTACCGGTAAGTCTATGTATCCCCGGAATCCATCGTCCTCAAAATCCTCTTCGCTGAAATCATTTACAACATTGTATAGCGTATCCCGCTCCACCGGAGTGCGGTTGACGGCCCGGATCAGTTTCACCAGTTGTGCCGTTGATAAGCTTGGGTTCTGTTCCTCCGAACCAGCCATCGAATATATTTTAGTGGTATCATCGATGGTACCATCAAGGTCATCTACACCAAAAGCCAGTGATAACTGGGCGACCGTTCTTCCAATCATAGGCCAGTAGGCCTTTATATGATCAAAATTGTCGAGATAGATTCTGCTGATTGCGTAGTTCTTTAGATCCTCGATCACGGAGACCTCTGCGAGGTGGGACATTTCATTGTCTTTGTTTCTAAACTTGAGGGGAATGAAGGTCTGAAAACCCTGGCTTTTATCCTGTAACATCCTCAATTGCCGGAGGTGATCCACTCTGTGTTCTGCTTTTTCAATATGACCGTAGAGCATGGTAGCATTTGACCTTCCTCCCAATTCATGCCAGATCTCATGAATCCGCAACCACTGATCTCCCGTACATTTATCACCGGCAATTTGCGCTCGAACTTCCGGATGAAAGATCTCGGCACCCCCACCCGGCATGGAGTCCAGTCCGGCCTCCTTCATCCGTCGCATTCCTTCCTCATAACTGATCTTCTCCTTCTTAAAGATATAGTGATATTCCACCGGTGTCAGGGCTTTCACATGTAAATCCGGACGGTGCTGTTTGATTTCGCGGAAGAGCCTCTCGTAGAATGACACATCGTACTGAGGTAGAACTCCTCCGACGATATGCACCTCCGTGACCGGTTGATCATCATATTTCCGTATGATCTCCATGATCTCATCATGGGAATACTCCCACCCCTGGTCCCGGGCCTTGATCAGGCGTGAATAAGAACAGAAACTGCAACTATAAATGCAAACATTGGTAGGTTCTACATGAAAATTTCGATTGAAATAGGTTTTATCACCATGTTTTTTTTCCCGGATATAGTTTGCCAGGGTTCCGGCAAAAGAAAGATCTCCTTTCTCGTAGAGATAGTGACAATCCTCGTCTGATATTCGCTGATCTGAATAAACCTTCTCTGCAATCCGTTGTGCTTCGGGGCTGAGATCTTCTAATATTTCATTTTGTAACTCCATATAGAGAATTTCGGGGACAAAAGTACCCTTTAGCGATTTAAGAATAAAACACCAGGGAGAATACTTGGTTGAACGCCGGCTAGAATAATTGACGCTTTCTAAAAAACCAGGCCAGAATCAGGCTCAGAATAATTGAGATAAGAATTACATAGTAGAAGCCACCTTCGGATTGCGCCAACGGAAGATTTTTAACGTTCATTCCATAATAGCTGGCAATCAACGTAGGTACCATCAAAATGAGGGTGATCAACGTAAGTCTCTGGATAACATAGTTCAGATTATTGGAGATTATGGAGGCATAGGCTTCCATCGTACCATTCAGGATATTTGTGTGCACATTGGCCATTTCCAGTGCCTGGGAATTGTCAATGATTACATCCTCCAGAATATCTGTCAGGTCTTCGTCGTCACGAATTGCCAGAAAATCCGTTCGTTTCATCTTCATTTTCAGCAACTCATTGGATGATAACGAGTTGACGAAATAGACCAGACTTTTTTCAATACGGAGCAATTGCTTCAGTTCCGAACTCTTACTTGAACTATATAGTTCCTGCTCGATCAGGTTCCGTTTGAGATTCAACTTCTTCAGACAGGCAAGAAACCGGATCACAACTTGTTCGAAAAGCTGAAGGACGAATTTGGGGTAGTTGTCCGGGTCGAAATTCTTGACGCGGTTCTCAATAAAGATTTTAATGACAGGATTATCAGCAGACGAGATCGTCAGAATGTTATCTGCCATCAGTACAATACCGATAGGCACTGTGACATAGTAAGCCTCGTTATCTTTTTCATGTTCATTAAGTATAGGACTGTTCAGCAGGATTAATTTACCTTCTTCCTCCTTCTCGTAGCGGGATCGCTCATCCGTATCAAGAGAATCAGTCAAAAAATCCAGGGGGATATCCAATTGCTGAGCCAGATCGGAAAGTTCATCCGGACCAAATGGCGGACTAACGCAAATCCAGCTTCCCGGGGTTAGAGCATCGAGCTCTCTGATCTTGTCTCCTTGTTTTTGGTAATACTGAATCATGGCTCGACGAATATTCCATATGATGAAGATGTACTTTTCTTAAAACCAAAAAACGCTGATTTTCCTGGCCCCGCAAACTTAACAAAAATGTAAGAGCAATGACCATTTGATGAACTCATAAGTTATTGTGGTGGACTATGAGTTGAATTTTTAGCACCGGTAGCAGCGTAAAATGCAGTTGTAGACGAACTTACGTCGATTTTTAACCACAGAATTATGCAGTAGATATTCGCCAGAACTTGAGATTGAAAAATAATGGAGCCATCTACTCAACTGCTCATTGACGATATTTAAGTCAATCGTTAAACATCTTTTACATAAATGAATTGCTGGAAAAGGGTGGAATAAAGTCTACTGATAGAGCGTAATCAACGATGCCAGATGTTTAAGCGGCCACTTCTGTTGTACTGCTTTTTAGATCCCGGATCAGATGCTCATAAACCCATAGGTCTTCCCTGGTTGTACCTCCCCAACGGGGATTTTTACCCTTGAGTATCCGGTGATAATCGGCAATGATATCTCCCTGTTGTTCCAGATTAAAATCACTTAATTTCTTTCCGGTCCGGATTGCCAAAACCAGGTTCGCAAGACCACCATAATCATATCCTTCGTGCGAGAATTGCGCTCGAAGAGCCCTTGGAATATACACCGAGCCGAGTTGATGATACTGCCAGACATGAACGAGTTCATGGACGAAGATGTCTTCGTTCAATTCACCCCAGCTATTAATGGTGTAAAAGCTTACGTAGGCAAAATCATGTGATTTAGGGCCGCCAAAAGCAAACTCGTCAATGCGGATTCTTTTTAAGTTCAGACTGTCTCCAAAGAACCTGCGCACCAATGCTTTTTCATTGTCATTCAGAGGTCGTGTATTAAACTTTACTATATCGGCAAAAGTTTCATAAATCTCAGACAGCCCAATTAGATCAAAAATGTAGAAGAGGAGCTCGATAAGCCAATAAAGATGCTCACTTAAATTGAATAGCTCCCGCGGGTTTTTCCATATTCTTACAAATGGAGATCCGAGATGATTGACGATGCGCCAGAGTCTTTTGGGAAACCATCGGATAAGGTCCAGACTTCGGAGTAAAACTCCTTCGACCTTAGATAGGCAAAAGCTCAATGTCCCCCCTAGTAATTGTGTGTTCATTAATTAAAGCGCAGCGCCCTTGTGGGTAAAATTCTGCTTATAAAGTACGATGGTAAAATTAAGAATAATATCGTTATGATGAAGGTTCCCAGATTTATAATCAAAATCGTGGAAACACTGAAGTCTATCGGGGCCACTGCGAGGTAGTAGTCCTCTTCCCTTAATTTTATAAATTGGAAATTCTTCTGTAAGTAACAGAGACCGAGACCGACCAGGTTTCCAATTGCCAGTCCTTTGAGTAATATATGACCGGCCTGCCGGACGAAGATCTTGCGTATTTGCCAATTGGTCGAGCCCAATGCCTTCAGTACCCCGATCATATGGGTTCGCTCCAGGATTAAAATCAGCAGAGCGGTAATCATATTTATAACACAAACCAGTAACATCAACCCCAGGATGATCACCTCATTAATATCTTGAAGATCCAGCCAATCAAATATACTGCTTGCCACCTGCCGGATGCTTCTGGTATACAGATGCGTGGGTAACACTTCCAGGTTCAGATATTCATTCATAATCGGAAGATCATCAATATCGTCGAGAACAACTTCTATGCCAGTGACCTCTTCCGGTGACCAATCCAGTATATCCTGAAGGTGTCCCATATCAATTAAGGCAAACTTCTTATCATACTCTGCCAGGCCTGTCTTGTAAATGCCCGTGACGGTAAATCTTCGTGCCCGAGGTGGTCCCTCCTTAATAAAGTAGAGATTTACCCGGTCTCCCACGCTAAGATGCAGTCTTAAGGCAGTGACCTGCGATACCAGAATTTCTGTTGCGAGACTATCATTCAGGGAAAGTCCGGTGCCATCCTGAAGGTACCGATCAAAGAATGTACCGGGAAAATCATCGGAGACCCCTTTTAGAATAAGACCCTCCATGTCTTCTCTGGTAGTCAGTACGGCTGGATACTGGATGTAGCGGTAAACATACTTCACCCCTCCCCTTGTCCTCTTCCGGACGTACCTGTTTGTCTCAAAACCCAGTATGTCCAGAGGCCATTCATAGGTTACCCGTTTCACCTCTTTTATGGAATCAATCAGTCCCGCTTCATATTGCATGGGGGTTCCTTCCAAAATTGGATTGGTAAAAGCTTCGGTAATCTGGATGTGTCCCCCAAAGTCAAAGATCTTTTGACTTATCTCTTTCTTAAATCCGTGGATCATCGCAGAAGCCACGATCATCACCGAAACCGATAGTGCAATGGTGGCGATAGCAATGCGGATGATCACCCGTGAAAATGATTTTCCATTGGCAGATCCTGCCAGTCGGTCGGCAACAAATTGTTCGAAGTACATAAGTTTACTAACGACCGGGAAAATAGAAAGATTTGGGTAACTCTGCTAACATTCTTGCATTCTAAGGATACTTCATCAGCCTTAACGCTATTTGATGCATTTTTTCTCATAAAAGCAGGAAGTGCCAAACAGCTTACATATTTTTGGCTTCAATAAAGCAATGGGACAATGAGTAACTTTTTAGATGAGTTGAGATGGAGAGGAATGCTCCATAATCACACGGAAGAGATTGAGGAAATAATGAATCAACAACACATTGCCGGATACATAGGTTTTGATCCGACCGCCCCCTCTCTCACCATAGGCAACTATATTCAGGTTATGATCCTTCATTTCTTTCAGAAAGCGGGTCACAAACCGATCATTCTTATGGGTGGAGCTACCGGCAGAATAGGTGACCCATCCGGCAAGGACAAAGAGCGCGACTTGAAATCATATGAGGAACTCGACAACAATCTCGACCACCAGGTACGGCAATTTGAAAGCCTTCTAAAT
The DNA here is from genome assembly GCA_020436835.1 of Saprospiraceae bacterium. Taxonomy (GTDB): domain Bacteria; phylum Bacteroidota; class Bacteroidia; order Chitinophagales; family Saprospiraceae; genus JABDMH01. The sequence continues at coordinate 3,302 of JAGQWZ010000673.1, read as the reverse complement.
TTCAAAGAAGGTCCAAATCAAGCAGAGATGGTCAACAACCTTGATTTCTATCGAAATATGAACGTACTGGATTTTCTGCGTGATGTCGGCAAAAGTATTAATATCAGTTACATGCTGGCGAAAGACTCGGTAAAAAATCGCCTGGAAAAAGGTTTGTCATTTACTGAATTCAGTTATCAATTGTTACAAGCCTACGACTTTCAATGCCTTTACCAATCCAAGAACTGCATTTTACAAATGGGTGGCTCGGATCAATGGGGCAACATCACTTCCGGCACAGAATTTATACGAAGAAACCTGGGTGCCAAGGCATATGCCATAACCACCCCACTTTTAACTAAAACAGACGGATCAAAATTTGGAAAATCAGCAGAGGGCAATATATGGCTGGATCCCGAACTCACGACACCTTACAAATTTTATCAATTTTGGATCAATGCCGATGATGATGATTTGCCTAAATTTTTTCGATATTTTTCTTTCAAAAATAAAGAAGAAATAGAGAATTTAGAAAAAGAGTATGCCGACAACAAACAACAGTTAAAAAAAATATTAGGTGAGGAATTAACCACCCGGATTCATGGTAAGGAAGCTTTTGATTCGGTCATGACCGTTTCTGAATTACTTTTTAATAAGAAATGTAACGAAGACTTTTTACGGAAACTTACCAGTAAAGAGTGGAAGACCCTTGCCGGTGAGATCCCCTCCACCCGGGTAAACTCAACCTCTCTGGAGAATCAGCTCAGCATTATCGACTTTCTTTCTGAGGAAACGGGAATCCTCAATTCTAAAAGTGATGCCAGAAGAGCTGTCCAGGGGCAGGCCATATCCATCAACAAAAATAAGGTAACAGATATAGAGACTGTGATTAATAAATCACACCTGATTGGTGAAAAATACATGATGGTTGAAAACGGAAAAAAGAATAAATATCTGGTAGAAATACAATAGCGAAATTGTGGTTTCAATAAATATTAAAATTTGAAGAATAATTCTCATTTAATAGCAATAAATTAAAAGATTATTTGCCGTTGCGGATGATATTCTTTTTTGAAAAATATTTTATCGCTGTCAAAGAAATAAGTCCATCATTTCTTAATCGTGATTAAATGAAAAAAATAAATCGTGCATCTTTCCTAAAAAAAGGGGGACTGGCTCTTGCTGCCGGAGCCGGCACATTAGTAGCATGCAACTCATCGGGAGAGTCAAAGAATGAAGCATCATCATTCGATCCGAATAAGAAATACAAATGGAACATGGTCACAACCTGGCCACCTAATTTCCCCATTTTGGGTGAAGGCTGCAACAAGTTTGCGGAGTGGGTCAATGAGATGTCCGGTGGACGAATGCAAATCAGGGTATTTGGAGGCGGTGAACTTATCCCGTCGCTGGAAGCCTTCGATGCCGTCAGCAGTGGTACGGCACAAATCGGTCATGGCAGTGCCTACTATTGGGCAGGGAAAATACCGGCCGCTCAATTTTTTGCCTCCGTCCCCTTCGGCATGAATGCGCAACAGGTGAATGCCTGGATCATGAGTGGAGGTGGTTTAGAGCTATGGAGAGAACTCTACGAACCTTTTGACCTCATTCCTTTCTTGGCAGGAAATACGAATGCACAGATGGGTGGTTGGTTTAATAAGGAAATAAATACTGTGGATGATCTTAAAGGATTAAAAATGCGTATCCCCGGCCTGGGTGGACGTGTTTTCGAACGGGCAGGAGGATCAGCTATACTATCAGCCGGAGGCGAGATCTACACCAATCTGGAACGGGGAGTAATCGATGCCACTGAGTGGATTGGCCCCTTCCATGATTATAAGATGGGTTTTCATAAAATTGCCAAGTACTATTATAGCCCCGGATGGCATGAAGCCGGTACGGCACTGGAGATCTTCGTAAATAAAACGAATTTTGAAGGATTGCCAAAAGACCTGCAGGTAATCATCGAAACTGCATCAGCCCGCCTCAATTTATATATGATGACAGAATTGGAGGTGAAAAATGCAGAATACCTGAAAATCATGCGAGAGGAAGGCGTAGATATCCGCTCCTTCCCGGATGAAGTCATTCAAAAGCTGAAGGAGACGACTCAGGAAGTGATCAATGACATTGTCAATGATGATCCCAAAAGCGCAAAAGTATACGAGTCATTTAAAAACTTCAAACAAACGAATAAGCCCTGGAGTGACCTCACAGAACGTGTTTTTTACAATAAGATCTCCTAACTGAAGTGGAAATCATGTACGAAATACACTTATTTTCTTAATTTAATCTTAGTATTACCCAAGCATTAAAGCATGCAAAATGCTTGTATTCAAGAATGCTTTATGTATTAGATGTTGATAAGGAAAGAATTATCAGCGGTATCCTTCTGGATGCAAATGTGTGAAGGGAATCACACAATCGATTGTTTTTTTTAAAAAAATCTCTTTGAAGATAGGTTATTTCAGATAACCTTTTACTATTTTGAGATCCGGTTTTGGGATAAAGTCAACTTTTTATTGGGATTCTCGCTTGATTTTCAAAGCAAAATTTGCAATAAGGGGCTTTCTTCCAATCAACCACCTCCCGTTCTCTACTGCTAAATTTCCAGATCGGGACTCATTTGATTGACCTAACTAAATTATGTACGTATGAAGCTAAAGTTACTCATGACGTTCCTATGTCTGGTGGGATTGTCATATCTCCAAGGAAGTAGCCTGCTGGCTGCTTCAGAAATGTCGGGAGAAGTAGCTCCATTCCTGACTGTCACTGGGACAGTTACGGATGAAGCTGGTGATCCCCTACCCGGTGCCACGGTGTTGGTAAAGGGTACTACAAACGGAACTGTTTCAGATTTTGATGGTTCCTTTTCCCTTGAGGTAAATGAAGGAGACATTCTGGTCTTTTCATTTACGGGATACGGTACACAGGAAGTACCGGTTGGTACGCAAACGGTATTTAATGTTACCTTGTTAGAGGAAGCTTCCGCCCTGGATGAAGTGGTGGTAGTGGGTTACGGTATTCAGAAAAAACGAGATGTAACAGGGGCGATTTCCACTGTTGATAATGAGCAAATTGAAAAGATTCCGGTTGCATCCGGAGTACAGGCCATGCAGGGCCAGGTTGCCGGGGTAGATATCCTCAGCACCGGTGGCCGTCCCGGACAGGCTCCTACGATCAAAATTCGGGGACGACGATCCATTTCGGCCAGTAATGATCCGCTTTTCGTAATTGATGGTATCCCGCAGACGAGTGGAACGGCTGCAATTACAGACATCAATCCCCAGGATATCGCCTCAATGGAGGTATTAAAGGATGCT
>JAGQWZ010000672.1 GCA_020436835.1 Saprospiraceae bacterium | reverse complement strand
GGGAGTTAGAGGGGTGCGAGTGAGCCATTTACCAAATTGTCACCGCTTAACTTAACGGCAAGGAATTACCAATTAAAAACCTAAGACCAAAGACCGATCTTTGTATCAAGATATGGAGCTGGCACCCCTGGTACTGCTGGTACCTCTGGCACTTTTATCCAAACCAAAGACCAAAAAACTCAATTTGACAATTAGCAATTAGCAATATTAGCAATTGACAATTACCAATTAAAAACAATTAGGAATTAGGAATTAAAAAGCTAAGACCAAAGACCAATCTTTGTATGAAGATATGGAGCTGGTACCCCTGGTACTGCTGGTACCTCTGGCACTTTTATCCAAACCAAAGACCAAAAAACTCAATTTGACAATTAGCAATTGACAATTATTGACAATTACCAATTAAAAAACCCAAGACCTAAGACCAATCTTTGTATGAAGATATGGAGCTGGTACCCGGTACTTATGGTACTTCTGGCACTTTTATCCAAACCAACGACCAAAGTCCGCTTTGGAATAATTAATCAGCTTTAAATCCCATCCGCTGAAATAAACCGTTCCAATAATTTCGATAAGCCACGACATTTCCAGATGCATCCCGGACAAATTCAAGCCGGTCCATCATGTAGGGATCGATTGCAAAAGTATCGTTTCCAAGGAAGACCAGTTTCTGCCCTTTGCTCTGAGCTCCGACATATTTACGGAACATATGTTGTTCCTCTTCATCAAAATAAATTTCAAGAGCATCCGGTTTATCCGTGACGTAACCATACATGTCATAAAAACCTGCATAGGAGTCTTTTAGCAACTGAGACATGGTCTGGTTTTCATGCATGGGCTCTTCCCTATCCATCACTGCCAATGCCACATATCCAATGATGGATAAGGTGGAAGTTGGAGATCCGTCGGTATTATCAAAAACAGCAATACTAATATCTCTATCGGGAAAATACATCATCATGGCCATGGTCGATTCATTCCCACCGGTATGACCCACCGTATACCAACCTTCAAAATCTCCGGTTCGGGTACCTAATCCATAACCACTGGAAATGCCCGAGTTTAATTGAAAAGGAGTAGTCATCTTAACAAAGGATTTCTTTGAAATTAGGGTACCATCCGACCATTTCTGGGCAAAACGGGCCAGACCGGCAGAGGTGGTGGTCATCCCTCCATCACCACTGATCCAGGTCCAGTGTTCTTCCGGAATAAGCGCCGTGTCTGAGTATGAAAAATATTCGGTCATCAGAGGATCATTTATTCTTTCAGCAATAAGTTTAAGATCCAGATCCCCATGGTCATTGATAATTCGATCTATCTCATCGGCAAATTTATTACCGGTAGCTTTTTCAACAATAAACTCCATCAATTTAAATCCGGAATTACTATAGGCATAGTACTCCCCTGGTTCGAATAATAGATCATTTTCTGCAAAGAAATTCATATAGTCCTTCCGGACAGGTGCCTTCCCGGTTTCGATATAAACCGTATCCAATTTGATGGCATAATCAAGCAGTCCGGAAGTATGGGAAAGCAAATGTCTCAAGGTAATTTTTCCCGCCTGTAGCAAATTAGTATAATCCGGTAATAATTCTGCCAATGTTTGATCCAGAGACAATTTCCCTTCTTCCACTAGTTTCATAACCATGACAGTTCCTACCAATTTAGAAACTGAAGCCATCAGAAAATAATGGTCAGGAGTGACCGGAATCTTCTGATCATGATCTGCAAAACCGAAAGCATTATTGTAGAGGAGCGAATCACCCCGCACTACGGCAATGGAAATGGCTCCCGTTTTATGCTGATCAATATAAAACTGACCAATAGAATCGATTTTTTTGGTCAATACTTCCGGTATTTCATCTTCGATCTTTTCTTCATTTTTGCAGTAAATAAATAGCAGAGCTAAACAGACCAGACAAATAAATAGGTTGGTTTTCCTGATTTTGATTTTCATTTTCATTTTCCGAAGTGATTTTTGAACCAATCAATCATTCTGATCCTGACATCCCGTACATGTGCGGGGTCTGAAGGAACATGGCCTCCCATAGGATATACTATAAATTTTGTTTCTACCCCGCGATCCCGTAAAGCATGAAACATTTTATAGGAATTAGTCACCGGTACCCTTTCATCACCAGACATCGAAAGAATCAATAGGGGTGTCTCAACCTGATTGGCATAGGAAATGGGACTGGTTTCCTGAAATTCTTTCATATCATCCCAGGGAGATGCTCCAATCAAAGAAGATGAAAATAAATGCACATCGGATAAGGTATACATGTCCAAATGATCGGTAATTCCCGCTCCCATGATGGCTGAGTTCCAGAAGTGATATTGAGAAACCAACCAGGCACAGAGATATCCTCCGTAGGACCAACCCATCACCCCGATGCGGGACGTGTCAATCGTCGAAGACCTGATCAACGTATTTATACCGGAGATAATATCCTCCCCTGGTCCCCGGGCAGGGTCTCCAACAATAGCCGTCAGGAATTCCTCACCATTATTATTACTTCCCCGGTAATTAGGTTCAAAAATAATCCAACCCTGCGCAGCCAGTAATTGCGAATAAAAATACAGCTCGCCCTGCGAAGAAGAAACGGGGCCGCCATGTATGGCAACTACCAGAGGATATTGCATCTGAGGATTGTAGTCCGGTGGGTAAGTAACGACGCCATTGCAAGAGGTGCCATCTTCGCTTTTCCATGAGATTGTTTCTATTCGTCCCTGGGCACAGGACGAGACTTTCAGATTGAAGTGAGTAATTTGAACCGGAGCAGCGAAAGGGCTTTCTTTATAGAATAGTTCTTTGTATTTATTTTCAGTGGCGGATACAATCGCCATTGCACCGGAAGCATGGACATCCATTTCCTGATCAGAAGGCACCAGCTCACCCAATTCCAGTTCTTCAGGCGTCCCGGAAAAAGAGGCCAACCAAACCTTTGTTCTAGTACCCATTGCACCGGCCGCAATAAACTTTCCTTTTTCCGGCATGACCTTATGCACATAGAGGTCAGCATCGATATCCAGAGAGTCCTGGGCACCATTATTTCTTTCCCCATCGATCAGATATAGACCACCAGAGCTTATTGATAAAGACAGAGGTTGACGAGGCCGGTTACAGATCAGGTTACGATTATCCATGAATTTAATTCCCCATACAGGTCTCCTTGTTTCTAAGGTGAAGATCGTGTCGCGGTCAAGATCAGCGACCTGCACCTCACTCCGGTATTTAGCTGAGGAATGGGCCGAGGGTTGGGATATAAAGGCAATCCTGGTTCCATCGGGTGACCAATCGAAGTCTCCATAGTGCGAACTATAGCTTTGAACGCCCCGGGAGATCTGTCTAGAGTTTCTCCCATTCTGATCGCATACCCATAAATGGACAGGCCTTGGCATTTCCCTGGTCAGGTAAGAATTTAGCCCGGCTTCGAAGGATTTCACATGTTTCTCCCACCCAATTTTCTCCGGTAAAGAATCTCTCGAAAAAAAGGCGACAGACCTGCCACCGGGCTGCCACTTAAATCCGTAGATACCTTGACTATGCCGAGTGATTTGTTTGATATCACCGGTTTTTAAGGCAAAAGAGAAAATCTGGCTTTTGAAATTGGAATCGGTATTGATGAACGTTAATTCTTCGGAATTCCTCCATTGGAGGGAATACATGCCGGATTGATCCCGGATCACCGG
>JAGQWZ010000671.1 GCA_020436835.1 Saprospiraceae bacterium | reverse complement strand
TAAGAAAGGGGCAATTCAATAATGGGATGAAATCCGACAAACCCACCGATGCGGGGATACATCTCCTCTATGGGTAAGGTCGAATGTCCGCAGCCAAAAGTATGCACCCATCTTCCGCATTCAATCGAATCGGCCATGATGTTGGCAGCTTTTTCAATATTATCCATTTGAGTTTTTTCCAATTTATCCATCACTTCCCTCGCATTGAGCAACCATTGTTTTGCTAGTTTCATATTCTTATGTTGTATTTTTTATTTGTTTTAATTAATTAATGCCGGCTCCCCTTTCTGCTGCTCCGATCATAAATGGTAAAAACGACCAGGATCATGATCACAACTCCTAAAAGAATAGAAGGGTATCGGCTAATTCCCATTTTCTCCGATAATAAACCAACCAGGAAATTCACCAGGATATTACCAAAAACGGCAATAAAAAAAACCACGCTGAAAGCAGTTCCTCGTAATTTCTGATAAAGCTCCCCGACAAAGCCGAGTATGGTCGGAAATACGGCAGCGGTGCCAATGCCCAGAACAGCGGCCACAAAATAAACCGCAATAATATCATGGAAAATCATGAGCCCGCAAACCCCCAGTATAAGACTACAAATAGATAGATATAAGACCAGTTTCTCACTTATGGTTCTAAGCAAACCTGCCAGCAGAAGCCGGGTAGCGGTAAGACCGATCACATAGATACTTAGTACCGTCAGTGCCTCGGATTCGCTGAAGCCTCTTATCCTCTGTAGGTAAGTGGTCGTCCAATTATTGAAAATTCCTTCAAATGCACTTTGAAAAAATAGGACAAAAGCCAAAATCAATAAGGACTGATCTTTGAAAAGAGAAGCGGATTTGACGATGGAAACGCTTTGCTTCTGTTTGGGTTCCGGGTAATTAATAGTGAAAAAGAATAATGCCGGTATCATAATTACCGCCCCGATACCCAGCAAGATCTGATCGTACGGATACCATTTCGACAGCATCGCCATGACGGAAGGCATTGATAATGCGCCAACGCCAAAAAAAACACCGAGTAAGCTCAGATTCGCACTTCCTGTTTTTTGATGATCATGACTGATATCAGCCACCAGGGCATTTGTCCCCCCATTAATGGCGCCTCCCCCAAAACCGATGAGAAAAAAAGAAAGCTGCAAAAAAAACAAACCGGAGGCACTCGCAATTCCTCCCATGCCGATGGCAATAATAACAGAGCAGAGGACCAGCAGATATTTATAACTAAACCGGTCTACGATGGGACCAAAAATCAGGGACCCGACCAGAATACCGGTGGGTAAAAGCGATGCCAGAGATCCGGCACTGACATCATCCAGCTGGTATTTCCGGGTAATTTCAGGCAGAGTGGAACCAAGGGACAACATGACGATACCAAATAAAAGCATGCCCACACAAGCGGCGGCAAACACCCGGTAATAATGGTAGGATTTTCCTGACTGCATTTAAGTGACGATTTTTATTGCTCCGGAGTGATCTTCGTCCCGGCGAGGTAAGCCGCTCCATATAGCGCCACCCTGTCTCCCAGCGACGAAGGCAAAAATTTCACTTGCCTGATACTCACCGGTTGCGCCCACCGGCATGCCTCCTCATAGATTCTGTCTATATATTTTACCGCCGGTCCGAATACTCCTCCACCAAAAATAATCATCTCCGGGTTAAACAGACTGACCAGATTTGCCGTGGCCTGCCCCCACATAAGGATAGCCTCATCGATAATCTTCTTTGCCCTTTCCTCTCCCTTCTCATATCCGGCAAAAACGGCCGCGGTGCTTTTGTAATGGTCCGCTGCCTGGATGGAGATGCCTTGTCCGGAAGCGTGGTATTCAAAGCAGCCATATTGAGTGTAAGGCTTCTGAAAATCCGGTTTGAGCGACATCCAGCCAATGGCTCCGGCTATATCCTGGCTTCCGCGCAGGACCTTGCCATCGATCAGGATCCCAGCTCCTATTCCGGTGCCCACTGCAAGATAGATGGCGTACCGGCAGTCCTGTGCCACTCCTTTCCAGTATTCTCCCAAAATATAGCAAGCCCGGTCACTGTCAATTTTAACCGGGATAGAGTGATCTCCCAGATAGTCTTCGATCTGTTCTTTCAGAGGATACGCCTCCCAGCCAGGAATATTAGGAGCCCAGACCGTTCCCGTTTTTTCATAGTAAATTCCCGGTACGGCGATACCAATGGCCTGAATGGAAGATCCGGCATTTTCCGCCAGCAGGCGATGATGATCCAGGGCCTTTAAGATTTGTGCTCCGACTGCATCGGAATTTCCGGATACCATTACCTGGTAATTCGACAATATGGATCCATTTTGATCAAAAGTGGCCGAAGCCAGTTTGGTGCCCCCTAAATCCAAAGCCAGGATTAGTCCATTTTCCATCGGATTATCTTTATATTTCGCATGAGCATTTACTCAATTTCTGGTAAAAGGTAACATCAATGACGGAATTAAGTGCATTCTTTAAAGCTAAAGTCGTTTTGCGAAATCTAAAAATGTTATTGGCAGTAAGCATTATGCTTTGGATAAGTTGTGGAGCACCGACTGCAGCAGACCCGGAATATGACGTGGTGATTTATGGCGGCACCTCCGGGGGCGTCGCAGCCGCTATCCAGTCTACCCGGATGAACAAATCGGTGGTACTAATCGAGCCGGAAAATCGAATCGGTGGCCTCACCACCGGAGGATTGGGACAGACCGATATCGGAAATAAAATTGCCATTGGTGGCATATCCCGTGAATTTTACGAAAGGATCAAATCATTTTATGACCGTCCCGAAAACTGGAAGTGGCAAGAGAAAGAAGCGTACCAGGATGGCGGACAAACCCGGACCGGTGCTAATGAAAATTCCATGTGGACTTTCGAACCATCCGTAGCGCTGGCTATTTATGAAGATTGGATAAAAAATGAAAATATCGAATTGATAAAAAATGAAAAATTAGATCGAAAGAACGGAGTCAAAATGGAAAATGGGAAAATTGTCTCGATAACTACCCTCAGCGGTAAAAGCTTCTCCGGCAAAATGTTTATCGATGCCACTTATGAAGGAGATCTAATGGCTGCAGCCGGCGTCTCCTATCGTACCGGGAGGGAAGCGAACAGTGAATTTGAAGAAACGCTGAACGGAGTGCACACCAAACTGACGGACACGACTATGTCAGGACTGCCGGCCCACAATGCCATAAACCACAATTTCGTGGATGGCGTAGATCCTTACATAGTGGCTGGTGATACTTCCAGCGGACTATTGCCGTATATCAACCCGGATGGACCCGGCGTTGACGGGGAAGGTGACAACAACCTCCAGGCATATTGCTTTCGAATGTGCCTTACCGATCATCCGGAAAATCGCATTCCCTTTGAAAAACCCCAGGACTATGAGGAAATTAATTATGAATTATTACTAAGGAATTATGAAGCAGGTGAAGATGGATTTCCCTGGATCAATTCTGCAATGCCAAACCGTAAGACAGACACAAATAATCGCACCGGATTTTCCACGGATTTTATCGGTCAAAATTATAATTATCCCGAGGCCAGTTATGAAGAAAGAGACCGGATCAGGGAAGCGCATCGTAATTATCAGAAGGGTTTGATGTGGACCCTTGCCAATCATCCCCGTATTCCCGATCATATTCGAAATGAAGTAGCCCGTTGGGGCATGTGTAAAGATGAATTTGAACGGGAAGACGGCTGGCAGGACCAACTGTATATCCGGGAAGCCCGCAGACTGGACGGCGTTATGACCATGACCCAGTATCATTGTGAAGGTATAGAAGTCGTACAGGATCCGGTCGGTATGGGTGCCTATGGTATGGACTCACACCATACCCAACGCTATGTAAACGATGCGGGAAATGTAAAAAATGAGGGAAATGTTGAAGCCAGAGTAGCCGCTCCTTATCCCATCAGTTACCGGGCCATACTTCCGAAAGAAAATGAATGTAAAAATCTCTTGGTGCCGGTATGCCTGAGTGCCACGCACATAGCTTTTGGAAGTATCCGGATGGAACCGGTATTTATGGTATTAGGCCAGAGTGCCGCAACCGCTGCCTGCCTGGCAATCGAACAAAATCAAAATATCCAGGAAGTCGACTACGCACGACTTCAATCAAAATTATTGGAGGATAACCAGGTGTTGGGGATTTAAAACTGTAGTTGATCGACTAAAAATGGATTTAGACAAAACTTAACCCAATCTGCATTGAAGGGTTTCCTTCTAATGCTATAGATCCAACCTAAGCAACAAATCAATCTGCCGGTCTTTCCCCAGCATGAAGGCGTGACTATCGAACTGGTAAAATCCATTTCTCTGGTAAAATCTGATCGCCCCTTGATTTTGATCCCAGACTCCCAGCCAGATAAAATCCTTTTTTAATTTATTCCCGATTTCCTTGGCAAAATCCAGCATTTTCGAACCCAATCCATTTCCCTGAAATTCCGGATGCACATAAATGCGTTCTATTTCCAAGCCATTTGCTGATTTGATTTCCGTTTGACCCCTACCGCTGTTCAATTTCAGATAACCTGCGATTTTCTTGTCTTGAAGCACATAGTAAAAAAAGGAATCCGGATTATTCAATTCACTATTTAACTGCTCTATAGAAAATGCCTGCGCCAGATACAATTGCATATTTTCCTTCGTATTTAACGCTCCGAAGGCATGGACAAAGGTCTCGATTGACAATTGTCGAAGATCATCTAAATCCTTTGTATCAACTTTGACTATTTCAAAAACCGACAAAGGTAACGGTCTCATATAATTCCGGTTTTTTTCATGAGAAAAGTAGCGCTTTGATTTACACAGATTCCCTCTCGAAGTTTATAATCAAAATAAAGTTCATCATCGCGTATTTCTACTTCAAAACATTTATTGCACAAGACACCAGGATATTGTCCCGTCTCATTGCATATTTCCAGATCATGGGTGGCGATGACTCCGTAGGCAGCTTCCCTGACCATCCGGCGGATCACTTCCAGTGTGCCC
>JAGQWZ010000670.1 GCA_020436835.1 Saprospiraceae bacterium | reverse complement strand
TACCGGATGGCGTATGAAGGAAATCCGCAGCAAGCCGTGGAACTATATGTTGGGGATCGGTATATTCAGCATAATCCTGACGTAAGAGATGGGCTGTCAGGTTTCATTGAATACTTCGAACGTATGCAAGCTGAGTACCCGGAGAAGTCTATTGAATTTGTCCGGTGTATAGCCGAAGGGGATCTGGTGGCCCTGCATACCCACCAGACTTGGCCTGACAATGATGAATATGTAACGATGGACTTTTTTCGTTTTGATGAAAATGGGAAAATTTGCGAACACTGGGACTCCATACAACAAATTCCCAAAAAATCAGCAAACCCAAATACGATGTACTGATAAAAATTGGACTCCACCAAGGATAATTACCATTATCACTACAGTATAAAATATAGAGATGAAGGATCCGGAATTTATAGATGATAGATTAAGAAGAGGGAATCAGGCCATGAATAAAGCGGAAAATGCGTTTTCTAATTTGACCCGCGAGCAGCTAAATTGGAAACCCACGGCCACGCATAGGAGCATTGCAGAATGTCTGGATCACCTTATTATTGCAGATCGGTGCTATTTTGATGATTTGAAGGCAATTTCGAGTGGCACCTATCGCATGTCATTTTGGGAAAGGTACAATCCACTTTCTAATTTGCTTGGCCGGGCGCTCCGTGATCAGATGAAAGAACAGGTAGACAGAAAAATGACTACTCACCAGAAACTGGAACCGGCATCTTCCTCCTATGACCAACAGATTTTGGATTATTATGAGAATAACCTGAGTCAATTCATGAAGCTGGTATCGCTTTGCCACGATGTGGATATCGACAAATTAATTATCACCTCTCCAACTATCTCCTGGATCACTTATAGTCTCAGATATGCGCTTGAGTTTCTTTTTGAGCATGAACATCGTCATATTAATCAGGCCGTCAGCGTAAAGGAGGATGATCGGTTTCCTGAAGCATCTTGATTTTCTTAAATGGTTTGGGCATAGGCGGTCATCTGATGGTTTAGTTTAACCCGGTGTGAAATGAAATTTAAATATCTATTTTAGCGGTAATGAAACCACCCACCACCAAAGTGAAGAACTACGTCTTAGCCATTTTTTTAATTATGACCGCAAAGTCGTCATGTCTGGGCCAGAATCCACTGGAAGATTTAAATGGACAAATAAGTAAAAAGATTTACCCGAATATCGATGCAATTTTGGTGGAGAAGAAGGGCCAATTAGTGGTGGAGGAATATTTTAACGGATTTACCAGGGATAGTTTGCATGATACCCGTTCATCCTTTAAATCCGTCACCAGTCTGCTTGCCGGAATTGCGATCGATCACGGTCTCTTTAGCGTGGATGACAGAATAGATCAATTTATTTCCGAATGGGAAAATGATCCACGGGGAAGGATCTCAGTAAAGGATCTGTTGCAGATGAAATCCGGATTGGATTGTGAGGGCTTCTTCGAGATTGGCCCTGATTGTGAATCGGAAATGTGGGAAACAGATGACTGGCTGGAGTACATCCTGAATATACCACTTAGACATGATCCCGGCTTGAATTGGGCATACACCTCGATAGAACCTGAGCTTGTAGGTATAATCATTTCCAGAACAAGCAAAATGACCATCATGGAATTTGCTCGACAATTCCTATTCGATCCGCTTGGCATCAAAGATTATCGATGGTTTATCACTCCTAATGGAGGAGGTTATGCAGCGGGCTCTTTTTTTATGAGGCCGGTCGATATGCTAAAAATTGCCAAACTGGTTTTGAATAAAGGTAATTGGGAAGGTCGCCAAGTCGTTAGTGAGCGCTGGATAAAAGAATCAACTACTTGCCCGACTGATGTCGAGATGTCGTTTGTTCGTTTTTCCCGTACCACAAATGCAAAATACACTACCGCTGATTATGGCTATTTATGGTACCGCGAATTATTGCAATATGGAAATATTAAAACTGAAGCACTATTCGCATCGGGAAATGGCGGTCAATATATGATGGTATTGGAAGATTATGAGACGGCACTTGTTTTCACGGGAAGTAATTATGGCAGTTGGAGGGGTAAGTTGCCTTTCGAAATCCTGCTTAAATACCTGATACCCATGCTTGAAGATTGATTTAAAAAATTTCCGATGATCATCTGTTGACAGCAAGAATATTCGTAATTTAAAAAGTGTGATGTACCCATATAATTATGTAGAATTTAAACCCCACCAATTGCTTAGGAAATATATCGACGCATATTGGATGGTGGAGTACAAATGCAGCTACAACCTCTGTAGTAAGATCCTGCCGGACGGATGCATTGATATAATTTTAAACCTGGGTACAAATCTAAGGACGGATGCGAGATCCACCCTGATGAGAAATGAGCAGGCTTACCTGGTGGGGACAATGACCAGGTTTAAAGAGAATGAGTTACAGCCTGACACTAAACTACTCGGAATTCGATTTAGAC
>JAGQWZ010000669.1 GCA_020436835.1 Saprospiraceae bacterium | reverse complement strand
CGAGTATCCAGATTCCAAGGGTAAGCTTGAGGGAAATGCCATGGAAATCTTCGGTTTTTGGAATCTTCATTGAAGTCGACCAGTTTAGCAGCCCTTTCCAGTGATCAGATATTGAGAATCTCCAGTTTTGATAATCTTTATATTAAGCAATGTTTCCAGGATGGATATCAAATCAGAGAGGTCGGGATAATTCAGCACCAAATTAACTTTACAACGCAACACGTCGGATTCTTCCACTGTAAAACGAACCAAATATCTTGTCTCGATCTCCCTCAGGATCTCTGCTAATTCACTCTGTTCATAACTAACCGGTGACAAACGCCAGGAACCAGCCGGTTTTTCGCTTTTCATTTTTTCCATGCGGGAGGCGGTGATTATTCCACGTTCTCCCGGTTTGAGAGTAATGCTTTGCCGGTTTTGGTTGGTTAGCAGAACTTCACCTTCAGAGAGATTTACCGACAGCTGCACCGGATCGGCCACGACTTCAAAGGCAGTTCCCAGCACGTTGATATCTCCCATTTCGGTACGGATAACGAAAGGACGGGTTGCCTCCGGACTGATCTGAAAATATCCCTTCCCGGCAAAATTTGCACTTCTTATTTCTTCAGAAAACCGCACCTCCAATTTTGCATCGGCGGCAAGCCAGACGGTTGAACCATCTTCCAATCGAAGATTCTCCGCGGGTCCGTTAAGAACTAGATCGGACTGAGGGTTTAAATTCCATAAAAAATAAGTGACTACCCCGGAAGCAAGAAAAAAGAGGACCACTGCGGCAACGGGCCAGAAGGCCAGTTTGACCGTTCTTCCGGAACGTTTGATTTTATCCTGGACCGCTGCAAACTCCCTGTCGAGATCCACATTGATCTCAGGGGTCAGGGTGCCACTGGTCCGCCAGGATTCTCTGAGCTTTTCAGCGATCTGTTGATTTTGTAAAGACCTTGCAAGCCATTCATCCAATTCCTGCTGTTCAGCAGGGGAAATCATCTGATCTGCTTCCTTCAGCAACAACCCGATATATCGATCATCGTCCTTCATGAGTGTCTTCTTTGGTTAAGACAAGTTTCTGCCAGAAATCCCCTATAGCCAACATAGTAATAAATATATTGCCACAAGAACTGGTTTGAGATAGTCCTTCAGTATTTTATGGGCTTTGGTTAATTGATTCTCTACCGTTTTTGGAGAGATCTCCAATTGTTTGGCGATCTCTTTCAGACTCAGATCTTCTCTGCGCCGCAAGAGAAAAATCATCCTGCAAGCTTCCGGCATTTTAGCAATAGCTAATTGTACTCTCTTATTGAGGTCTTCCAGGTGCAGCCGGTCCTGACCATCTGCAGAAAGGTCCGGTGGCTGCAATGAATCATCCAGGAAAACATTCTTTTTTTTCTTCAGAAAGTTGATGCAATGATTTCGCATTGCTCTTAATAAATAGGCCTTGCAGTCATCTCTTATATTTAACTCTTTTCTTTTTTGCCATATATTGACAAAGACGTTCTGGGCCAGGTCCTTAGCGGTGTTTTCATCTCGCAAGTAAGTATAGGCAAGATTGATCAGCAGGGGATGATACCGGTAGAAGAGCTCTTTGAAAGCCTCCTCGCTATTATTGCGGATTTTATGCCATAGCTCCAGATCATTCATCTCGAAATTTACCGAATATTTCATAGTCGTCTTATTCCTTTCGTCAATGCATTAAAAAGAAACCTATTTTTAAATCCGGAAAAATGGATTACATGCAGACACTCAAACGGTCATTATTTTTTTTACTATCCTTTTTAGCCACTTTGTTGATTGTTTATCTGGTAGGTCCACGTGCGGATAGGCCATCACTTTTACCGGATATCCATAGCAGAAGTATGGCTGACCTGAGTGCCCGACTGGCAGAAGAGAAGAAGTCCACCCTGATCAAGCCAGGAAATGAGGCGTCGGTTTTCTGGATCGATACACCGGGGATAAAGACGGAATATGCACTGGTGTATTTGCATGGATTTTCCGCCAGCAGGGGAGAAGGGGATCCCATTCATTTGGAATTTGCCCGTCGATATGGTTTGAATGCTTACTTAGCCCGGCTGGACCAACATGGACTGGACGAAGAAGAGGCGCTGTTATCTCTGACGCCTGAAAGTCTTTTGGAGAGCGCCAAAGAGGCCATTGCCTTCGGAAAACTGATGGGTGAAAAAGTAATCGTCATGTCCTGCAGTACTGGTAGCACGCTGGCCATTTACCTGGCGGCAGCAAACCCCGATTGGATTGATGCATTGATCTGCTATTCACCGAATATTGATACTTACAACCAGGCAACCCATCTGGTAGATGGTCCGTGGGGACAGCAAATCCTCAGGCTGGCGGAAGGTGGCAGGTATCACACCTGGGAAGCCAGTGAGGAGGTGCAGAAATACTGGACCACTTCTTACCGGAATGAAGCCATCGTTGATCTTCGGCAACTTTTGGATGAAACCATGCAGCCGGACGTTTTCAGAAAAGTGAAACAACCTTTTCTGCTCTTATACTACTATAAGTCAGAGATGGAGCAAGATCAGACCGTGTCTGTGCCGGCTATGCTTGAGATGTTTGATGAACTGGGAACGGATGCTGACCATAAGATGAAAATGGCTGTTCCCAATGCCGGACACCATGTTTTAGCTTCCAAATATCATTCGCAGGATTTGGAGAGTGTGAGAAAGTATACGTTTAGGTTTGCAGAAGAAATATTGCAACTAAAGGTGAACTGATTGTTTAGATGGAAGCTAGAAAAACCCCTGATCAACGTATTAACTGGTTGCCAATCCTTGTCGTAAGTTAAGCGGTTTGTTCTCAAAATTGTCCCGCTCCTTACCTCTCGCTTGCCGCTATCTCCTGCGTCAAGACTTCGGTGATCAGAGAAAGCTAAGAGCGAGACCCTACACCAGGAGGCTACGGCCTCCGGAGGACAGGGCCCTTAAGTTAATATGTATCGTTTTAAAATAGGTGAATATCCTTCGTCATGCTCAGGTTTCGACACCCTCCTGGGTAATCCATACTTGAATTCTTAACATGTAAATTTTCTGAGCTTATCGACTGATTTCAGACTTTGCTTTAAAATTTTTCCAGTCAGCTGTTAACGTCTTAGGGGATCATGACAATAAGGGATAGTTGTTACCAATTGGTAACTCGTGTCATGGTCAGAAAAATATTCTTGAAAAAGAAGATTCGGAAAGTTTAATGAGAAATAATGATTACAAAGATGCAAAATCAAATTAATTCGATAGTTGATGACAAATGATAAAGGCGCTACTCATTTATTTTCTCCGTCACTCATTTGCGTTTGAGCCAGGAGTGATTAATCGGACTCCCAAATATTACCGTTTACGGATGGCACAGCGAATGATGAACAACCTTCTTAAATACTGAAAAAAGAAAGTAAATATTTAAATCAAGTGAAAATAATGTTGAAACGGACAATCGGGTTTGCACTCGTTTCGGTTGCAAAAAAATCTT
>JAGQWZ010000668.1 GCA_020436835.1 Saprospiraceae bacterium | reverse complement strand
CTATGCAAATTAATAAAAGCTTTGCAGCAAACCGGCATCTAAAAATACATTCAAATTGAGTTTTTCTTAAATCCGGATAGTTATTTCTTGACTTTGGAACCGGCAGGGGGATGCGCTCGCACCAGGACGAAATCCCTATTCGATCTTTAGCGAAGTCATACTCAATGACCCGGCCAATAATTTGTCATTGAAAAGACCGATTTCTTCCTCTTTATTTTTGAGGCCTAATGTATAGATCAAAGGCAAATAGTGGTCGGGGGTGGGGATGGCTAACTGTAGCGCTTTTTGCTCCGGCCGGTCCTTTAACAAGGATTGAAAGTCACCATTAAGCAGCCAATTATTGATCATTTCGTGGGCCTCGATCGCCCAGTCATAACCATAATTATCCCGGTCGAAATTGGCAAAATCAACAAGACGAAGATTATGGATGATATTTCCGCTGCCAATAATTAGAATTCCTTTATTGCGCAGACTTTCCAGCCGTCTGGCTAAGTCGTAGTGCCAGGCTGCCGGTTTGGTATAGTCGATACTTAATTGAATGACGGGCACGTCTGCTTCGGGATACAAGTGCTTTATGACACTCCAGGCACCATGATCAAGACCCCAGGTTTGATCCAGTTCCACCATTTCAGGGCTCAGCAATTCCTTAGTTTCTGCAGCCAGTTCAGGATTACCGGGGGCGGGATACTGGACTTCGTATAAAGACCGGGGAAAACCTCCAAAATCATGAATAGTCCGGGGCGTTTTCATGGCGGTTACCTTGGTCCCTTTCGTGTACCAGTGTGCAGAAACACATAAAATGGCCCTGGGTGTCGGCAGTGTCTTTGCCACATCCCGGAATCCGGTCACAAATTCATTTTCCTCAATGGCATTCATCGGGCTACCGTGGCCGAGAAACAAAACCGGCATCCGGTCGCTATTTTCCAGATCCTGGGTATACCTGTTTAATTGATCAAGTGTTTTCATAGAATATAGGGAAGAGCAGATGCTCAGTGTCTTTGAAAAAACTCTTCTTTTCATACCTCATTGATAAATAGATTTCAGTAGCATTTTGTTTTTCTGGCTAAGTTCAGATTTACAAAAAGTTATCCAAAACTTAAAACCGGGAATCAGTTTACAGCAGGATTGCAGAATACATTTGTAGGATTCAAAATATTAGCAATGGGAACGGTGGTCTTAAAAACCCCCGGCCCGGGTGAAGATAAAACCACCGTGATAAATTTTCTGGTGGAATTGTTAAATACAAAAGGGCATAGTCATTACGAGGAAGAAGTGACTCAATATCAACATGCGGTGCAGACGGCTCACCTGGCCAGTAAAGACGGTGCCGGTCCCGAATTAATTGCGGCAGCCCTTTTACACGATATCGGCCACTTACTGGTGGACGGGGATTTTGACGATGGAACCTATAATGAAATGGACCATTTACATGAAAATCTCGCCGCGGATTTTCTGGCATCTTTTTATCCTCCTTCCGTGACGGATCCGATTCGCCTGCATGTGGCTGCCAAAAGGTATTTGGTTTCAACTGAATCGGAATATTTTCATAGACTTTCTGATGCTTCCCGTCAAAGCTATTACTTACAAGGCGGTCCGATGGATAAAGATGAAATAGAGGAATTTACCGGACATTCCTATTATCGTGAAGCGGTTGAGCTGCGCCGTTGGGATGATCAGGCAAAGGATCTTTCAGCGGAAGTTGAACCGGCTGAATCTTACCATATGGATTTATTTGCTGCCATGTTATAGATCATGCAGTCAAAGACCGCCATTTTCCACTCCAGCCAGTCACCCTGCGAAATTGTCAACGTTTCGATTCCTCCTCTCAAAAAAGGTGAGATCCTGGTACGGAACAGTTTTGTCACACTTTGCCGCAGTGATTTAAATACGTACTCCGGAAAAAGAAAAGAAAAATCACCAACCATATTGGGACATGAGGTGGTCGGGCGTATCACAGAATTTGGCCCGGATGCTCATTACGTTGATTCGCGAGGGGAGGGGCTGGCTTTGGGAGACCGGATCACCTGGGCTATTTTCGCCGGCAATCCTTTGGACAGACTATCACAGGCGGGAATCCCTCAAAAGGCAGCTGGCTTATTTAAGTATGGTCATGAATTATACTCAGATGATAGTACGCTACATGGAGGTCTCAGTGAATACACCGTACTGCGGAAACACACTCCCGTCGTAAAACTCCCCGAAGCAATAAAAGATAAAACCGCTGCGATTATTAACTGCGCTGTCGCTACGGTGGCAGGGGCTTTGAGGATCTCCGGAGAGGTTGCCGATAAGAAGATTTTAGTCTCCGGTGCAGGCATGTTAGGGCTTATTGCCTGTGCAATGCTAAAAGCAAATGGAGCCGCCATGGTTTTTGGGTTAGACCGGAGTGTTCAGCGCCTGAACTTTGCCCGGAATTTTGGTATTGACGGCCTGATCCTCATGCATGCAAATGGCGATGGTAATGATTGGATCCCGGACCCTGCCATCGGATTTGAT
>JAGQWZ010000667.1 GCA_020436835.1 Saprospiraceae bacterium | reverse complement strand
TCAATGATGGAAATGTCTTATTGGGATTCCTGGATACACTATATGCGCTGGTTGATGTATTCACCGATCCCGGCAACACCCGGACGATCATGTTTAGTGCCTTGATCGGCGGGGTAATCCTGTTTATTCAGCGATCCGGTGGCGTGGAAGGATTTATGCGCTGGATAAACGTTAAACTGGAGGATCTGGCAAAGGGAAGCGGCAGAAATAAGAAAGTCTGGGTCCAGCTCATGGCATGGATGACAGGCATACTGATATTTATTGAATCCAGTATTTCTCCCCTGGTTATTGGATCACTCTTCCGGCCGATTTTTGATCAACTCAAAATTTCTCGCGAAAAACTGGCATATATTGCTGACTCCAGCAGTGCGCCTACCTGCATTCTGATTCCATTCAATGGTTGGGGTGCCCTAATCATGGGGCTGTTGTTGACCCAGGGTTTTCACAATCCCTTTCAGGTAATGATGTATACCATTGTATTTAATTTCTATCCGCTTCTCACCTTGATCGCAGTTGTTTTGGTCATATTGTTCGGATGGGATCTGCCCGCCATGCGTAAGGCCGAATTGCGAACGCAAAATGGCGAATTGTTGTGGCCAAACGCTCAACCTATGGTTTCGGAAGAAATTACCGAAGTGTTGCCAAAGCCGGGTGTGACTCCAAAGGCAATCAATATGATCATCCCTCTCGTAGTCATGGTTGCAATGATGCCTACCATGTTGATCTATACAGGTTGGCAACAAGCACTCCTGGATTATCCCAATGGCAGTTGGTCAGAAAAAGCGTTTCATGCTCTGGGCAATGGATCGGGTTCGACCGCAGTGCTGGTGGGTGTGGTGGTTGCCATTCTGGCGAGCATTCTGCTCTATTCGCTGCAGGGTATATTCGATTTAAAAGAAAATGTTGATATCGTGTTCAAAGGGATCTCCGGCCTGATGCCCATTGCTCTGCTCCTTCTTTTTGCATTCGCCATTGGCACCGTCTGCAAAGAATTGCAGACAGGCGAATATCTGGCCGGTATTGCCCGGCAATGGCTATCTCCTGCCCTGGTTCCTTTTCTGATCTTCATTATGAGCAGTTTCATAGCATTTTCTACCGGCACCTCCTGGGGTACCTTCGCTATTATGATTGCAATAGCTGTACCCATGGCACGACAAATGGAAGTAAACGAGATCATGGCAGTAGCAGCGGCATTGGGGGGAGGTATCTTCGGAGACCATTGTTCACCGATAAGCGATACCACCATTCTCTCTTCAATGGCTGCGGCCACCGATCATATAGACCATGTGAAAACGCAGATGCCATACGCATTGATCATTGGTACCATGACCGCTGTTATTTATTTGATCCTCGGAGCAATATTTCATTGAGTGTTCCCTTTTACAGGGACCATAGCCCGGGGATAAGCTCCAGGGATTCCACGGTATGGTCCGGAATAACCGGACTCGTATTTTCCATTTTCTTTGGATTAAACCAACAGGTTTTGATTCCAAAGTCAGATCCTCCTTTAATATCCGAGGACAAACTATCACCAATGATCATCACCTGATCTCTTTCCGGCTGTTCCATGAGTCGAAAAGCATGCTCGAAGAACGAAACGGACGGTTTATTTGATCCGATCTCTTCGGAGATTATTACATGTTTGAAATAGGATCGCAGCCCAGATCGCTCTATCCGCGGATGTTGTACCTCGGCAAAGCCATTCGTCACCAGAACCAGATCGAATCTCCGGTGACTTTGATCGAGGAGTGTACGTGCCCCATCAATTTCCTTCACCTGTTGTGATAAACGAGTAAGGTAGCTGCGGTTGAGCATTGCCGGATTCATATCCAATGAATTTTCAGTTACAAAAAGCTCAAAACGCAGTCGTTTCAAAGTGGGAATGTCGATTTCACCTTGCTCAAATCTTTGCCAGCATCTGTGATTTACCTGGTGATACGAAGCTATCAGGGCTTGTTTATTTTTCAGCTCAAATTCTTCAAATGTTTCATTCAGGGACTTTTCTGCCCCCGAATCAAAATCAAGCAGGGTGTTGTCCAAATCATACAATAACCATTTTAGTGCCATTGGCTGTTTTAACTTAGTTTATCATCTTAGGGATACAAAAGTAGTTAATCATGAAGATAGAAGTAGCCGGAGTTAATCATCTAAATGAACTCACCAGATTATTCGAGGCGTACCGGATATGGTATCGCATGCCCCCGGATCTTGAGGGCAGTAGAAAATTTCTTAATGAACGATTGAGCAGGAATGAATCAATAGTCTTCAGTGCATTCGATAAAGAAGAAAGGATGGTGGGCTTTACCCAGCTATATCCTTTGTTTTCTTCTACCCGGCTTGGCCGGCTTTGGCTTCTGAATGATTTATTCGTAAACCCGGACCAGCGGGGCCAGGGTATCTCGCTCTTGTTGATTGAGCGGGCAAAACGTCTGGCTCGGGAAACAAATGCCGTTGGAATTCTGTTGGAAACAGAGAAATCTAATCAAATCGGTAACCAACTGTACCCCAGAACGGAATTTCATTTGGAAAGTGGATCGAATTTCTACTTCTGGACCAATGAAAACCGGACTTCTTAATATTAATATTATTTTTAATGTCTAAATCATCAAAGGGTATCAGTTTTGCTTTGGAGTGCAGCAATAAATGGATTTAAGCAGTATATGATGTTGGAGAGAAATATGTCTGCACATTCTGTGGAGGCATATTTGTCAGATGTCCAAAAACTAGCGGACTATTTGTTAGATAGTTATCCCGAGGTGCTTCCTAATCAGGTGGAACTCAGTCATCTGGAACATTTTCTCGGCTTTTTACATGATCTCGGCCTGGGCGCCCGTACTCAGGCCAGAATCCTTTCAGGGTTGCGATCGTTCTTCCGCTACCTTATACTGGAAGACAGTATCCAGATTGATCCCACTGACTTGATCGAAGGGCCGAAAATCGGAAGGAAGATGCCCGAGGTCCTGGCATACGAGGAGATCGAGCAGGTTTTAAGCAGGATTGACCTTAGTCATCCGCAGGGAACACGCAACCGGGCAATGCTGGAGACCTTATACGCATGTGGTCTTAGAGTGTCTGAGCTGGTAAATCTCCAGGTTTCAAACCTTTTTCTGGACGTTGGTTTCGTGAAAGTTATTGGCAAGAATAATAAGGAAAGAATCGTACCCATTGGTGATTCAGCGATCAAATACATTAGGCAATATCTTGACCACGATCGGAAGAAACTACCGGTCGAACCATCCGTGTCGGATTATGTTTTCTTAAACCGTCGGGGCAAACCCCTAAGCCGGGTCATGGTCTTTAACATCGTGAAAGAGTCAATCAAGAATGCAGGGATTAAAAAGACGGTGAGTCCCCACACTTTCCGGCATTCCTTTGCCACACATCTGGTAGAAGGAGGTGCAGATCTGAGGGCTGTCCAGGAAATGCTCGGTCACGAGTCAATCGTAACCACAGAAATCTATACACATCTGGATATCAACTACCTGAGAGAGACCATCCTCAGTTTCCATCCTTTAAATAATTCGTAAAAGAGGGCAAGGAAAACTTAAATAATCTCTTCCTTGAGTTTTTATCAGCCAGGAATCAATAAATTTGCGGCCATGCAAAGAAGCCTCCCAGGTCTTGGTCTTATGATCATCTTTCTCTGGCAATGTGCAAGCAAAGCTACTCCCCCGGGTGGACCGAAAGATGAAACACCTCCTCAGGTGGTTCTGGAGAAATCCACACCAAACAAACAGGTCAACTTTGAAGAGCGTACAATTACGATAACGTTAGATGAATGGGTGGAACTGGATGATGCTCAGAACCAGGTGCTGGTGTCCCCTCCGCTCCAGACCAGACCAGACATCCGGATTAAAAAGAGATCGGTGGTTTTTACTTTTGATGAAGATGAAGAATTAAGGGAAAACGCAACCTACTCAATCAATTTTGGTGAATCCATCAGAGACATAACAGAACGGAATGTCTTAAAGAATTTCACTTTTGTATTCTCAACCGGGCAGGTACTCGATTCTCTATCCGTTCGAGGACAAATTGTTGACGCTTATCTCGGGGAACCGGTGGACAATGCTACCGTGATGTTGTATGAGACATTGGATGATTCGATACCAATGACTGAAAAACCCTTCTATGCAACAAAATCGGACGAAGACGGGACCTGGCAGATCCAAAATATGAAGGAAGGGACCTTCAGAGTAGTTGCTATTGTCGATGACAACCTGAACTACTTGGTAGATCCGGCCGAGAGAATTGCATTCCTGGATTCATTTCTGATTATAACCGGTGATTCGTTGCCCAGTATTAATCTATTGATGTCTACTCCTCCGGAGCCATTATTTCAGGAACGCCGGGATACCTCACAATGGAATCAAGCCCATTTCACCTACAACCGCCCACCCCGGGAAATTGAGGTCACTTATGCTAATCCGGACCAGTCACTTTACCTGGATCGGCAGGATAATTCCATAAACATCTGGTACTACGCTGATTCTCGAAGTGAATGGCCTTTGTACTTTCGAAATGATACCTTACCGGCAGATACCTTTATCTTAAAACTGAATGCTCCTGTTGCTGATCAGAAAAAGATTAGTAAGCAAAACCGGCTAAGCAATTCAGGTCATCCTTCCGAACCCTTTTATGTATGTTTTGATCGTCCGGTATCCAGTTTGGACACCAGTAAGATCTTATTACTTGAGGGTAAGAATGCAAAGACAGAAATACCGCCCCTAATTGCAGTGGACGACAGTCTGAACATGTGTTTGTCTCTGACGAATCAATGGAAACCGGACTCTTCATACCAATTGGTTTTTCTGCCCGGTGCGCTGTTGGATTTTTATCAGTTGGAGAATGATACCATTGAAGAATCCTTTCCGATTGGAAATGTGGAGCGATTCGGAAACATCATCTTGCATCTGGAAGGATTATCTGAAGATCAATCCTATCTTGTGGAAGTCGGTATAAAAGATAAGCCGGAAGTGCAATTCACTGTGGACAGTACAACTACTTTTGACCGGACATTAAGCCGTTTGAGACCAGCTACTTATGAGGTCCGCGTTTCAGAAGACCGGAATCAAAATGGCCGTTGGGATCCAGGATCTCTATTAGAAGGGAGACAACCGGAGCCCACCAGGAAAGAAACCATGGAGCCTCTGAGAGCCAACTGGGACCTGGAAGTGAATTTTAAATGGACTGAGAAATGAAGCTACGTGGTGAAAATCTTGAAAAGATCTATGGCCGGCGCACGGTGGTTTCGGGTGCTACTTTCAATGTAAAGCAAGGTGAAATTGTCGGACTCCTTGGCCCGAATGGGGCAGGGAAGACAACTACCTTTTACATGATGGTTGGATTCATTAAACCGAATGGTGGAAAGGTTTTTTTGGAAGACCAGGAGATTACCAGTTTGCCAATGTACAAAAGGGCCCAGAAAGGAATCGGATATCTTCCTCAGGAACCCAGTGTTTTCCGGAAATTGAGTGTGGAAGACAATCTCATGGCAATTCTTGAGATGATGGACCTTAGTCACGAAGAGCAATTGGCAAAGCGTGAAGATCTGATCAAGGAGTTTGGATTGGAGAAAGTACGGAAAAGTAAGGGGGATACTTTATCGGGCGGAGAACGAAGGAGGACAGAAATCGCACGGTCTCTCGCATCGGATCCGAAGTTTATACTTTTGGATGAGCCATTTGCCGGCATTGATCCCATTGCAGTTGAAGATATTCAGTCAATTGTTGCCAAGTTGAAGCTCCGGGATATCGGGATTTTAATCACCGACCATAATGTGCAGGAAACATTGTCCATCACCGACCGGGCTTATCTCATGTTTGAGGGCAAAATACTGCGTGCGGGAACGGCAGAAGAATTGGCTGCAGATCCTTTGGTAAGAAAAGTATACCTGGGGCAGAACTTCGAACTGAAGCGAAAACAACTATAGAGGCATTTGCCTACTCATCCTCCATCTTCTTCTTCCGACTTCCAAACGTGAATTGTACACTTAATTCGTGCCCACCGTTATGATACTGTTGAGAAGGCTGGAAAGAGCTCGTGTAACTGTAGTAAAGGTCAAAATTAGTGAGTGCAGCACCCAAAAGGACCGATATTCCGTCTCCACCTCCCAAAGTATAAGTCAGCCCTCCGATTAGTTGATCTTCGAAGAAATAAACCTTTCCATTAAAGTCCACCATAAATGGTGCATCCCTTAAGTTACGCACGAGAATCGAAGGCTCTACGTAAAAATTGTTATCCTCGACCGCCCACTTATATCCTACATAGGCCAGGAAATATTCCAGGAAAGTGTTGGTCTCGTTCGGAACTTCATTGTCCTTATTGACCCTGGCCCGGATCAGATTGGGCGAAGCCAAACCGAAATAAAAGTCCTGGGCAGCACCATGTAGTCCAAAAGCCGCATCAAAGACCTTGGTCCCATTAGTGGCATCAATAAGGTATGGATCACTCGTATCAATTTCGGGATCCAACAGTGCCGCTCCCTTCAATCTTCTTTGCTCGAAGGTAGTGGCCAAACCCAATGACAGGTTGAAATCGTTCACAATAAATTTATAGGCATAGGACAGCGATGTCCGGCTAGTAACCAATGAGGCTGCATTGTCACTGGAAAGCAGCGCCCCCAAACCAATGTGTTCATTAACCGGTGCATTATAGCTGGCCGTCACTGTTTTCGGAGCACCGTTATCCCCCCAACCGGATAATTGATTGTTGTAGTTAAACAGCAGGTTGTGATGATCCTGAAAACCGGTGTAACCCGGGTTGATCAATATTGGATTCAGCAGGTAATGCCGGGAAAAAATCTCTTGTTGCGACCAGACCTGGCTGATGCATATCATCGAGAAAACGGTAAATAGTATAAGTCTTTTCATGGGTATCATTTCTTATGATTTGGCAATGGGATTTCGCATTTAGTTTAGGGTGGATAGAATAGTCAGGTGCCCGAGATATTGTTCCAGGACCCCGTTGTTTCGTACCCGCACCACCCAGTAATAAGGTCCATCGGGCAAAACATTTCCGTCCAAATCTCTTCCATCCCAATCGTTTTCATAGTTCGTGGTTTCAAAAACCAATTCTCCCTGCCGGTTATACACTTCGACTTCATTGTCCAGTCCGCTGATACATGCGATGTTGAAAAAATCATTGCGTCCGTCGCTATTTGGAGACATTACCGGAACGGCACTAAAGCATTCTCTTGGCGACGTAGGGATGATAGCACTCGCAGAGGCCGGACATCCATTTGCATCATTGACGACTACCTGGATACTTCCCTGGGGCAGATTGATAACGACCCGGGTGGTCGAGTTATTGGCATCTGTCCAGGAGTAGCTATATGGTTGAGTACCGCCATTAACCACAGCGGTAGCCGTGCCTTCCACATCATTCGGTGAAGGTGTCGTATTGATCGCCACGCTCAATTGATCCGGTTCTTCCACTGTACCGTTAGCCGTTGCCGTGGTGCCGGCTGCATCAGTCACGGTGACTGTATAATTGCCGGGAGCTAATCCACTGATACGCATCCCGGAATCCCCGGAGTTCCAGGAGTATTGGTAAGGGCCTGCGCCACCACTGGCCATCGCCGTGGCAATGCCGTCATTTTCCCCGTTACAACTAATATCTACCGCATCCACAGTAACACTTAATGCACCACCGCCCAGGGCAAAGGAAGTATCCAATGTACAACCGTTGGCATCCGTAATGGTCAGGGCATAAGAACCACCCCCTAGTCCGGCGATGTCTCTCGTTGTAGCTCCGTTGCTCCAGTTAAACTGCAAAGGCGTTGCTCCACCGCTGACCGCCAGAGCGATTGCTCCATCATTTCCAGCTGCAGAAGGATTAGTGATATTCGCATTGTTTATAACCACTCCAGGAGGGTTATTGAGAATTACTTCCAGGGTGAATTGAGTTCCATCCGAATCGGTCACGGTCACCAGGTAGGTTCCCGCCGAGAGATTTGTCAGGTCTTCCGAGGTGGCAAAATTACTTCCATTCTTGGTCCACTGATAGGTATATCCGGGCGTACCACCGGTCACCGTTATATTGATCGCTCCGTCTGTTTCCCCATTACAACTCGGTTGGGTCACCGATGCTGTGATGGGGTTGTTACCGTTTCCCACGACCACTTGTCCGTCACATTGATTAAAGGTGGTTTCGACACTGTTGATGGTCACATCACGATCAGTCAGTGCATCGGTAAACTGAATTGCACTGGTTCCCCCAGAAGCGACTGCATCGAAGCAAATCTCAAAAATCTTCGTTCCATCAGCCAGGGTTAATCCATCTGTATTTTGCTCAAACCAGACTAAAGACAACATTCCATTTGCACCCTGATCAAGGTTAAAATTACCGTCGGCAAGACCGGCCAAATTAATGTTCGTAATCTCGGGATTTCCCAGTATTTGGGGATCCCATTCAATGGTAGTAGCTAATGTCGTGACATCGGTAAATCCTTTGACTGTAATCTCAACACAAGTTTGACCACCGGCGCTGACATTTTCGGAAGACGCTGCCAGGGCAAAGCCCGGTGCATCGCAGTCAGAGCCGCCACCTCCACCACCTTCGACCGCAACAGTACCATCCTTCTTAGAAAAAGTGACCCGCATATCATCGGCATCAATAATTTCTATAGCAAGGGGATCATTGGTAAACTGGACACTGCGGCTTCCGCTGGATCCGGTAATGTCAAAACAAATCTGAAAGATCCGGGTATTATTTGGCACGGTGATCCCCGCCACCGCCGGATCGGTCCATTGCAGCACAAGTTTGCCATCATTTACCCCATCTTCACTGAAACTTCCTGCATTTAACCCGGTAAGATTAAAAGCTCCTACACCAGTATAACTAAGAAAAGCAGGATCCCAGTTAATGCTCAATTGCATTCCGGTAATATCGGTAAAGCCCTGTACGGTTACTTCAACACAAACGTTTTCGCCGGTAGCTCCCATCTCATCTGATCCGATCATGCGTAAGGTAGCGCCACCACCGGTTCCACTGGCGGTAAAATCTCCCCCCATGGAGGTCAATCCTATGCTGTTTTCATTATTATCAATGATTTCGATCTTCCTTGGTTCATCGGAGATGGTTACGGTTGTAGTTGAGCCCGAACCTCCTACGATATTAAAATTGATCGTAAAGATTATGGTACCATCCGGCAGGAAATTTCCATTGGCCCCGGTGTCATACCACTGAACGATGATACTGCCATCATCGGTAAATTTTGAATCTGTGTTAAATGCAGCCGCATCAAAATCATTGATGGCGTTGGTAATATTGCTTAAGGAGCTAAATTGAAGGACGTTGGGATCCCAGTTTATAGAAAACTGCATCCCCACAATGTTTGAGAAATTACTCACCTTAAAATTGACTGCTACCGTTCCGCCGGGATCGCCGGTGGTATTGTCAATGTCAAATACCGGTTGAGCCCAAAGAGCCCCTGCATAACCCACCAGGATGAGTGTCAAAAGATAAAGTTTCTTCATAGCGCGTTGTTTTGGGTATCAAAATTGAACCCAGCTTTTTGATTTTTATGGTTTTCTAGCCACTGATGCTGAGGCTCTGAGCCACTTTTACTAAACTCACTGTATTGCTCACGCCTAGTTTTCGCATAATATTCTTCCGGTGTACACTCACCGTTTGGTCACTGATAAAAAGTTTGCGAGCAATTTCTTTATTACTATATGCCTGAGTAATCAGTTCAAGTATCTGCTGTTCTCTTTTTGTCAAATCGTTCATCAAAGCATAAGCGTCCATGGATCTCGTTTGCCGGTAGGCATGGCGATCCTTGCTCCCTTTGTCTGCACACTTTGCTGTGACCTGAACGCCTTTACCCATGAAAGTATTATCTTCCATAACGGTTAGTATTCCCTGCCTGAGCTCCTCCAGTGGGGATCCTTTCAATACGTAGCCATCGGCGCCATTTAAAAAAGCGGTCTTCACCAGATTCCCATCAGAGTACCCGGAAACGATGATAATTCTTGTCTCCGGAGATTGCTTTTTTATGGGTTCGATCAAATCCAAGCCGTTCACCTTTCCGAGATTAAGGTCCAGAAAGATTAGATGCACTCTTCTTCTGCTCAGCCACCGAAAAATATCCTCTCCATCATGCGACACATGAATCACCTCTACATTCGGCTCATTGACTTCATTCAATAATGCAATCAATCCTTCTGCAAAGAGAACGTGATCGTCGACAATGATAGCATTTATTCGCATTTTTGGGTAATTAGGACGAATTTCAAAAAAGTTTTAGATAACACATTACAACTTACAGCAATTTGAATGCCATATTTTGCACCTATTGGCGATTTGTCTAATATTTAACACTATATCTATCATTAAGAAGGAGAAATTTATCTTCAGCCGGATCTTCTGAACAATAGAGGGCTTCCTGGTTTCCAATTCCAAATTCAGTGGCCTTAAATCCAAATACCTGATGCCGATGGTTAATAACAGAAGCACAACGTTCCGCAGAAAAAACGCCGGGATTTATCTTACCTCCGGATAAAAGAACGTTCTTCAACCGAGACCACGATGCGACACTTTTACTCCGGATATAGAGCTGTGCTATTTTTCTGCTACCTGATGGTGCCCTGGTCGGCGTGGTCACAGGCTCTGTCAAATATGCGTGAGCTTCAACTACATAACCATCAGGATTCTTTCTTCCTGTCGACTCTGAGTATTATTCCCGAAACCTTCCGCATTGAGTCTGCCCGCAAGATTAATGCTTCCGACTACCGGTTGGTCAATTCCTTTTTCATTTGGAACTCCTCCAGTGAAGAGCGTATGCAAGAAGACAGCTTCTCTTTCCGGGTTTTTTTTCGCGTTTTACCATACGATCTCAGTAAGTGGTCCAGTCGCTTTGACTCTTTATTATACCAGGATGGTTCTTTGCGGGTTATGCAGCCCATGCAGTTCACTCCCTTTGAAGCCGAGGACCCACTTTTTTCATCCAGAGGAATTCAATATGACGGTAGTTTTGCCAGAGGTTTATCAGTTGGTAACAGCCAGGATTTAGTATTGAATAGCAATTTTGACCTTCGGCTTAACGGTCAGTTAGGAGACGGAATTGAAGTCCTTGCAGCCTTGTCAGATAACAGTATTCCACTCCAGCCAGAGGGCAACACCCAACAGTTGCAAGAATTTGATAAAATCTTTATCCAACTTTCCAAGGCTGGTAATACACTCATTGGGGGTGATTTTGAGTTGAGTCGACCCAATAGCTATTTCACCAACTATTTCAAAAAGACACAGGGGGTAAGAGCGGTCAACCAAACTGACCTCGGCCGGAATCGGACTCTGACAACTGCTGCCAGCGCTGGAGGTTCGAGGGGTAAGTTTTCCCGTATCCAATTGCAGACTCAGGAAGGGAATCAGGGGCCTTATCGCTTACAGGGTGGATCCGGTGAGCGTTTTATCATTATTCTCGCCGGTACCGAAAAGATCTACCTCGATGGAAATCTCCTGGTTCGTGGGCTGGAACACGATTATGTTATTGATTACAACTCCGGTGAGCTTACATTCACAGCCAACCGGATTATCACAAAGGACACCAGAATTATCGCAGAATATGAGTATTCGGATCAAAACTACAATCGCTCTATCTACACCTTTGAAAGTGACTACCAGGCAAAGAAGTTTGCTTTTCATTTCAATGCCTACAGCGAGCAGGATGGAAAGTTGTCATCGGGTTTGTCAGATCTCTCTGTCGAGGACAAACAGTTTTTAGCCGAACTTGGAGATCAAACCAATCAGATCTTATCATCCAGCATCCGGTTACGTCCCGAAGGTTACGATCCCAATATCGTAATGTATCAACTCATCGACACTTTAGGTTATCCCGATGTATTGCTTCGCAGCACTGATCCGGAAAAAGCACTGTACACGGCAAAGTTTACCCAGGTAGGGCAGGGACAGGGAGATTATATCCGGATCGCATCTGAATCAAATGGGGAGGTGTATGCATGGGTCGCACCAGACTCTACCGGTCAGCCACTGGGCAATTATGCTCCACTCACCCGGCTGGTTCCTCCACAACAGAGGCAGCTCTTTGCTATCGGAAGTGAATTCCGTTTGGGAGCAGAAGGTAGTTTTAAAACAGAAGTGGCCATGAGCAAAGTTGATCTCAATCGCTTTTCTTCCAGAGATGCTGCGGATGATATTGGCTACGCTATTACCAACCAACTGGAAAAGACATTCTATCTGGAGAAAGATAGCGCAGCTCGTGATGGGTGGCAAATCCATACCTTGCTAAAGCATGAAGCGCTCTCCAGGACATTTAACCCCTTGAATCCATACCGGCCTGCCGAATTCTCCCGCGATTGGAATTTAAACGGACTGGCAGATGGTGAGGAGCACCTGGCAAATGCAACTGTTGAGCTACAGAAACCCGGACGTATTGCCCTGGCTTACCAATACGGAGGTTTTTTTCGGAGATCCGTCTACCGGGGTCAGAAGAATGTGTTTTCGCTTGACTACAGAAATCGGGGATTCTCCTTCAAAGCAGTTGGAAACTGGCTGCAATCGAATGTTGGCGACGAAGAAAGCCTCTTTTCCCGACCTAACTTCGACATTGGACAGTATTTAGATAAAGAACATCGCTGGCAGATTGGAATTTATTTTGAACAGGAAAAAAATGCCCGCCGTTTTGTGCCGACAGATACGCTTACTCCGCTAAGTTTCTATTACGATTTGAGAAGAGTCTATCTCCGTAGATCGCAGGGTGAAAATCTAAATCTGGAAATGTATTACCAAAAACGTTTCGACTATTTCGGAAACGGCCGGGATTTTCTGACCGGGACCGAGGCAGATGACTTCAGTATCAAAGGAAGATGGGCCAAGGGTACCAATTCGATCATAGATGCCACCCTCACCATTCGCAATCTGGACATCAGGAGAGATAATCCACAGGTTTCACAGGGCGGGCTCAATTATGTGGGAAAAATCAATCACCAGTTCAATTTGCTTGAAGGAGCTATTCGTACTACCACCGCCTACGAAGTAGGTTCTGGTCAAGAGCCCAAGCGGACCTTCCAATATCTTAAAGTAGACCCGGGACAGGGAGTATATACTTTTCTGGACCAAAATGGAGATGGAATTCAGCAAATTAATGAATTTGAAATAGCCCCGTTTCCCGAGCAGGCTGAATATGTCAGAATCACGGTTCTGACCAATGATTTTGTAGCGACAAATAATGTGTCTTATAATCAAAGTATAAGCCTGGATCCTCGACGTATCCTCGGTAATAAGGAAGGTTTTATGTCCCGGTGGTCTGATCAGGGATCGATTCGTATTCTGCGAAAGAACCTTCAAAACGCCGGTATCTCTTTATGGAGTCCCTTTGCTCTCAGTATTGCCGACAGTGCGCTGGTGTCCGTAAGTGCACAAATTCGCAACGTGCTTTATTTTAATCGTAGCAATCCGAAGTATGATATTCAATATGAGTGGAATGACTTTCGAAATCGCTTTATACTGACCACCGGGTACGAGAGTAAAGAGCTCTTTCGTCATATTTTGCGTTCCCGAATTAATTTTCATCGGGAGTTTAGTGGGCTCATGACCCTCGTAAGTGAAAGAAATATTCAGGGCAGCGAAAATTTTGATAACAAGGACTATGAGATTCTGAGCTATGAATTGCAGCCCGAAATCACGTGGCAACCCTCCTCTACATTCAGACTCAACACCAAATATAAATTTGCGAATAAAAGCAATGAATTGAATGAAGGTCAGGATCGTGCCGTCATTCATGACCTCAAGTCGGAGGCAACATTCAGTAAGGTCAGTACGTCTTCTTTTCGGGCAAATCTTTCCCTGGTGTTGATCGATTATAGTGGACCTGGTAACGGTAGTCTGGAATTTGCGATGTTGGAAGGTCTCAAAGATGGGACCAACTGGATATGGGGACTGGGATACGATCGCCGGTTGGCAAATAACATAAGAATTAATGTTTCCTACGATGGAAGGAAAAGTGGAACTTCCCGGGTAGTGCATACTGCCAGAGCTCAGGTTTCCGCTTTCTTTTGATTTGGGAGGACTAAATTTATTTGGAATATAAGGATGCTTGATTTCTTATCACAGATTTAGCTATATCTTTCACCTGATTTTCAAAATTATCGAGGATGACTAAATTGCGGACAGCGCAAGTTCTGATCTATCTGATTTCGGTTTCCTTTCTCTATGGACAGCAGTGGGCTTCAGTAAGTCCGGAGGTGGTCGCACAACAATTGGGAAAAAGGATCATGCCGAAAAATTTTCAACTTCTGATGGTAAATCCGGATGAATTGATCCGGGCATTTGATCAGGGGCATGTCGAACTGGTGCTACCATCCGGGAAGACCCAGACGTTTCGAGTGACTCCGGCCTCAAATTTTGCCCCTGGCTTACAGAAGCGTTTCCCTGCGATTAGAAACTACCTGGTCCGAAGCGGTGAGGATGAGCGTGTAAGTGGACGAATCGATTTTTCCGGACAAGGCATGCATGCAGTTTTACATCATCCGGAAGGAGAGATTTATATTGATCCCTATCAACGGGGAGACCAAAAATACTATCTCGTCTATTTCACCAGGGATTTTAGGGTATCCCCTGAATTAAAAGCTCTTTATAACAAACATGAGCACCACTTTGTACAGGATGCCCAACATTTTATTGATCAGGAACCAGTACGATCTCCTTTTTCGAGAGAACTCGAAGAAGCAGTGACCTTACGCACTTACCGGATTGCGATCTGTGCCACGGGAGAATATGCCACCAATCATGGAGGTACCGTAGAGGGTACCTTGGCCGCCATCAATACGGCGCTCAATCGCATCAATTTCATCATGGAAAGTGAGCTTGCCATCCATCTTCAACTAATCGAAAATAACGATGAGTTGATATTTTTTGATGGTGATATCGATCCTTTTTCGGATGGGAATCCGAGTCAGATGGCCCTGGAGAATAATAATTACCTGGTCGCAAATATCGGCAGTGCAAATTATGATGTGGGACATGTTTTTGGTTCCAGTTGTAACTCAGTGGTGGGAGTATCTGGAGGAGTAGGTATCGTCTGTACGGGAATGAAAGGTTTTGGTGCCTCCTGTGAGATAAGCACAAGTGATCGATTTTACATCGGTATCGTGTGTCATGAACTCGGCCATCAGTTCGGTGCACAGCACACCTGGAACAATTGCCCTCCTGCGCCTGATGGGCAATTTAATGGACAAACAGCCTTCGAACCTGGGAGTGGGAGTACAATTATGTCATATGCAGGCTCCTGTGGAAATCAGAATGTCGCCTTCGATTCTGATAATTACTATCACAGCAACTCCATTCAGGCAATTAAAAA
Organism: Saprospiraceae bacterium; assembly: GCA_020436835.1. Lineage (GTDB taxonomy): Bacteria > Bacteroidota > Bacteroidia > Chitinophagales > Saprospiraceae > JABDMH01. Next base: position 4,569 of record JAGQWZ010000667.1, on the reverse strand, counting down.
TTACATCATGACTGGTGGAGATTGTGCTCAAGCGTTCCTGTTGGAAAATCACAATCCGATGGTTTCAGCTAACCTTGAGGGAGGGTTTTTTATTCCAATAGAGACCCCTTTTAAATTATCAGCCGTCGGTAGTGATCTGGATGGAGACAGCGTTTTCTACAATTGGGAACAGTTTGATGCGGGCACGGGCTCGGCCAGTTTCAGCCCGATCGAAGATCCCAGGGGGGATGCTCCGATTTTTAAATCAGTGCCACCTTCCCCGGACCCCACCCGTTACTTTCCCGCCCTGCAAAAAATCCTGAACAACAATTTCGACAACAGCGAAGTGCTGCCAACATACGATCGTAGATTAACTTTCAGAGTCACTGCCCGTGACCAGAAGGATGGTGGAGGAGGAGTCAGTTGGGACGAAGTAACATTCCGTGCGGCACAAACTGCAGGTCCTTTCAAAATACAGGATGAAAGCTTGCCCCTTCAGATCGAAGCGGGTTCCTTTATTGAAGTTCAATGGGACGTGGCGAGTACGAATTTATTGCCGGTCAACTGCCAGCGTGTGAATATCTGGTTGTCTGAAGACGGAGGTAAAACATATCCACATCGTCTGGTTGAAAATGCAGTCAATGATGGAAGGGAATTTGTTTTGATCCCGGACTTAAGCACCGAAAATGCCCGGCTAATGATCGAAGCCGCAGATAATATCTTTTTTGACATAAACGATAGCATTTTGGTCATTACACCTGCTTCGGAATCAGGCTTTGCCCTGGATCTGTCTCCTCATGAGCAGCTCAGTTGCCTGCCGTCGATTGTGTCTCTTGATATCATTTCATTTCCCACCGGTGGCTTTACCGACAGTGTTTCTATCATTTCTGCCGACTTGCCGGATGGAGTGCAAATTATTGGTCCGACTGCTTTTAAGCCTGGAGATCAGGCAGTGATTAATCTGGACTTTAGTCAGGTTGAAGCATCTACCAACTTCAGCGTTAAATTTTATTTTTCATCGTCACTGGGAGATACACTAATTCGGGAGGCGAATATCAGTACCATCTCCAGTGATTTTAGTGACCTGAGCTTACGACAACCGGTCCAGGGTGCATCTTCCGTCAGTCAAAGACCAACTTTCATTTGGCAGGGGAGTGTGAATGCAGACGCCTATGTTCTCGAAGTGGCAAAATCTCCTGCTTTTATTGATCCGGTTACGGCAGAGGCTTCCGGCATCACTACGGTGGTTTTGGATGATCTGTTGACAGAAAATACCCTTTATTACTGGAGAGTTCGGCCGGCCAACCTATGTGGGCTTGGTGAATATTCTCCCATTCATGCTTTCCATACCATCAATCTTTCATGCGAACAGTTTGTATCCACAGATGTTCCCAAGACTTTAAGTCAGAGTGCTATCGTTGTTGCTCAATCCGAGATTGCAGTCAATAGCAGCGGTCAGATCAGTGACGTGAATATATTATCCGTCAGCGGGTCGCATGCTTCATTCGGCGACCTGATATTTAGCCTCATTTCGCCACTGGGCAAAACCATTACGCTCGTAAATCAACAATGTGGCTTTACTAACCAGGTCTTCGATATCGGCTTTGATGATGAAGCGCTGGACAGCTTCAGTTGTTTAACCTCATTCAATGGAGCCAATTTCATACCACAACAAGCTCTGAGCGTGCTTAACAATGATCCGGTGCAAGGTAACTGGTATCTGCAGGTAGCTGACTCAGTGGCTGGAAGCGGTGGTCGTCTCGAAGGATGGACCCTTGAGTTGTGTGGTAGTTTGGCTCCCAATCCACCCGCATTATCTGTATTGGATACGATTAGAGCTCAGTATTCGGCGGCAACGATCATCACAGAAGATATTCTCAATGTCGAAGATGAAGTGGTACCGGATGCGGAATTAATATATACACTGGTTACCACGCCTCAGCATGGTGATATTCGTTCGATGGGAAGCATACTATCCATCGGAGATCAGTTCTCTCAACAAGAAATCAACGACGGCGTGCTGACTTACGTACATGCCGGGATTGACAGTCTGCCGGATAGCCTGGTGGTGACCGTAGTTAATGGGCAAGGAGCGTGGATAGGACCTTTGACAATTCCAATTGAGGTAAGTACCCAGGTTGTCAGTGCATTTGACCACTACCTTGAAGGATTTTCAATTTATCCAAATCCCGCCAAGGAAGTACTTTACCTGGAAAATGGAGCTGGATACCGGGGAGAGGCTCATTTTCGGATCTATACGGTAAATGGGTCCATCATCAAAGAATTCAGGATGGCTTTTTCACAATTGATGACTATTGATTTAAACGGAATGGTAGACGGGGTTTATCTGGCTCAGATTGCGTCTGGCGAAGGTGTTGCAAATTTGCGATTTATCAAGCAATAGCATTAAAGAAACGAAAAGGCATCAGAGATCAAGTTCAATGGTATCACCGATTCTGAAGTCAGAGTCCTTATCCTCATTTTCATCGGTAGCTTGTTTTTTCTCTTCAGTCTCACTGATTTCCCTGACTCCCCTGATCATTTTGTTGGACAATCGGTTGCCTATCGCTTTCCATCCCTTCACATCGATGAATTCATCCAGGTTAACCGTCCAGTATTCTTTCTGGTTTTTGTTCAGTAAATAGTATTCGATTTCCACATCGGAAGCGGTGGTTGCATAAATAAGTTTTGATTTTTTATGTTCCTTAATAAAGAACACTTTTTCGTCGAGGGTGGAAGTTTCGATCTGGAACCTTTTGACCATGGTCCAGTCTTTTTCACCGTCATAGTGTACCGCTGTCACGATGCTGTCATCATCCAGTTTGGAAATGTGAAGTAATTGTTTGGTTTCAATTTTAAGAATAGGATCAGGATTGTGGAGTACATAAGTTCCATCACTGTATAGAGCAATAATGAGATCACCAGTATCGAATGCGCCCAGATAGAGGCCCCTTCCGTCTGTATTAATCCTACCGCTTACATCATCGACCCATAGTTTAAGCGCTCCCAGGGTCGACTGGCCTACTTCTAGCTGTTCAATTTTTCGCACCGGGTACCGGCTGACGATGTTACCCTGCGAATTTCTTCCTTTGATGTCGAGGTGATCAAAATCAAATTCGAAAACCTTCTTTTTGGCCCGGCAACTGGGTGAAAGGGTGATGCGAACGATCTCAGATTCTCCATTTGGGTTGGCCGTTAGATAGAGGACCTTTGATCCTTTGCTGCCTTTTGTGAGATCGTAATCTTTATCGCGGGTTATAGCTTTGACATTAAATCTCTTTCCCATGGCACGCCCGCTTTTACCATCCAGATAGATCAGGTTGTAGGTGGTACGATCATCGCCTTTTTTCCACACATCCACATGCTGCAAATTTTCTCCCATAAACACCTTATCACCGATTTTGGAAACCCGGAAGGTGCCGTCTTTTTTGAAAGCAATAATATCATCGATATCTGAACACTCTCTGATTTCCTCATCTTTCTTCAATCCCCAGCCGATAAATCCCTCCTTGAGATTGGCATATAATTTCACATTGTTGGCAGCTACCTGGACAATGTCTATTTGTTCAAATGAGGTAATCTCTGTCTTGCGAGGGTATTTTGTCCCGTATTTCTCATAGAGATCTTCAAAATACTTGATAGCAAATGCGGTCAAATGCTTCAGATCGTGAATGGTCTGTGCGATATCCGCCTCTAGTTGTGCGATATTTTCATCTGCCTTGAAGGTGTTGAATTTTGATATCCGCTTGATCTTAATTTCGGTCAGGCGAAGGATGTCTTCTTCGACAAATGGACGCATGAGAAGGATGCGGGAGTCATTCGGCTTCAGCTTCTCACCGGGATCCGCGATATATTTTCGCATTTCTTTATCGATCGTTTGTAGCACGGCTTCCCAGGTTTCACATTCTTCGATTTCGTGATAAACGCGGTTTTCAATAAAGATCTTTTCCAGGCTGGCATTGTGCCATTTTTGTTCGAGATCTGCTTTTTTGATTTCCAACTCCTGGCGCAGGAGGTCCTTCGTATGTTCTGTCGACATCCTCAGGATATCATTGGCAGAAAGAAACAAAGGTTTATTATCGACGATCACACATGCATTTGGTGAGAGCGAAATCGAACAGTTGCTAAAAGCATATAAGGCATCAATCGTCAGGTCGGGCGAGGTGCCGGGAGCCAGATCAATTTGAATCTCCACATCCTGCGCAGTATTGTCAACGATTTTTTTGATTTTGATCTTGCCCTTATCATTGGCTTTGACGATGCTGTCAATAAGTGATCCTGTCGTGACTCCATAGGGCAGTTCGGTGATCACTAAGGTGTTCTTATCCTTCTTCTCAATTTTTGCCCGGATTAGGATTTTCCCCCCTCTTTTGCCATTATTGTAATCGGACACATCGATCGAGCCTCCGGTATCAAAATCGGGATAAATAGTAAATTTTTTGTCTTCCAAAATTTTGATGGAAGCTTTGATCAGTTCACCAATATTGTGAGGTAGTATCTTTGTAGACAGACCAACTGCAATCCCTTCTACTCCCTGGGCCAGGAGAAGGGGGAATTTCATGGGTAAATTTATCGGTTCCTGTTTTCTGC
>JAGQWZ010000666.1 GCA_020436835.1 Saprospiraceae bacterium | reverse complement strand
TGTCTGCCGGGCTCCATTTTTTGAAACTTAAATTGAGATTAGTTTCCAATCTCCACTAAAACAAGGAATTTTAGAATAGCCAATATCAATAGTAGAAGCCAATTGTATTAAATGAATCGGTCTAAACCGGCAGAATAGATGAGTTCCTTTTCTGCCGGTTTTATATTTATGGAATAGGGCTACCAGTTAGTTGTTCAGGACCGGGGTTTAAAGAGATTCAGCCGGATGAGGCGAATTAATTATTTCATAATTCGGGTCGAATAAAATTCTAAGAAAGTATTAAAGAAGACTTTTGAAACGAGGTCTGCGGGGAGTAATGTTTCCTAAGCGCGACTTTTTACTTTCCTCATAAGCTTGAAAATTCCCCTCAAAAAAAACAACTTCTCCTTCATCTTCAAAAGATAAAATATGCGTTGCCAGTTTATCGATAAACCATCGATCATGTGAAATTACAAGCACACATCCGGCGAAATTATCTATAGCTTCTTCTAGAGCCCGCAAGGTATTTACGTCGATATCATTGGTCGGTTCATCCAACAAAATTACATTGCCACCCTCCTTTAAGGTAATCGCCAGATGTAACCGGTTGCGTTCACCTCCGGAAAGTACACCTACCTTTTTCTGCTGATCCGCACCGGTGAAGTTGAATCGACTCAAATATGCCCTGGCATTGACCTCGGAATCACCGATCTTCAGAAATTCATTACCCTGACTGACCACTTCATAAATGGTTTTTTCCGGTATAAGGTCCTTATGACTTTGATCTACGTAGGCCAATTTGACCGTACTCCCGATGGTGATTTCTCCCTTATCGGGTTTTTCTTCACCCATGATCATCCGGAATAGGGTAGATTTTCCCATTCCATTCGGTCCGATGATACCGACGATGGCATTTTTAGGGATGCTAAGGGTCAGGTCGTCGATCAGTATCCGGTTGTCATAGCCCTTCCTGAGATGTTCTACATCGATCACTACATCACCTAAACGTGGACCGGGTGGTATGAAGAGTTCAAGTTTTGCTTCTTTTTCCTTTACTTCTGCAGTAGTCATCTTTTCATAGGCATTAAGTCGGGCTTTACCCTTGGCCTGTCTGGCTTTTTGTGCCATTCGAGACCATTCCAGTTCTCTTTTCAATGCCTTTTGCCGTTTACTTTCGGCTTTTTCTTCAGCTTCCAGTCTTCGTGCCTTCTGATCAAGCCACGAGCTGTAGTTCCCTTCCCAGGGTATTCCTTCACCCCGGTCCAGCTCCAGGATCCAACCGGCTACGTTGTCAAGAAAATAGCGATCGTGGGTCACCGCAATGACGGTTCCAGGAAAATTCTTCAGATACTGCTCCAGCCAATCCACGCTTTCAGCGTCTAAATGGTTGGTCGGCTCATCCAGCAGTAAGATGTCGGGCTTACTCAATAGTAGCCGGCAAAGAGCCACTCTGCGTCTTTCACCCCCGGATAAGACCGAAATCTTGGCATCATCGGGAGGACATCGCAACGACTCCATGGCCACCTCCAATGTGTGATCAAGATCCCAGGCATTCAGATGATCCATCTGCTCGAGAAGTTCTCCCTGTTTTTCAATCACCTTCATCATTTCGTCATCATCCATCGGTTCGGCCAGCTTGGCTGATACATCTTCATATGCCTTTACCAGGTCTGCAATGTGTTGCACCCCCTCGGTCACTATTTCTTTTACGGTCTTTGTTTCATCCAATTGGGGTTCCTGTTCCAGCAAACCGATTTTATAGTCTTTGTCAAAAGTGACCTTGCCTTGATAGTTCTGATCCTTTCCGGCAATTATGCGTAACAGACTGGACTTTCCTGAACCATTAAGACCAAGGACGCCGATTTTAGCTCCATAGAAGAAGGATAGCCAGATATTTTTCAATACCTGCCGGTTGGGCGGGTAGATTTTACTTACCCCTTCCATTGCAAAAATGATCTTGTTGTCTGCCATATCGTTGCATTTTTAAGCGGTTGCGAAGATGAGGAAAAATCCGGAAGGACGAAAAAGGCTTTTACTTTGTTGTGAACTAATTGTAGGAGTGAATGTTCATTGTCCTATCAATACTTTCTTTGCATGCGATCACCCGGTTTGCTTCCCTTACGTATATTATTTGCCTTATGCTTTTTTACCATAAGTTGCCATAGTTTGACAAAGGTTTCCGATGGGCATGTAAGCCGCAATTCATTGGATTGGAGTGGTTTATATCAGGGGATTTTTCCTTGTGCTGACTGTGAAGGCATTGAAACCATAGTGCAGTTATTTAATAATGAAAGTTATGAGCTGGCCCAGAAGTATCTTGGTAAGGACTCTACTGTATTTCGCTACGAGGGAAGTTTTGAGTGGGATAAAGCCGGGAATAAGATCATTCTTGAAACTAGAAATTCTGACACCAACAACCTGATGTTTCAGGTCGGTGAGAATCAATTGACCAAATTGGATATACATGGACAAAAGATTGTCGGAGAGCTGGCGAATAATTATATCTTGAAGAAAGTGAATTGAAACGGATTAATAATGAAATATCTCCGACGCTTATGACGGAGATGTGCGTACTCAATTTGATCCCACCTCCAATTGAGATCCCAAAATCACAGAGAAACCCGCTCCGGGCATCACCTCCAAAGTTAAGCAACGGGCAGTAGATTCACCTGTCACGCTGACATGATATCCGCTATTGATTTCGACGCTTTCGCAGATCTTCGGAAAGTAATTTTGACTCCAGTACATTGGGTTTTGATGCCATGTGCCCGACTGCGGTCCACTCCAGCTATTTTCTGCCATGGAGCAGGAAAAAGGGGTGTCTGTCGACCAGATGGGACCAGCTGGACTTCCACCGGGGTGAATCACCCCCGGGGAAGGACCCCCGGCTGCACCAGAATCATCTATCAGAACGTTTCCACTGCCTTCGTCACAGTGATACAGCGCCATGGTATGGGTATCTGACATGAAGGGCGACTGAGGAACGGAGAAATTGCTACTATATCGAAGGCTATTGGATAACCTCAACTCATCAAGAAAGCCATTATATGAAGGATAAGTGGCACCGGCATCATGTTTTTCTGCTCCCAACACCATAAACGGATCAGAATTGTCGCAGGAGTTGCCACCGCAACAAGTACTGCAGGGAGTACCCGCATCGGGATACGAAATATCTCCATCGGGTCCATCAACATCTTCTTCTAAAATCCCATCGACATATAGCCACAGATGACCATCCGTACGCCTTCTCTGTATGGCTACATGGTGCCACGAATCGTCCAACACAAAAGTACTGCCGCAGATGGTCCGGTCACCGGTGCCGTCGCCGGAAACTCCAAAGATGAGGTATCCACCGGCTACGGAAAGTCCAAATTTACGGTCCTGGTTATAGCGATCCCGGTCGATTATAATGTTTCCGTAAATCCAATTGATATTGGTACCGCAATTCGTCATAGCACTGGTATTATCAGTCAGGCTCGCTTTCATCCAAAATTCAATAGTAAAATCTTGGGCACCAATATCAGCCGGAGGTCCTGAATTACTATTGGTTGGGTCGTCGATCCTTATTTTTACCCGGTCCTGGTCCGGAGCCTGCACCCCATTACCATAAAAGCGAAGACTCCTCTGTGCAGATAACGGAATATGGAAAAGAAAGAGAATGATAATCACGAGAAGGTTAGCAAGCACTTTCATATAGAGATTACCTTTTCAAATATTGTTCCCGAAATTATTACAATTCAGAATGGTTTGGATAATCCTGGTGCAGGCATTCTTTTACTTCTTCCGGTGATATTTCCAGAAAATCTATCGAACATAATTGTTTCTCAATCTCTTAGAAAGGTGATATGGAAATCAATGTCCTTAAGTTAAGGAAAGTACGTTGTTGATTCTGGACTGCGGGTGGACTGGTTCTCCCCTTCCAGGGGAGTTAGAGGGGTGCGAGTGAGCCATTTACCAAATTGTCACCGCTTAACTTAACGGCAAGAATATGGAAATCTTGATTTTGTTACTGTGTCAAAAAGAATCAACAGCGAATAGACCAGCAGCCTATTGTACATGATTTGATCATAAAATAATTTAATGCCATGCAAAAGAAGCATCCAGATTACTTAGATTTTCGGGTAGACCCGAAAAATAGTCGAATTTTTGCACCTGTAACGGACGAAGAGGATATCGAACTGAGATATAATTTAATTACGGATACACAACCGACAACCATGGAATTTACCTATACTTTCGTGCCGGAGCCAATCCGGCGTCAGGGCATTGCATCTCAATTGGTTTTAAAGGGTTTGCGACTAGCAAAAAAAAGTAACTACAAGGTCAAAGCATCATGTCCTTTTGTGGAACATTTTTTAGAAAAACATTCTGAATTTCAGCCAATGGCGGTAGGAGGCCGGTAAATGATCCACAGGAAATTTCTCCGATGCAGTTGCTATCTGCACGGTGAAGAGCGAGTATTATTTTTTAAATCCGAATTAATTAACAGCATTATGCCAGACAAGAATATGTCATCAATCAAAAATGAAGACCAGTATGAGGCGCTGCGGGATAAGGGAATGAGCAAAGAAAAAGCGGCAAGAATTGCAAATAGTCCCAATTCAGGAAAGACCGGTGGAAAGGCTACCCAATATGAAGAAAGAACTTACAAGGAATTATATCAACTGGCAAAGAAGGTAGGTATCGAAGGAAGGTCGAATATGGATAAATCAGAGCTGATTAAATCCCTGAGAAGTGGTCAATAAAATCTTTTGGTTGATGCCGACTTCTGCAATTTAATTATCCGATTATCAACTTATATCGGAAGGAGTCGCAAAGAGCCTGGTAACTGGCTTCAATGATACTACCGTCGGCTCCGCAAGTCCACCATGATTTTTTACCGTCGCTGCTCTTCATTAATACCTGCACAATTGAATCAGTACCCATTCCAGTCTGGGTAATACGCACCTTATAGTCCACCAGCTGGACCGATTTAAGGGCGGGAAAATGGGAGGCAAAGGCTTCGCGCATGGCGTGGTCCAAAGCACCCACGGGTCCGGAAGATTCGCTAATAGTCATCTTGATTTCCGGGTTATTTTCCACCCGGAGTTTCACCACCGCTTCGCTGATATTGGTGTCGGAGTCCCTCACCATTTCAGAAATTGTGCGGTAACTAACGACATCAAAGTCATCCCGAAGATCATGGAAGTGCTGATATATCTGGACGACAAAGGAAGCGTCTGCGCTCTCAAATTCATATCCATTATTTTCCAACTCCTTGATTTTTGCCAGGAAAGCCCGCATCTGGTTGGACTTTTCATCCAGATCGATCCCCAATTCCTTGGCTTTCATGGCGACACTGCTACTGCCGGACATATCTGACATGAGAATCCGTTGCCGGTTTCCGACTTTTTCCGGGACCATATGTTCATAACTGCGGGCCACTTTCTTAGCTGCATTCGCATGAACACCTCCTTTGTGGGCGAAAGCACTTTCACCTACAAAAGGGGCTTTCTTATTGGGAGTAATGTTTGCCAGTTTGTCGACGCTGATAGAAAACTCCCGCAGATTTTTCAGAGATTCTCCACAGTGTAGAGCATATCCCATTTTAAAGAAAAGATTTGGAGTGATCGTAGTAAGATCGGCATTTCCTACCCGCTCTCCGAAACCGTTGATAGTACCTTGTACCATGGTGGCTCCTTCTTCTACTCCGATCAGGGAAAGGGCAACTCCCAGTCCGCAATCATTGTGACAATGTACACCAATCGCTACCCCGGGATTTTCCGACATGGAGCGTCGTACCATTTCGCTGAATTCTTTTGATTGAGTGCCTCCATTTGTGTCGCAGAGTACCAGGAATTCCGCTCCTCCCTCCCTGGCTGCTTCAAGGGTGGCCAGCGCATAAGCAGCATCAGCCTTATAACCATCAAAAAAGTGCTCGGCATCGTAGATCACCTCTTTGCCTTCTGACTTTAGAAACTCCACTGACTCTTTGATCATCAGCAGATTTTCGTCCAGCGTGGTTTTCAGCACGTCCGTAACATGTAAAGGCCATGATTTTCCGAAGATAGTGACTACCGGCGTGCCCGCTTCGATCAGTTGTGCCAGTTGAGGATCATTTTCTACCGTAAGATTGGCTCTTCTGGTTGAACCGAACGCGGCTGTTTTTGCATGGTTTAATTGTACATCTTTCATCATCCGGAAGAACTCCATGTCCCGTGGATTGGAGCCTGGCCAACCGCCTTCGATATAGTCAAAGCCAAATTCATCGATACGCTGGGCCATCAGAATTTTATCTTCAGCAGAAAAGGAAACTCCTTCGCCCTGGGTTCCATCCCGCAAAGTAGTATCGTATATCAGGATTTCGTTTTTATTCATCGCTCAACCGTCTGCGATTTTTTACAGTTTTTCAAAAGAAGGGCGAAGTTAGGAATAATAAGTTACACCATGCATTGCAATGGTTGCTTGTGTGATCCCGGTAACGTTGCATACTTGACCGTCATATACGGATAATAAATATGTCATTTGTAAGGTCCGTTTCCTTGGTTCAGCATTTGATAGTTACTAACTTTCCACCTACACACGAATCCCGCTCATAAAATGAAACTCACTGAACCCTTCTTCTCCAGGCACTGCCTGGTTCTCAACATTTTAATCTGGAATTTTTTACACCTGTCAGCCCCGTCCCTCAAGGCACAGTGTTGTGGTGTTGATGACCTGCCAGTAAGCATTGAGCTCATGTATCTGGGGGCCCGCTGTTCCGAATCGGTCGACCGAGCGGAAGCAGGTTTCTGCCTGGATCATGATCCGGCTTTCCCGACGCGGGCTTACATTCAAATGAAGTTCCTAAATGCCGACCAGGAATGGGAAAAGACAGATAGAATATATGAAGTAAATCTGGGTTCAACCTTTCAGATCAAAAGTACTGATTTTCAGCAGGCTTATTTGCCGGAGGAGATGGCTCTTACTGTATTCAAGGATTCCATACTGAGGGAACTCACCCAGGAAGTGAATATTCCCCTTAGATGTGATGCAGGTCTCCATTTGTCAGCACAATGGGGAGTTTTTGAAGTGCACAGTATCGAGATTTACGAGGGTGCATATTGTCAGGCAGTTTCGGCGGGGGTATTACCACTTTCCTATCTTTCATTCCATGCACAATCAACTGCCGGTGGAGTAGATCTGAACTGGATCCTGTCCGGTGAGCTTTTTAAAGGCAAAGTAGAAATTCAGCATTCAGGTGATGGTCATTATTTTGAAGTATTAAAAACTTTCGAAGCGACAGCCAGAGAATATGTATTCACCCATGCTGCTCCGGATCAAATTAATTTTTACCGACTTAAATTATTTGACGAGAGAGGTGCATATAGCTATTCACCAGTCAGGTACATCACTTATGAAAATACACCAGCTCTTTCGATATTTCCAAATCCGGTTAAAAAGGATCTATTTGTTGTGGGGCAATCCAGTAAGGCCGAAATATATATGTTCGATCATAGTGGAAAATTCCTGCTTAAAGAAACAAATCCCGAACGTATTGACATGTCCGCCTGGCCGGCAGGAATGTATTTTATTTCTATTCGAGACAAGGGCGAACAATACCAGGAAAAAATATTAAAAAATGAATAGGAATTACTGTCTCTTTTTTATTCTGCTCGTGACCTTTCTTCAGCATGAAAGCATCCTGGCGCAACGGGTTGAGAAGGTGAGAAAGGAAATGGAAGAATTACTGGTTGCACAGTCTTCCGCCTGGAATCAAGGGAATGTAGAAGATTTCATGAAAACCTATTGGGATGATGAGAATCTCCTTTTCTTAAGTAAAAATGGTCCAACCTTTGGTTACCGGAATACACTGGAGAATTATTATAAGCGCTATCCTGACCGGGATGCCATGGGGTACCTGACCTTTGAGATCGTCCGACTGGATAAGCGGAGCCGTTCGGTTTATTCTCTTGTGGGAAAATATCATCTGAATAGAGATAAAATGGACAATCTTAGCGGTTTTTTCCTGTTGATCATTAAAAAGATAAAAGGAGATTGGAAAATTGTTGCTGACAGTACCCACTAATTGTGCATGACTTCTGGAAGGATGGTCGCAAATCTATCATTTTTTATTCCGGGTTTAATTCACCAGGTAAATACCCATATCTTCAGGTAAAAGATCAGTTGATTTATTGGTGGGGTTTTGCTCTTTGTTTTTTATACTTTTCACCAGGTAGGGCACTCTTTTCTGCACAAATTCTTTTAATTCCTCAATAGTGATAATTCCATCTGCCCCTTTATCTTTTACTCCGTTAAATTCGGTATAAATATCGGCATTGATTTTTTGACCATCGATATCCACCGTTTCGTTATTAAAGGCTTCGATAATCGCTTTGGTGAACGCACCGTTACCCCAGCTGGGATCTTCATATGAAAACTCATTGTCCCCGCAGGAAGCAAATATTTCCATGCCGGCTGTGGCATTTATGAGGTCATTCATCATTTTACTGGCTGCGGCATCACTGAACGCCCGGCTACCGGCACTTCCACTGTGACAGGCATCGATAAACAATAGTTTGTTTCCATCCAAAGCCCTTAATCGCTTTAGTATGTCTTCATTAAAATCTATGGTTGATATTTCTTCATAGGAAGGATCATAATCGGAAGGCAGCAAAACATACCGGTTTCCATCCATGACTTTTCCATGGGAAGAAATAAAGACAACTATAAGGTCATTGTCCTTGATCGAGTGATTGCGGCTCAGGTTTAAGAAAGCCCGCTTGATATTTCGTTCTGTGGTTTCTTCTTTTTTTGTCATCTCAAGAACACTCACCTTCCGGAAAGCCCGACCTTTATCATCGCGAAGTTTGCTGTAAAGTCCGGCAAATTTCCTGGCATCATTGACTGTATATTGCAAGTCCTGATGTTCTACACCGATGGATAATACATAGAGGTTCGGAGCATCTTTACTCACGTAATTGAAAATGAGGGGCGTACTTTTGCCGATGATTTCTTTCCCCTCATCATCGTAATACACCACCTGCACTTCATTTTCACCTTTGACAAGTTCAACCACGTTCGTGTAGGATTGCTGTATGCGACCCAGCTGCTGACCTTCGGGTGGTGTCAATTTCGATTCATCGAGTTTTTGTCCTTGGGCCCGGCGACCGTTGATCAGGACCGCAAAGTTGTGTCTGGATAGTTCACGGTTGGCAAGGGCAATGGTCTTTATATTGACTTCACGCTGGGTAACTTCCACGGTTCGATATTCATTGAGCTCATGGCTTGTCCAGATAATGTCCAGATTTTCATTGGGTGCCTGCACGTATTCTACTGCTGGTTTTTTAGCGGAAACTCCATAAGTGAAAGATCTTCTGATACCGGGTAGAGAACTCTTTGCCTCTGATTCAAATTCTATGTTAATATTGTTTTGATCGAAGACTTCAGAATAGGCAAATTCAAAAGTCAGGGTATATTTTTCATCGGGTCTCAAAGCGGGTATCGACTGCCGCTCATTATTCAGTGATTCTACTCCACCGGGTATATTAAATTCAGCGCCTACTGCCTCTGTAGGAAGACCACCATTGTTCACTACTTCGACTGAGAGCATAATCGGTTTTCCCGGTTCGGCACTCATTTCAGGAGAAAAGGAGTATTTATTGACAATTAAAGAGGCAGGATCGGGGCGGTTTGAGGCGATTTTTGCCTGAGTGGAGGCTGCATTCAGGCCACCGGCTTCCAGGGTAATGTTTAACTGATATGATCCCTGGGTGAGCTTTTCAGAAGCCTGCACGGGAACCCGTAAGCGCTTACTCTGACCTGCCTGCAGGCTTCCGAGATAAATCTGTTTCCAGAAACTGATATCGGTTTGTTCGTTGGCATTGATTTGCGCTTTCACATTGTCGATCGTCACCAGACTGCTGTTGGTTACATCCACTTCTACGTAGCCCCGTTCACCTTCTGCCAGATATTTGTTGGCATCGGCGTCGACTAACCTGGCAGACGACAATTCAAGATTTAGATTGGCAACATTTCCATAGATCTCATCATCTGTTTTAAGCAGAGCCAGATCTATCGGTGAGCGCCAGGTGATATTTGAAACGTAGGTAAGTGAAGGGTTAACTTTATCTGCAGTGGAGTTTCCTACGATGACTACTTCCGGATGCATCAATGACTCACAGATCGAATAACTGATCTGATTCCCTCTTCCTTCCGGTATATAATAGGTGCCATCATCGAGCCATTCACCTTCATTGTTTACGACGACCACCTTCAGGATCGAAGTGCTGGCTTTTGGCATGTGCGACCAGGTGTGCCCAAGAAGCGCAAACCCGCCGGCAGATAAGGCCACGACACTACTTGCTATGTCGGCGTTCAGTCCTCCGAAAGTACGATCCCATACCAGATCTCCCTGCTCATCCAGTTTTACCAACCACATATCCAGATCTCCGGCGCCCTTGCTATTGGTGACACCGGCTACAACGATTCCATTGTCGGCAGGACTGGGGCAAATGGAGATGCCTTCCTGGTAGCCCTTATCACCGAGGTATTTAATACCGCTCCAGATATTTTTTCCTTCAGCCGTGATCTTGGCCACCCAGGCTTGATTGGGATGAGATTTATCTTTATTGTCAGTACTACCGACCAGGGCAAAGTGCCCATCCGGAAGCGCAATGATCTGATTGGCCGGCCCGGGTGTGCTTAGATGTGAACTTAAAGAGGCACACTCGCCATCTTCATTTCTTCCAAGCAACCAAAAATTATCGGAACGTCCCTTGTCCTCAACCCCAATCAAAAGAGTGGTGCCTGAATTATTAACGGCAATATCCAGAATCTCATCCTCCTTTCCACCGGTCCCTTTGACAGGGATTCGGTTTAATACCTTACCCTGAATGTCTACATCTACGATCCAACCATTGCGATCGCCTTTTCTTCTTTCATCATATCCAACCAGACTGAAAGTTCCATCAAAATTCTGGATTACGGATGAAAAACTCTGATCTCCTTCCCGGCCGATTTTTTCCCATGCTTCGATCGTTCCGTCGGCTCCGTTCAAAAGTATAAAGAGGCCATCTTTATCATCATAACCATCTCCCCGGGTCTCACCTACAGCCACAATGTATCCATTACTGGTGCTGATTACTTTATGTATTTTCTCGTATTTGGCAACTCTACGCTTATAGTCCCAATTGTCAATGAGCCTCACATTATCCTGGGCAATAAGTTGGAGGGCCATTAAAACAAACAAGCCAATCGAGTAGTACTTTACAATATTCATAACATCAGGCACTTTTAGAGATATCTGAAGAACATGAACCACAGTCCTTACTTTCATTCTTTAAATTTAAGGTACTTTTAAGGGTTCTCGCTTAATAGTGTCTTCAAGAGATGAAATGTCCTGGGATCTTGCCAACTTTTTTTCACCTGGAGAAGATTTTAGCGTGTCTTGGCTATCTTCTCTCATTGACGGTTCCCATCCATAGTCAATCCGCCCTTGACTCTTCCGAATTTACACAATTGATACGACCCGCTCAAGAGTTATTGACCGCCAGGAAATATGAAGAAGCAGCAGTAACGGCAAAGAAACTTTTAAGTGATCTTTCACGAAAAGGTAGCTACCCGACACATTATGAGGCATTTATATATATTGTTTTAGGCGATTGTTCATTTGGTCAACATGAGTGGCCCCAGGCAAGGGATTACTATCAGAGGGGATTGAAAGATCAGGTCGATAAATCTCTGCGGTCAGACCTGCTTAACCGCTTAGGCCGGTTGTACCTGGAAACCAAAGATTTCGAAAAAGCCGGTCCCCCTTTGGAAGAGGCCCTCCAACTGCGCAGAGAAATATATGGAGATCAACATCTTTTGGTGGCAGATGTCATCAATAACTTGGGAATCAGATATTTACATATAGGAGATTTTATTGAGTCTTTAAACTATCAACAGCAGGCTCTGCGCATCCGTCAAGCCGGTCTGGAACCGGATGATCCGCAACTGGGCCAATCCTACAATAATCTGGGTCAGTGTTACGAAGATATGGGGGATCTGACCGCTGCGACGGATGCCTATGAAAACGCCCTTTTAAGGTACCCGCTTCATACTGGTTTGGATAAGGAACGGGCGGATGTTTTGCTCAATCTCGGCAATGTGTTTTTTCAAAAGGATGAGCTAATCCGGGCCAGGATGAACTTTGAAAGGGCTATGGATTTGTATCAGGACATCGGTGATGTCGATGGTCAGGCCATTTGCCTTAATAACTTAGGTAATATTGCTTTTCAGGAGGATCGTTTTCGACAGGCTGAACAGCTGATCCGTAGAGCCCTCCATATCCGGGAAGATCTATATGGTGTGAGCCATCCTGACGTTGCCGCCTCATGGAGTAATCTGGCAATGATTTATCGCATGAGGGATGAACCGGATCAGGCCATTGCTGCTTTGCGGAAATGTCTGCTCGCTTTGAACTTCCATCCGGATCAGGAGAATTTCCTTGACCAGGTCAATGGTTACCAACCTTTGATCAATGCGCTCTATAACCTTGCGGACCTGTATTATGTCAAATTCCTGCTTTCCGATGACCCGGAATTTTTAGGGCAGGCATTGACTCAATTGGACCATAATGACGAAGTACTGGACTATTTGCGTATACGGTATGAGACCCGGGGTTCCAGATTGAATCTCGTAGCTATCGGGCATGAGGTCTATTCTTTTGCCATTTCGATTCTCCTGGAACTGCAGAAAATCACGGGTGAATCCCGATACTGGCATCGAGCGTTCCGTTATTCGGAAAAAAGCAAGGCACTCCTGCTTTTGGATGGCATGTACCGTTCAAAGGCCAGAACGTTTGGAGACGTTCCGGAACAGATCCTGGCAGAAGTGGATACCCTGGAACGGCGGATCGTTGAGCTCGAGAAAGAAAAATACCTCTATCAGCAAGCCAGAACAAATGCCTTTCCGCTGGATTCGCTGGAAAATCTACTTTTTCTGACCAGACAGTCCTTTAGTCAAAAGTTGAAAGAAATAAATTCCCGGTATCCTCGGTACTATCAACTTCGGTATGAAAATCCGATACCCAGTGTACCCAGGATCCAACAGGAATTGCTGGATACCAATCAGACGCTTATTGAATACTTCGTTGGGGTGGACCTGGTTGTTTTTGTCTTGAACCGCGACCAATTTGACGTTGTCCTGGTTCCACTCAACCGTGATTTTGAGACTCAATTGGATACCATTGTTCCTTTGATACGTCGATTTCCTTTTGAGAGTACACAGCGGCTTTCTGAAAACCTTCAAACATATTCGAGTGCTGCTTTTAACCTCTACCGTTATCTTATTGCTCCATTAGAAGCCCGGTTGAAGAATAATCTGGTTATAGTACCGGATGATAAACTTGGATTTCTGCCCTTCGATGCATTATTAACTGAAAGAGTGGATAGCATATTCAACTTGCGGGATCATCCTTATCTGATCCGGAAGTATGCAATAAGCTATAATTTTTCCGCCAGTCAATTAGAAGAGATGAAGGGTAAGCCAGTGATGTCAAATGGTACCCGATATCTTGGATTTGCTCCTGAATTTGCCGGTATGCAATCAGAAGGGCTGAACGAATTGATTTTCAATGATCAGGAGGTTCAGGAAGCAAAGGCAAAATTGGGAGGGAAGACCTTTATTGGGAATGAGGCTACGAAGCGCAATTTTATTCGCACCCAGCAAAACTATGGAATATTACATCTGGCCACCCATGGCAAGGTCAATAGTGCGGAGGACGATTTTTCCTTTCTGGCCTTTGCCAGAACTCCCGGGATGCCCCAGAGTGAATATCTTTTGTATCTGAAAGAGATATACGCCTTACCGATCCAGGCGCAGATGGTGATACTTAGTGCTTGTGAGACCGGAACGGGAAAATTATATCGGGGGGAAGGAATTGCCAGCATCGCCCGGGGATTTTCCTATGCGGGAGCAAGCAGCCTGATCGCCACCCGGTGGAGCGTCAATGACAAGACTACTACGGATCTGATGGACTATTTTCTCGATGATATTAAGCAGGGGATGACAAAAGACCGCGCGATTCAACAAGCCACGCTCCAATATATCGGGAGCCAGAATCACCGGTATGCCCATCCATTCTATTGGTCCTCTTTTATGGCCATCGGGGATATGCGACCGCTCATCTTTGATATGACTCTCGCATGGCCCGTGGGTTTGGCAGTGGTTTTACTCTTAACCGTCATCTGGTACTTTCGCAAGATTAAAGTCTCAAAAAGGAGGTAATCCACTCCAGATCAGATACCTATCCTTGCTCCCAAAACGGTTATGGAATAGGATTCACGTACTATATCCTGCAAGGGATTGACAATATTTATAAATAAAGGTATGCCCATGGTGAGAAAGACATTTACTTTTCGATTGAAAGAATACTGAATACCTCCGTAAGCGAATAAAAATTCTGTGCTTTTTATAAAAGGATGTGAGTCATAAGTGGAGGGTTTAAATGCTAAGTTATAGCTAATGCCAGGATAAAATGTGAGTTTTTGATTATTGGTACGGTGGATGAGGAAAAAATTAAAACTCGAATTATACAATGACTGGTCAGTGACATCACTGGGAAGATATCCGCGAAGATTTCCACTAAAAAAATAAAAGACATTTTGAGTTACACTCTTATAATAGGAGGCACCCAAATCAAAGAAATCGCGATCAGCCCCCAATTGCACTTGCCGGTTTTCCTTATTAAACGTACTCACCGAATAACCACCTGTCAGTAAAAACCCGGGTTCGTAAGCGATGGGTTTAAATCTAAACCGTACCCCGGCATAAGCCAGGCCGCCAAATGAATTGTCAAATTGTACCTGCGAGATACCTCCCTCCTCGAGGGCTGTTTCATCTGAACTGCGAAATACCCTAAAGGGCGAACTCGAAGAGGAATTATCCAGCCGGGTGCGGGAATAACCGACCTGGATACCGACGTCGAATCGCCCGGAATTCGAAACTCCGTAGTAGCCAGATAGCTCTGACATGAAGAGACTGTTTCGTAGCCGGTCTAAAATTGGGCTGTCTTTTCCATTTTCATGAAAAGCGATCCAGTAGGAAACCAGGTTATTATTAAATATCACTTCTGCCTGCCCCTCACGAAGTACAGCGGATGCTGCGCCACTGATAATAAAGCTTTCCTGCAATGTATCCAGACCGGGAATGCTATACCGGAACTTTTGAGCATGTCCCAGGACAAAGCAAAAGTTTGTGATAATAAACAGTACGATATATTTTACCTTCATTGCAGGTGATTTTTTTTGATTAAAATTTCAATTTGCATGCTTTGATCCATGCCATATAATTGAGGCATTTTCTGTTCCCTCGGCACAGTATTCCATACATTTTCCTACTCCATCAAAGACACTGTCTCCCTTAAAAGTGAGATTGAAATTCTCCGTAAGGAAGCCGCCTCTTATTTTAAATCGATCATAAATTAAAGTACCGGAAATAGTATTATTTGTCTGATTTATATTCCGTGCTACAATTTGTTCGGCCCGGACACTTTTTGGTGCGATGATCTTAAAATTCATCGTGACACTGTCTTGTGTGGTGATATTTAAATCTCCCCGGTAGACCAAACTAGTATCGTTACTATAGGTAAAATAGAATTTCCAGTTTCCTTCCAGTGAGTGCGACTGCGATGTGTTTTCTCCCGGTAGCATAAAGAAGATGACAACAACTACCAAGAGTAATAGAATCAGTATGGTCAGGATGCGGCTATTATTTTTCCCTTTCCTTTTCACAGATCTACCCCATGGATAAGTAATAACTGTTGTCCGGTTGATTCCGAGGTGAGAAGCATGAAAGCACCGGTCTCATTCACACTCCGGTTGGTACAAGGGCCGGTTACTTTCCATTCCGGGTCATCCGGTAGACTCACCGGTTCGATAAATTTGCCGGTGAAGGTTTCCACTCCGAGGCCTTTGCGGGTGCGGTCAATTTGAATTTGAATAAAATTTGCATCCTTATCAATAATGCCCGAGACCGGATTTCCATGTTGATTATCTCTGGCGGTAATGACCTCATCACCAGCACATGGAGCAATAAATTCTCTACTTCCACTTTTATCTGGTCCATCTGTCAATTTCTCGGTTGCAGGATCGAAGACTCTTAATTGAGGCAGTTCGTTATCATTTTCATCTTTATTGGGTACAAACCATATACAATAATCCCGGTCATAAGGAGTGAGCCAGGCATTGGTTACATTGATGGGAGGTGTCACTGCCGGTGCAGGAATAATGATGAGTGGTATTGGAGGCACAATAAAGGCATCGTTGGTAAAAAAGAATTCTTCCGAACGTATTTGTAGAGGGTCCACGGCTAGCAAATTGGAGCTGCAATCGGGATCATCAACATAAACATTCGGGGTGCTGATCGATGAAGCTTCTTCAGGAATCGTGACGATAAGCCCGTCCAGCATAGGCTCAAATGCCGCATCTACTTCCAAAGGAGGACCGTTTGGTATTGGGTTGTCTATGAACACTTCACGACCACGCAAAAAGTTGGCAGGAATTGACCGCAGCAGTATCTGGTTTTCCCGTCCCGCCAACACTGCCGGTCCGGAATCAATGGAGATATTTCCATTTGATGAAGTATTGCAGTCCGGGTTACAGGAAAATAATCCCCATCCAAGTGCAGAAAATATAATTAAGGTGAAAATATACTTATTCATAGGTAGTGTTTTCAGGTTTATTGGTAATCGTTTTAGATATTATTTCGCAAAGTGTGTAGTACACGATTTATTCTTTTTTCCAAAGCCAGTACATTTACTGACATATCGTCGTACGCCAGGTTGGCTATTTTTTGTGCTTTTCCTGGATTTTGTTTGTGTAACTGAGCATTTATATCCCGCATGACATTCAGAATTTGAGTCTGATGAATTCCATTTACAAGATAATCGAAAACTTCTTCCAAATCCTTGG
>JAGQWZ010000665.1 GCA_020436835.1 Saprospiraceae bacterium | reverse complement strand
CGCTCTTTATTTGCGATGATGGATGACAATTTTGGACTTGCATTCGTATCTCCCAGGTTCGCTTATGGTTTATGTGCCGGACGGTCTTTTGGGTGGCCGCACATTGATTAACTTATCGAATAAATTTGTCTTGGTAATGTACTCTTTTGAGTGTAGCCCCATCCCTTGTTTGTCAATGCTAATAAGGCCGAAATAATATATAAATCTTTCAAAAGTTCTGAGTGAATAACATCTTGCTGAATAACTTTCGAGCGTTCCGAAACGCGGTGTAATCTGACCTAAAAGTTGTGGATACGCTTTAAAATATTTTTCGGCATAAAACGAATCCAATCGCTTTTCCGCTCCATATTTAGAAAGCAGGATCAGGGAGAATCCATATCCAAGTTGTCCGATGTGGTTATCTCCAAAACCATCACAATAGGCCCAGTTGAATTTAGTTGCAAAAGTTTCAAGTATGGACTGCAAAAGTCGAAAATCGTCACCGATCATTTCCTCCCCACCTTTGGTAAGACTTATTTTCCCTTTGCGCTTTTTTGTTAATCCAGCAAGCTGCACTATGATTCTGGTCAGATTTACCGCCAATGAATCAGTTTCTTTATATAATTTAGAGATCCCTAGCTCAATATGTTCATCTTTGAGAAATCCCTGATGATAGAGCTCCGAAACGACCCTGGTTGGTAAAAACCCTTTATTTGTGAGTTTGATCTCACCGGCTTTTTGGATCAGATCCGTCAAGAACTTAATCTGATTGAGCATCGGAATCATCTGGTAGTCAGAGGCATTCAGTTTTTGTAGTTTGATGGGGCTTTCAGGGGCAAAGGTAAAATGTAATATCTTGTGCATCTCCAAAGGTGAGTATCCCTCGAACTCTGGGATGGAGCGATTATTCTCCTCCTCCATGACCTTGTCAAGCTGCTTTTGTATTTTTTTTAAGTCCATGGCTTTTATTATTGACAATCAGCGGGGATTCCGGAAATTGAATATGTTATGAGTTTCGTCATTCCAACTATTCTAATCCATTAGCTTCTTAATATCATATTTCTTAAGTAACATTGGCGATGCAATATCTATGTGAATATCACCCTTGGAGTTAATTAACGAGTAGGTGGCACCACCATAACAAAAGCTCGAAATGCGCTCATTTCCAAAATGAACTTTATGCGTTTACCTACGTAAGATAATACTTCCGTAGATCTCTATCAATGCCGTTTTCGGACAGTCCTTCTTTAAACACTATTATTGCGCCTGTATTTCGAAGGAGCGTAGAAACATAAGCAGCTGGGAAGGAACTTATGTGTTTTTTGTCTGATTTGCATCTACAGCGTGTTTGAATTCTTGATTCCGGAGCACGACAATGTGATGCCAGGTAAGGCGTAATCAGCAATAGATGTAATCCGGTCCGCTGGATTATATTGTTATTCTTTCCTGGGTTGATAGTACAGAATTATCGCTCCATTATTAAAGGTTTTTGTCTTGATGAGCTTAAAAATAATCCTGTCGTTTATGTTTTCAAATAATGCCATACCTCCTCCCTCAACCATTGGGTGAATGCAAAGTTGAAGTTCATCAATTAATCCAAGTTTTATCAGCTGTATAATTAAACTACGGCTACCGACCAAAATATCTTTGCCCGGTTGTTGCTGGAGAGTTAAGACTTCGTCTTTTAGTGCACGTTTTGCCAGGGTGGCACTTTGCCATTCCACATTTTTAATCGTGCGGGAGAAAACGATCTTCGGAATTCTATCGATAGCGGTGGCAAAGTCATTCATTGATTTTTCCTCAGAGGGGTTTTCCAAAAGGGTAGGCCAGAATTCCATCAGTTCATAGGTAATCCTGCCATACAGAATGGCGCCACCTTGCCCTAATAATTCCGTATAATGTTGATGTATTTCCTCATCGGGTATGCCAGCGGTATGGTCACAGATTCCGTCCATGGTCATATTTATTGCTGCAATTATTTTCCTCATTGTTTATTTAACCTTTGATCGTAGTAAGATCATCCCATTTCAAATCTAAGATAGCACCTGCGAAGAACTCTATCACTACCCTTCCTGGTCAGAAAGCTCCTGGGAACGATTACCAGGTTAAGACGTCAGGGATCTGCCTTGTGCAAGCGTCTTAATCTATAAGGCTTATAGTCATTCCAGCAGAATGTCGTAGATTTCATCGGCGATTTTTTCAAAGGGTTCTGCGATTTGCGGAGTGATGGATACTCCCAGATTTATAGCCAGAAAAAAGTAAGTGTCATTGTCGGTGTAATGCCCCAGTATGCATCCTGCTCCAATGCCGCCACCGGTATGCCCCAGCTGCTCGTGGCCATTGATAAACTCCCGACTAATACCTAAGCCGTAACTATCCGGACTGTCGGGATCGGTTGGTACGAAATCCAGCATTTCTTCTATGGTTGCTTCGGTGAGAATTTGATTGGTGAGTAGTTTTTCCAGAAATAATATGTAGTCAACGGGTGTGGCGATAATCCCATCATCTCCGATGAGAGAACCGACATTGGTTCTGTGCATGTCAGAGCAATTCTCAATTTTACCATTGCTATATCGATCCCAATAGGTATTTACCAGTTCCGGGTAGTTCATAAATCCTTCGTTGTGATAAAAGGTATTGTTGAGTCCGTGAGCCTGTAATATGGCATCACGAATATACTGTTTGTGATCACCGGTGAGCTGGTCACCGATCAATGCTAATAACTCATAATTAGTGTTGGTATAGTTTTGTTTTTCGCCGGGAGAAAATTTGGGGGCTACCCCTCTGACATAGTCCAGATAATCTTCGCTTGAAAATACATGCAGAGGATGTTGTAAAAGAAAAGTGACATAATTTGCTTTGTCGTTATATTCAGCTATGCCGGAAGTATGATTAAGCAACATCCTGACCGTCACTTCTCCTGCATTTGCAATGTCTGTCAATATCTCCTCCGGCAGGTAATTTGATATTTTATCATCAAGATTTATTTTTCCGTCCTCATATAGGAGTAGAATAGCCGTGGCCATGTATGTTTTGGCCACACTTTGCCCGAATTGTAAATGGCATATTTCCATTTGGGTTTTAGTTTCTATTTTGGATAAACCGGAAGTAGATGCCCATATTCCGTCGGAGTCTTTCAGTGAAATCACAATCCCAGGTACCCCCAAATTTACTATTTGATCCAGTTTATCTTGAAGGGCAGCCGCTTTAGGGTGGTCGGAATTGATGTCTTGG
>JAGQWZ010000072.1 GCA_020436835.1 Saprospiraceae bacterium | reverse complement strand
GAGAAAGTGGGTTTGGATGTCAACCGGTATGTAGTAGAGATACTAGAAGGACAATTACAATCACAGGCATCTAGAGCCGTAGGTCCGGAAGAAAGAGCAAGCGAGTTACTTGAAAAAATAAGCATGGGTATCCCGGTAGGCACCTGGAAACGATACAATTACCTGAAGGACCTGCGGGATAGAGAATAACTGGACCCGGAGGAACATGCTGAGCTCATTCGTATTTCTGATCAAATTGAGGAGGCCAATGCCGAAAGGATGAAGTACCTGATTGAGTTGGCCAAAATTAAGGATGTATCTCTTGGAGATCTAATGAGTTCACTAGGCATCAAACCTGGTGCGAATGGCTAAATTCTATTTATTCACTGATGTTACGCAGTAGCATGCTGCAAGTTTTTTAGGATCATAAGTTCTTTGAAAGCAGCTTTAATAGCAGCCAGGTATAATTTGGACTTCATAGCGAAGTGATTCATGTGACTAGTAAACTTCAATTGCTCCAATTTTGTATAGGCAAAAATGGAGGCGAACAGGTGATTGCTCTGAGTGTTGACGGTTCTGGTAGGCGATTGACTAATCGCTGCATTTTGCTTTAAACTTTTGTGATATTCTTCTACGCTCCATCGTTTTTTATAAAGCGTAGTGAAATCATCATCAGATAAGCTGAAATCATTTGTAACCAGAAATCTGACTCCAGTGGATTGGTCCTTGTTTATAAAGACCTGTTTGGTCAAGAGCACCGGAATTTTCAGGTCCTTTAACCAAACTTTCACCGGGGTATTATCTGCAATAGACAATTGATCTATTCTTGTCCAATGACCTTGATTCCGGTCTTTTTCACTAAGGGCAGCTTGGCGATTGCTTTTTAGATCGAAGATGAAATACTTTTTCTTTCGATCAATGAAAAGCATGTTGTCTGCCGATGAAAACCAGGAATCAGCCAAAATGTATCTGAATGTCAGTTGATTATGAATGCACTGGCTAATCATTTGGCGCATCATCTCATTTTTAGTCACCTCTGCTTTACGCTTGACTTTTTTGGTTTTGAGATCGGAAAACATCACGGTTTTGATGACTAATTCAAATGCCACAGGGATGCGCAAAGGCAGATCCTGATCCGGAGCCCGGCTGTGATAAAAAGCACTCAGCAGATTGATCCCTTTGACCGCGACTTGTTTGGTATGATCCCAATGCCAGCAAATCAAGGGGTTTTCATCCGTGTAAGGCTTCTCGATAATGGAGTCATCAAAAATCAGGCAGGCTGTTTGACTTCGATGCTGCTTGACTAGCAGTTTTACCGTCTGCCATAGATCTTTGGAATCCAAAGTTTGACCTGACAATAGTCGACTGACCTGATCATGAGATACGGCCCCATCCATTAACTTGGATAAACCCGTAGCCGTAGCTTGATCAAAAGTCGATAATAGGTAATCGCTATATAAATCCAATAACTTTTGCATAGCTTTAAAGCTACGCTTTATCTCAACGAACTTCAATGACAGTGCGTAACATCAGTTAAGTATTTTGCAACCTTTAGCCAATGCTCTATGATTGAACCTATAGCTCTTAATCTGGTTGACCATCTGCTGTTTCTACTGCTGGGGATCATTCTACCGTTCCGAACAATTAGTGCGCAGAAAAAATTGAAAGACATGCATTTCAATCAACGCATGCGCATTAGTCTGTATATCGGCAACAGCATTGGCTTGTGGTTGATGGCACTGGTAGTTCTTGGCGCCTGGTGGTGGTTTCAACGACCTTATTCTACCCTGGGATTAACCTGGACCAACGAAGCCGGACACTGGCTTAGTGTCGGCATTGTCAGCCTCTTCTTTGTGGTTTACTGCCTGGATGCCGTCAGAGATGTATTAACCGAAAAAGGTCGTGCAGAGGCAGAAACCCGTCTTTCGGAAGAACTGAATATTTTACCTCGAACACTTAGATCCTACGCCATCTTTATATTACTGGCCATCAGTGCCGGGGTCTGCGAAGAAATCGTTTTTCGCGGCTTTTTCATGTCTTATTTGATCAGCTTACTGGGTACGGCTACCTGGGCAAAGATACTGGCGATATCCATTCCGGCAGTGATCTTTGGCTATGTACATACCTATCAGGGTAAACAGGCTATCCTTAAGATCGTCGGAATGGCACTGTTGTTCGGCACCATATTTATGTTAACCGGCTCGCTTTATTTATTGATCCTGCTGCACGCTGCAGTAGACCTGGTAGGTGGAGCGATCGGGCTCTTTTTTCCGGAGCCGGTACCGGAGGACGAGTTTTATGATCCTGGCGCTTCACAGCTTTGGGAGGAAGAATAATGCAATCGCAAATTACTCCGCATTGATCTTAGCG
>JAGQWZ010000664.1 GCA_020436835.1 Saprospiraceae bacterium | reverse complement strand
ATTAGCTCCGGTTTGTCTAATTACCGGTCCGGTGGAAGATGGCGGGACGATCGAAGCAGCTGGATGTAATTACGACTTTTTCGCTGAGCTGGATGTCATGGATGAATGTGGCACCATTGACTATTCCTATCAGATATTTAATGGTGAGACGGTAACCCATCAGGGATTTGGCCAGCTTGAATCCTTCATTACCAATCATGTGACCATTGCTGCTGGCAATTTGTCGGATGGGAGCTATGTACTTCGGGTAAGAACGACTGATCAGTGCCAAAATGAGGGATTCTGCAACTACACATTTGATGTAGTCACCGGTAAAAAGCCCAGTCCTGTCTGTCTCTCCAGCATTACCGTGGAACTAACCCCTGAAGATGTCGACAATGATGGTTCCCTGGATACTGCTATGGCCCTCATCTGGGCTGAGGAGTTTGATGTCAGCAGCTCCGCACCTTGTGGAGTTTCCGATGCTGATTTGCAGTTTTATATTGAGAGGATCAACGGAGACTCTGATTTTGAAACGCTGGATACCACTGTTGATGAGAAGTTTCTATCGCTTGGTTGTGACGATGTGGGAACCCAGATGGTTAGAATGTGGGTTCTCAGTCCTACAGGCTCTTCTGATTTCTGTGATGTCTATTTAATGGTTCAGGCGAATTCGGGTGGTTGTCCAACCTCGGTTCCCGTGTTTTCAAATGTTGAGGGTTCCATTTTGACCAGTGATGGAGTCGGAGTTAAAGATGTGACAGTAAATGGTGCCTTGTTGGAAATGACCATCGAAAGTCCTTCCACGGATGCAAATGGTTCTTACGATATGATGTTTGGTTTGGGAGAAAAAGTATCAATTACTCCTGCCAAAGATGGCGATGACGTTAACGGAGTCAATACCTCGGATCTTCTGCTACTTGCAAATCACATAAGCAATGCTTCCCCGATATCCAGTCCGTATTTAAGAATTGCCGGGGATGTGAATTTTGATGGGATTATCAATGCCTTTGATATTCTTCTGATGCGAGACGTGATCTTAAAAAATGTGCCGGCTTTGCCGGATGGTGATTCCTGGAGATTTGTGCCAACCGACTATAGCTTCACCTCTTCCTTCCCGGAATCGGAAGATTTTCCGGAGTCAGTGGAAATGGAGCTGGATCAGGAAAATATGAGGGCGGATTTTGTAGCCATGAAAATTGGTGATTTGGATCTTGATCGCAATACCCAGTTGGCAGGACGTTCTGCGGAACCGATGCTGATGCAAATTGACGACACACCATTTAAGATGGGTGATAAAGTAGAGATCAGGCCTTATTTACCGGAAGAAGCTGTGCTTTTGGGAATGCAGTTCGAGATTCATTTTGATCCCGAAGCACTGGAGTTCGTAGGCCTTAAATTTGAAGGGGAATTACCGGTGCGCGATGAAAATTTTGGCTTGAAATATACAGAGGAAGGAATTATTTATTTCAGTTGGAATGAGCAGAGACCCCTGTTAATAAATAGAGAGAAGTTGATTTTTGGTTTTGACTTCACTGCTAAAAGCAATGGAAGACCAAGCGAGTCTATTTCCTTAACCGGACAGCGATTAAGTGCGACCGGGTATCCGGAAATTGGAGTAAGTCGGCCAATCGCTCTCCGCTTTAATGGATCAGACGCTCAGATACAGGTGGGGCAGAATATGCCAAATCCATTCCGGCAAACCACGGTTATTCCAATAATATTGGCAGACAGTGACATTTTTACTTTGGTGGTGACCGATCTGAGTGGGAAGATCGTGCTGAAGAGGAGGATATCTGGTATTGCTGGAAAGCAGGAGATCGAGATTGCATCCGGTGAACTCAATGCACCAGGTGTCTATTACTACACGATAATTGATAACAATTCAACCATTACTAATAAAATGATTTTATTAAGGTAAAGATAATAGTCTGTATAGTTTTGGTGGCCCCTGCACTCAGGCGAGGGGCTTTTTTTTTATCCGCAAGGATCACAGGATTTTCATCGGGAGATTCCAGTAAATAAATTCTCCTTGAAAATTTTCACTGCTATTGCCAGCAAGATAATGCCAAAGACTTTCCGTAGTACGGATGTACCACCCTGACCTATTTTTTTCTCGATCCAATCTGCACTGCGAAGAACCATAAATACCAGGATAGTATTAATGATGATGCCTATCGTTATATCGATGGCCGAATACTTGGCTTTCAAAGTAAGAATCGTCGTCAGGGTTCCGGCGCCGGCTATCAAAGGAAATGCCAGCGGAACAATTGTTCCAGAAGAAACTGAGGGATCATCCCGGAAAAATGGAATATTAAGAATCATCTCCAGTCCGATTAAAAAAATGACGATGGCTCCTGCGATCGCAAATGAGGCGATGTCTACGCCAAATAATTTTAAGAGACTTTCACCAAAAAAAAGAAAGACAATCATAATGATTCCCGCTACCAGACTTGCTTTTGAAGCTTCTATATTTACTCCTTTGTTCTTAAGGTTTATCACAATAGGCAGTGAGCCCGGAATATCAATTACTGAAAACAGGATCAGGGTGACAGAAATAATGTCTTTAAATATTGGTGTCATTTGCTTATTTTCTTTCGTTTTACTTTCGGGCCCTTATATAGCTCCAATAATTTTCCAGTACGTCTACCTGAATCTCTGTGAAATTTAATTCTTGCAGCCACTGAAGTTGGGTGCTAAGATTGTCAGGATGATCATACTGATTGTAGTGGTTAAATAGATAATTCCAATCTGCTTCATCACTGTGCTTGATCACAAAACGCTGCCAGGATCTGACGAATTTAGCATGGTCCCGGTCCGTTTTATTGATAAATAAATCCGCATAAGCAAAATATCCACCAGGGTTTAACCATCTGAAAATATTTTCCATAGCTGATTTTTTCTCGTTGGTTTTGAGATGGTGCAGAGAAAAAGAGGCCACAATAAGATCGAAATAATCGGGGGGAAAATCAGCTTCCTGGATAAGTGCCCTTTCATAAGTAAAATTTAGACCCGAGAACCTTTGTCTAGCCTCATCCAACATCTTATCGCTGGCGTCTACCAGGGTGAATCCTGCAGAAGCAAATTTGGGTAGGAGCGTGGCGGTAATGTTGCCATTTCCAGAGCCCAGATCCAGGATACGTACTGCTTCCCAACCGGGAATAAAAGACGAACTTAGTTTTTCAATTAATTGAAGATAGTGTGGTACCCAGCGAATCATTTTTTCTGTGTACGCCTCTTGAATCTCATCGAATACTTCACCAATTTCCATTTCAAAATTGATTTAGTGGTTACTCCACTTGCCAAATTATTTTAAGAATGTATTTTGTGTCCTGATCGATCTTAAAACGCTCATCTATCCTTTCCCCGATTATCCAGCATATTTTTTCCTCAGATATCAGCAACCATTGACTTTCTTTTTGAAATTGATTGAATTTTTTATTACGAAAATACTTTTTAAGTTTCTGACTTTTACCCATCATGCCGAAAGGCATAAAGGTATCTCCTTCTTCCCATTTTCTTATTTCCAAAGGGTAGTTTATCTTCTGAGCATCAAGATGAGCAATATTGATATCCTCCGGATAACTATCAGGATGCTTAGTCATTAAGATGAATTCCAGCATTCCATCTTCCAGGTTAATGTATTTATCATCCTGATTAATGATCAAATGTTGTTTTTCCTCCGAAGAGCGGGGAGCCAGAATTAATCTTTTCCGGTCGGTGGTGAGCCGGTTTTTTTTACTGAAAAATAAGCGGCCTGAATGATTATTGCCTATGGCCTCAATCATCTGGGTGACCTGGGTATAATTAAATCCATAAGGTCTCAACCACTCAAAAACTACCAGGTCCCGCAGCGATTCTTCAATCTTGTCCGTATCCAGGACGATAAAATTCCCTTCGGTTTTTTTTCTCAATTCCAGTTCCTGATTGAGTAATCCATTTAACAAACGGGCACTCTTTTGCCAAATCTGGATATTTTCAGTCATCCTTCGCTTAAATGCCGGAACTCTCTTTTCTACCTTGGGAATTAACTTGTTCCGTATATAATTTCTTCTGTATAGTGACTTCTGATTGCTTTCATCCTCACTGTATTCGATGAGATGTTGCTTCGCATATGCTATGATATTTTTCTTGGAGGCAAATAAGAGTGGACGGATAATGTGGTCTCTTTTAGGTTGCATTCCCTGAAGTCCGAATAAACCCGTCCCCCGCATAATATTCAGTAATACGGTCTCGATCTGATCGTCCTGATGATGTGCTACAGCAAGCAAATTGAAATCATGTTCTTCCATGGTTTGTGAAAACCAAGTGTAGCGCAAATGGCGGGCTGCTTCCTGAATTCCGATCTTCTTTGCCCTGGCAAAAGCAATGGTCTCGAATTCCGTGGTAAAAAATGAAAATCCATATTCTCTTGCTCTGCGTTCTACCAACTGGACTTCCTGGTCGGACGTATCTCCCCGCATCTTGAAATTACAGTGGGCGACTCCGATCTGATAATCCAATTGATAAAACAAATGCATGAGTACCATCGAGTCAATTCCTCCACTGACTGCGAGTAATATGCGGTCTTTTTTAGTGCATAGACTATGTTCAGTGATATAGGTGTTGACAGCTTGTTCCATAGAGAAAGATTCAATCTATTTGATACCTCTTTCATTCAGCCAGTTACGGTATCGATTTGCATTTCGATTGTGATCTGTGATGGAGGCGGCAAATGCATGCAATCCACTATTGTCAGGACGGGCGCACATGTAGATATAATCGTGATCTTCTGCATTGAGAACCGCATCAATACTTTGTATCGATGGCATGAAGATAGGGCCTGGGGGCAAGCCGGCATATTTGTAAGTATTATAAGGAGATTCAATTTCCAGGTGCTTATTCAGAACTCTCCTGAGGTCAAAGATACCGGTGGCAAAAACTACCGTAGGATCTGCCTGCAAAGGAATATCCTGCTCAAGGCGATTTAAATAGAGCCCTGCCACCGTTGGTCGTTCACTACCAGCCTGGGTTTCTCTCTCAACAATCGAAGCCATCGTGTAGACCTGTTCTTTCGTCATATTCAGGGCTTTTGCCTTTTCCAATCGTTGATCAGAAGCCCAAAACTTCTCCTGTTCTTTGGCGAGTCGCTCGACAATCGCATCGGCTTTGACCGTCCAATAGACCTGGTAGGTGTTAGGCACGAAGAGAGACAGGAAGCTCTCCTTTTTCAAATTATATTTTGTCGCCGTATTCGAATCCGTCATATACGCTGCCAACTGGATGGAATCTATCTCGATTTGGGAGGCGATCTTTCCGGCCAGTTCGGTTACGGTCCGCACATTATTGATCACCAGATTTACCGGTGTTTGAATACCGGCTCTCAGCAAACTCACCAGTTGACGATTGTTCCATCCCGGTTTGATCGTGTATTTACCGGGATTGATGTTTGGATCCTCAAATTTCATCCAACCGGCTACCTTCTCAAAGCTATTGGTATTCTTAAGAATTGCTGCAGTGTCAAGCACGTGCACCACATCATTCAACTTGGATCCGGTTGGTATGTATATGACCTGGTCGGATTGAATGATGACATTTGGTGAGAAGACGATTCGATAGAAATAGAAGGCTATACCAGCTCCTGCTAAAATGATGAAGCCAAGCGCAATTAGGATTCTCTTGATATTTTTTGACATGATTTAAATTGTAAGGGATGTAGGTTTCCGGTCATAGACTAGTAAGCTTCCTTCTCATTGGGGAAATCCCTGCTCTTGACATCTTTAATATATTGGTGAGTTGCATTGGTGATCTGTTCGTAAAGATCAGTGTATATCCTGAGAAAACGTGGTCTGAATTCTTTAGTGATTCCCAACATATCGTGCGTGACCAATACCTGGCCATCTACGTCCGGACCGGCTCCGATGCCAATAATGGGAATGGAAACCGATTTGGCCACTTCCTTCGCTAATTCTCCCGGTATTTTTTCCAATACAATGGCAAAACAGCCAATCTCTTCCAAAAGTTTCGCATCACTACGCAACTGTTCTGCCTCTTGTTCTTCCTTCGCTCTTACAACATAGGTTCCGAATTTATAAATTGATTGTGGCATTAGGCCCAAATGTCCCATGACCGGTACGCCCGCCTTCAGAATCCTTCGAATCGAATTCTGAACGGCATACCCACCTTCCAGTTTCACGGCATGTGCACCTGATTCTTTCATAATCCGAATAGCGGATGCCAGGGCCTTCCGGCTGTTGCCCTGATAGGTTCCAAAAGGAAGGTCAACCACCACCAGGGCTCTTTGGATAGCCCGGATCACACTACTGGCATGATAGATCATCTGGTCCAGGGTAATCGGCAACGTGGTCTCGTGACCAGCCATCACATTAGAAGCGGAATCACCGACCAAGAGGACTTCTATTCCTGCCTCATCGAGTATGCGAGCCATAGAAAAATCATAGGCGGTTAACATGCTGATCGGTTCACCTTTTTCCTTCATACTCTTGAGAGTATGTACGGTGACCCGTTTAATATCTTTGTTTACTGACATAGTTTAATTATAAAAGGGTTGAAAGTTAACAAAAGGTGATCGATCTTGTACTGCGTTGCTGCGTATTCGTAATCGCGAGCTAATCCCAAAAGCGCTTAAAACGGGATAAGAGGAGAGCGAATTTCATGCTACACCGGCATTCAGGATATTACTGCTTTTCTGAAAGACGAAAATTAAGATACGTGTAGCGGTAGCTTCATCACCAGAACAGAAAAAGTTAAATGATTCAGGGTCGTGTAGAGGAATTCCTTAAGATCTAAACCTCCCAACTGATTGATAGACAATGATCTTATGCATTAGATTCATTGTATCTGTAAACATGACAACTTGTAAAACCCTGAGGCTAATTATGACTTTTTGTCATAAAATATTGGGGTAAAAAAGTACCTGACAGGTAATAATGACAAAGAAATCTGCCTATTTGGTCTAAAAAACCGGTTGGCACTCTAATTGAGCATATGATATTGCAAACTGATATTAAAATCGAATAAAATAGAATAAATGGGAAAAATAATTGGAATAGACCTAGGAACGACAAACTCTTGCGTTGCTGTAATGGAGGGGAACGAACCGGTGGTTATCCCGAATGATGAAGGCAGAAGAACTACTCCCTCTGTGGTTGCTTTCACGGATAATGGCGAAAGGAAGATTGGCGATCCAGCAAAAAGACAGGCCATTACAAACCCCGTGAGGACCATTTTCTCCATCAAAAGATTTATGGGATCCCGGTACTCTGAAGTGAAAATGGAAGCGGAGCGAGTGCCATATAAAGTGACCAAAGGCGACAATGATACGGTGAGAGTGGACATTGAAGGCCGGGCATATACTCCGCAGGAGATTAGTGCCATGGTCTTGCAGAAAATGAAAAAGGTAGCCGAAGATTATCTCGGCAGTGAGGTTACGGAGGCGGTGGTGACCGTACCAGCATATTTTAATGATTCTCAGCGACAAGCAACGAAGGAAGCAGGTGAAATCGCCGGGTTAACCATTAAAAGGATCATAAATGAACCGACAGCGGCCGCACTTGCATACGGATTGGATAAGAAGGGACAGGATTCCACCATTGCTGTATTTGACCTTGGAGGCGGTACATTTGATATTTCCATCCTCGAACTTGGGGAAGGCGTTTTCGAAGTAAAATCGACTAATGGGGACACCCACCTGGGAGGGGACGACTTCGATCAGGTTTTGATCAATTTCCTTGCAGACGCTTTCAAATCCTCTGAAAACATAGATCTGAGAAAAGATCCCATGGCATTGCAACGGTTGAAGGATGCAGCTGAGAAAGCAAAGATTGAATTGTCAGCATCCACCGAGACGGAAATTAACCTGCCTTATATTACCGCGGTAGATGGAGTGCCAAAACACCTGGTACAGAAGATTTCCCGGGCAAAATTTGAACAGCTGGCCGATGATCTGGTATCGAGGACTTTGAGACCTTGTGAAGAAGCATTAAAGGACGCCGGTTTATCTAAGAGCGATATTGATGAGATTATCCTTGTCGGTGGTTCAACCCGGATTCCGAGAATTCAACAGGCAGTTGAAGACTTCTTCGGTAAGAAACCAAATAGAAGTG
Source organism: Saprospiraceae bacterium (assembly GCA_020436835.1). Classification (GTDB taxonomy): domain Bacteria; phylum Bacteroidota; class Bacteroidia; order Chitinophagales; family Saprospiraceae; genus JABDMH01. The sequence goes on along the minus strand of JAGQWZ010000664.1, from coordinate 45,111 downwards.
TGAACCCGGATGAAGTGGTGGCCGTGGGAGCAGCCATTCAGGGAGGCGTACTGAGTGGAGATGTTCAGGATGTTCTTTTGCTTGATGTGACTCCGCTGTCACTTGGTATCGAGACGATGGGAGGTGTCTATGATGTTGTGATAGAGGCCAACTCCACCATACCAACCAAAAAATCGAAAACTTACTCTACGGCAAGCGATAATCAACCCAGTGTGGAGATTCATATTCTGCAGGGAGAAAGACCAATGGCCAGAGATAACCGAACGGTAGGACGTTTCATTCTTGATGGAATACCTCCGGCACCACGGGGTGTGCCCCAGGTTGAAGTTACCTTTGATATGGATGCCAACGGTATTCTGAATGTGCATGCAAAAGATAAAGGAACCGGTAAAGAGCAAAAGATCAGAATCGAGGCTTCTACGGGATTATCGAAAGATGAGATCGAAAAGATGAAGAGCGAAGCTGCCGCCAATGCAGAAGCGGATAAGGCGGCAAGGGAGAAGGTCGATAAAATCAATGCCGCAGATACTTTAATTTTCCAAACGGAGAAACAACTTTCCGAGTTCGGAGACAAAGTACCTGCCGATAAAAAGGGTTCGATCGAGTCGGCCTTGACAGAATTGAAAGCAGCTCATAAGAGTGAAGATCTGTCTGCGATTGACGCTGCCAGTAAAAAGTTGAATGATGCCTGGGCAGCTGCAAGTCAGGATATTTACCAGGCTCAGCAGGATGCCGGAGCAACTACCGGAAATCAGAGTACAGGTGGTACAGATACTTCCGGAAGCGACGAAGCGGAAGATGTGACCGATGTGGAATTCGAGGAAGTGGATGACAAGAAGTAAACAGTGCTTTTAAAAGCATGAGAAAATAGTTGAAGATGCCTGTCCGAAAGGATGGGCATTTTTAGTTGTAGTAAAGAAGAATATTCTTTTAATTAATTTTCAACATGTCTTCCATTCCAAAACAACCGGATTTTCCAACCAGCCATTCGGCTGCCATGACAGCACCAAGACCAAATCCTTGCCGGGATTTTGCATGATGAGATATTTTGATATAGTCCACTTCCGAATCATAGGTAATGATGTGCGTACCAGGATCATCATCAATTCGTTCGCTTATGATTTCAAGTTCGCTATTTATCTCCGATGGCTCATTTTTCCATCGATTTTTTCTATCGATATTTTTTAAAATTCCTTCTCCAAGAGTAATGGCCGTGCCACTGGGTGCATCCAATTTTTGGGTGTGGTGTATTTCGTTGATCGTAGGTTCATAGTCAGGAAAACTATTCATGATTTTTGCTAAATACTGGTTGACCGCAAAAAATATATTTACACCAATACTGTAGTTGGAAGCATAAAAGAGAGCGGATTTTTTATCCAGGCATAGTCTTTTTATTTCATCAAAATGATCAAGCCATCCGGTGGTTCCTGAGACGACAGGTACTTGTTTTCTGATACAATGAGATAAATTTTCAACCGCAGCTTCCGGCCGGGTAAATTCAATCGCTACATCCAAACTGGAATCTAAATCCCCTATATTATTTGCCTGATCAATATCTATGATGAGACCAATTTTGTGCCCACGCTGTTTCGCAATTTTTTCAATCGTTTTTCCCATTTTTCCATATCCGATCAGGGCAATATTTAAACCAGTCATTCTTATGTCATTTTAAAAACCGCAATATCGATATTCTGTTCGAATAAATTATTTTCACATTCGAAAATTAGCGCTGGAGATGTCAATGAAAAATGACCTTTTAATCAAAACTCTGCAGGGTGAGAAAGTAGATCGACCACCGGTTTGGCTCATGCGGCAAGCAGGGCGCATTCTGCCGGAGTACCGTGCGATCAGAGAGAAACTACCTGATTTCAAAGCGCTCGTTTCCAATCCTCAACTGGCAGCAGAGGTCACTATTCAGCCGGTTGATATCCTGAAGGTGGATGCTGCCATCATATTTTCCGATATACTGGTCGTTCCCGAAGCCATGGGTCTGCACTACGAGATGGTAGAAAAAGTAGGTCCGCGTTTTCCAAAAACAATCCAATCCGGTCGGGACATTGATCAGCTGCTATCCGGTGATGATGCTGCGGACAACCTGGATTACGTTTATAATGCGTTGGAGGTTACCCAAAGGAATCTGGACAGCCGGGTGCCCCTCATTGGGTTTTCCGGGGCACCTTACACTTTACTTGCTTACATGGTGGAAGGCAAGGGAAGTAAGACTTTTTCAAAGGCAAAGAGACTCTTATATGCAGAACCTGCCATGGCGCATGCGCTATTGGAAAAGCTAACCAAAACAATTATCTCCTATCTCAAAAGAAAAGTGCGTGCCGGCGCTTCGGTGATTCAGCTCTTCGACAGTTGGGCCGGTTTGCTGGATCGGAGACTTTACCAGGAGTTTAGTCTTAAATATATTCGCCTGATCTGTGATGCCTTGAAGGATGTTCCAGTCATCGTTTTTGCTAAGGGAGCCTGGTTTTCGATGGAAGATATAGCCACCATTCCTGACGTTGCTATTGGATTAGACTGGCAGACAGATCCGGCAACTGCCCGGCAGGTTTTCGGAGCAGATCGTACTTTGCAGGGTAATTTGGATCCTTGTTGCCTGCTTGGTCCTGAAAATCAGATTCGGCAAGCGGTAAAAGACATGCTTAGTAGCTTTGGGCGGAATCACATAGCCAACCTTGGGCATGGGGTTTATCCGGAAACGGAAGTATCGGCGGTCAAGGCATTTATTGATGAAGTGAAATCTTATCAATATCCTTGATATAGTAGGAAGGCTCATAATTACATACATATTATAAACAATCGTAATCTGTATAAGTAGTTCATTTACAGAGAATGATTTTATTTGCAAGAGAATTCAATTTAAGTAAATTTGACCGCTGTCTTTCTAAAGACAGTAACCTCGCAAAAGAACCTTATGGGATGGTTTAAGAGACTCAAGGAGGGAATTCAAACCGCAACTAAGCATAAGAAAGAGGTGCCGGATGGTGTCTGGTTCAAATGTGATGCTTGCAAAGAGACCAGTACCATGAAGGAATTGAAGGAGAACTTCTTCATGTGTCCCAAGTGCCACTATCACGTTAGAATCGGTTCTCATGACTACTTCGATATGATTTTTGACGAGGGAACTTATGAAGAACTTTTCCTGACGCTCAAATCATATGATTTTCTCGAATTTACCGATCTGAAGCCTTATAAAGTCAGGCTCGAAGATGCCTATGAGAAGAATCAGGTCTCGGAGGCTATTACAGTAGCGTGTGGAAAAGTAATGGAAAAAGGTCTGGTTGTTGCCGCGATGGATTTTAGTTTCATAGGTGGTTCTATGGGTTCTGTTGTAGGTGAGAAGATAGCCAGAGCCACCGAGCTTGCCCTGAAGAAGAAGATTCCACTTCTTATTATATCCCGTTCCGGTGGAGCCAGGATGCAGGAATCCGCTTTTTCGCTGATGCAATTGGCGAAAACATCCGCCATGCTCACTAAATTGGCCAAGGCCAAAATTCCTTTCTTCTCCTTATTGACTGATCCCACCACGGGGGGCGTGACTGCTTCCTTCTCTATGCTCGGAGATTTGAATTTTGCTGAACCCAATGCTTTGATCGGATTTGCTGGCCCCAGGGTGATCAAGGAGACCATAAAAAAGGATCTGCCGGAAGGATTTCAGACTTCTGAGTTTCTACTGGAGCATGGATTTTTGGATTTTATCTTATCCAGAGATCAGCTTAGGTCGAAATTATCGGACTTAATGGATTATCTTTCCTAGTCAAATCCTTCGATCCCGGTTGCCTGATTGCAGGCGATTCAATACCTTAAGTGGTGTAATTTTCCCTGGAAGACCTTCTGAGATTAATCCAATTAGACAGCGTGGGATTATTCATCTACCAGGACTTTGAGCCGCATGTCTAATGGGTCAAATGCCTGAAAGAGAATATCAAAATATTCTTTGGGAGTCCTGAGATAAAACTCAAGAAAGTTCACCACCCGTTCCTGCAGTCCTCCATCGGGATATAATTTACTCCTGATGTTTTCGATCTGACCCAGTGCCACTTCATGTTTTTGCTTTTCTGTTCGACGCAATCGATCTTCGATTTTCTCCATGGCTTTGATCTGGTTTTTACCTTCGGCGGCAGCAGCTCCTTTCAAAGTGGGATCTATAGTTTCCGCTTTTTGCGCGATTTGGTTCCAGATTTCCTCCAATTGGTTCTTTTCTGCAGAGAGAGAAAACTCGTGCTCGGCATTTTTTTGTACAAAAGCCTTTATTTGTTGCACTGCAGGTTGGAAAAAGTCGGTGACCGGCAAATCCAATTTCTGCATTTTTTTTACGCTTCCCCTGTCTATCCAGAGGCAGGAATCCCTTCTCACCAGCATTGGAAAGTTAATGCCAAAAAATTCGAACTGACTTTTACGCTCCAACCAGTAGGCCAACTCACCACCACCTCCGACATAGGCCAGATTAGGGAATATCCTTTCCTGGTAGAGTGGTCTGATGACTACATTCGGGCTAAATTTTTCCGGATGATTTTCCAGCATGTCCAGCATTTGCTCTTCGGTAAATTGCCGATCGGTATCGACAATTGTGTAAGCCCCATTTTCTTTTTCTATTCTATTCCGAAGTCCCTTATCAAGGTAAAATAAGTTTATTTCGCGTACATATGCCTGAGGACTAAATCCCGCTGCTTCAATTTCTTTCTGAGTACTTCTGACATATTCCGATGAGTGGTGATTTAGCAATTCATCCCGGAATATATCCTTCATTTTTTCTTTGAATCGCGGGTCATCCATATTGGCGACGATAAGACCCAGCTCGCCAAAAAGCGCGTTGATCAGATCTGCAAAAGCAACGGAATATGTTTTGTGCTGTGTGTGCGTTTTTAAAAAAATGTCGTACACTTTTTGTGCAATGGGAGAATCGCCCAGTATTTCCCTCAATGCTTCTAATGCCGGGGCCAACGATTCGGTGCTCATACGTCCTACCGGGCCGCTCTCTTCATTTACCCACTGAATTGTTTTTCCAAAAAGTTGGGTATGATCCATTTCCTCGAAGTCATGGTCTTCACCACCAGTAATGAAAAGCGGCACGAATTGGTATTCAGGATAGCGGCTTCTCAGATCACGGACCAGCTTTACAGCCGAAATTATTTTATACGCAACATATGCCGGTCCGGTAAATAATACCGGCTGATGAGCAGTGATCACAGTATAACAGTTATCATCTTTTAGTTGCTCCAACAGTGGCAGCGCCGATGATGTGTCCGTGACATACTGCGCATACTGTTCACTCAGTACTTCGTAAACAACCTGACGATCAATCGCTTCCTGACTTTTGTCTTCTATGATGCGGGCAAACTGATCGAGTGCAGGTGAATATTTTGCGAATTTGGCGAGCTCCTCTTTCTGCTGGGCATAGGCAATGTCTGTTTGCGAGAACTGTTCGACATCGGAGTAGGGTATCTGCAATACTTTCATAGCCGGCAAGTATACGGCTTATATGGCAATTCTACCAGCAATTCAGGACATTGAGCGGCCAACCTTTTTGGCCCGGGATCAGGTTTTTGACTTAACGGATATTCCGGGTTGCATGATTTCAAAATCCTCCTTTTTCTTCGCCTCATCGACCAAAGATTTTACATCTTCCAGAAGCTGCCTGGCATCGTAGATTATTCCATCTTTTACCGTATACTTAACGCCACCCACCCGTACGACCTCGTTGTCATCGGTCAGCTTAATGGCACCGGTACCGTACAAGACCTTCAGATTCTGGAGCGGATTTTCCTCTACGATGACAAAATCTGCTTTCTTTCCCACCTCCACGGTGCCAATTTCATCTTCCATACCCAGGGCGATGGCACCATTGAGCGTGGCGGACCGAATGACTTCCAGCGGATGAAATCCTGCCTCTCTCAGGAGTTCCAGTTCACGGATATAAGCAAACCCGTACAGCTGATAAATAAACCCGGAATCAGAACCGGCAGTCACCCTGCCTCCCCGGTTCTTGTACTCGTTAATGAAAGTCATCCAAAGCTGATAGTTCTTTTTCCAGTCCACTTCTTGTTCCGTGCCCCAAAAGTGCCAGTAGCTTCCATGACTTATTTTACTGGGTAGGTAAAAACGCCAGAGTGAGGGCATGGTATAGTCCTCATGCCATTCAGCTCTTCTCGCCCGGTGCAGGTCACGGCTTGCCTCATAAATATTAAAAGTGGGATCTATGGTAAAGTCCAGGTCAAGTAGCTCCTGCATCACTTCATTCCAGTGGTCAGAGTAGGGGGGAGCAGCCTGCTGCCAGAGGCGACCTGCTTCGGCAAAGCGATGTTGTTCGTTCTGATAATTGTAATCAAGGGGATAGTCCTGAACAGTACGGTCTTCAAAAAGTGCTTCCGGCAAACCATACCAATGCTCCATGCTGGTGAGTCCAGCCCTGGCCGAATGGAGTACATTCCACCGGGCTACATCCATCTGGGCATGATGACAGGCAGATCGTAGACCTAACTTTTTATTTTCCCCTAATGCAGCGGCCATGATTGCCGGCGGGGCACCAAAAAACTTGATGCCATCTGCTCCCTTGGCTGCATTTTCCCTTACCCACTCACGTGCCATCTCGGGAGTACTTATCTCTTCGCCGGAACCCATACCAAAGGCCGTATATGCCTTAATCCGTGGAGCGGTGATTTCATTCTTTAGACTACGTTCACGATGTTCCAGCACCCAATCCAGGCCATTGCCACATGATGGATCTCTGATGGTAGTGATGCCATGTCCCATCCAGAGTTTGAAGACATATTCGGCATCCGCTCCCTGTGCTTTTCCACCAATATGTCCATGCATGTCGACAAATCCAGGCATCAAATACATGCCTTCGCAATTGATTTCGTGGCCTCCTTCTTTCAGGACGGGCCTGCTTTGCGGATCAATATCAACACCAGGATAGCCTACCACCGATATTTTCTTGATGATATTATTCTCTACCTCAATGTCGATTGGTCCACGGGGAGGAGCTCCATTGCCGTTGATCAACATTACTCCCCGGATGATCAACTGATTCCAGGGTCCTTCTCCCCGTACCCGGTCAGGTGCTTTCTTAACCTGGCCCATAACCAATACCGGAAGAAATAGAACAAGCCAAATCAGGTGAAATCTTCGGATATCCATTTATTATTTTTTTTATAGAGCAAATATGTGTCCCTCCATAAATCTAGGTTTATAAATTTTATTAGCCCGGTCATTTTGAGGAAAATTTGATTTTCAGGCATTGTCGGAGCGATCAAAGCAGAACGATGAAAAACTATCTCACTATATTGCATGGGATAATAGTCTAATTTTAGAGGCATGTACCTGGAAGGAGGACATCAAAAGATCTATGAAAAAATTGATGAACTAGACACTAGTTTGAAAAAGCTATTTAACGAACTGGCTAAATATGACCAGTCGGTTCTGAATCATTCGAAATCTCCCGGAGTGTGGTCAGTGATGCAGGTATTGAGTCATGTAATGTTAAGTGAAAGATTGTCTTTGGCATATGTGAAGAAGAAACTCAGTTTCAACCCACCATTGAGAAGGGCGGGATTCCGATCGAGATTACGTCTGTATCTCCTGCAGATATATTCCAATTCATCTTTGAAATTTAAAGCTCCTAAGGGCTTAGGAAGTCAGGATATGCCAGTATTCTCTGGTTTGCCTGAACTCCGGGACAGTTGGAATCTGGAACGAAAAGAATTAGTTCAATATCTACTGAGCCTGGATCGGGATTTATTGGATAGGGAGATTTATAAGCATCCCTTTGTCGGTCGCTTGACTCTGGTGCAAATGGTTCTTTTTTTTGAGTTACATTTTAAGCGACATGAGCGTCAGATCTATCACCGCTTACCCTGACTACCTGGCATTAAACTTGTAGTCAGGTATTTAAACCTTAACCATAGTGCTAATATGAATATCACCAGAGCCTTTTCACCCCCAATTGATCAAGTAGGTGTGGAAGAACGTGTGAGTCGATTGCAAGCCAGAAGTATAAAGAAAGATTCAAAGAAATATGCATTGCGTCTGGCCCTCAGTATGCTGGATCTCACCACGCTTTCCGGTGATGACACGGAGGGCAAAGTTCGACAGCTTTGTATTAAAGCCCGGCATTTGCATGATCAAATAGCCGGTTTACCTCAGGTGGCGGCAGTCTGTGTCTATCCTCCTTTTGTGGCTGTAGCCAAATCATGTCTGAAAGACAGCGGAGTTAAGGTGGCCTCTGTGGCCACTTCTTTTCCCAGTGGGCAATCTACGCTGAACGTCAAGCTGGAAGAAACCCGATATGCTGTTAGTGAGGGAGCAGACGAAGTAGATATGGTGATTTCCAGGGGTGAATTTCTTAAAGGAAGCTACCACTATGTATATGACGAAATTGCTGCAGTAAAGGAGGCCTGTGGAAAGGCTCATTTGAAGGTGATCCTCGAGACCGGAGAACTGTCAACACTGGACAACATCCGGCTGGCCAGTGACATCGCAATGCATGCCGGCGCTGACTTTATCAAGACCAGTACCGGTAAGATTCAACCGGCCGCAACATTACCGGTCACACTGGTGATGCTTGAGGCAATCAGAGATTACTACTACAAAACAGGGCTCCAGGTAGGCATGAAGCCTGCCGGAGGAATAAGTAACGCCAAACTGGCTCTGCAATATCTGGTTGTACTCAAAGAGACCCTCGGTGAAGCCTGGTTGAACAATAATTATTTTCGATTTGGCGCCAGTAGCCTTGCCAATGACTTATTGATGCAAATAGTAAAGCAGGAAACCGGTATTTATCAAAGTATGAATTATTTCTCTAAAGACTGATGATGGCTAAATCCAATAAGAAGCTCACAATAAATTATCAAACGAAATGGTCTTACGATAAAGCTCCGGAAAGTATAGACCATCTTCTCCTGAAGGAAAAGTACGATTTGTTTATCAACAATCAATTTGTCCCTCCGGCGTCGGGTGATTATTTTGAGACGATTAATCCTGCGACCGGTAAGAGAATTGCTACCGTTGCCCTGGCGAATAGTCGGGATGTGGATAAAGCGGTCAATTCCGCCCGGAACGCACTTCCTGCGTGGCAGTCCCTCAATCCAGTGGACCGGGCAAAGTACATTTTTCGGATTGCCCGGTTGATCCAGGAAAGGGAAAGGGAATTTTCCGTTTTGGAGAGTATGGATTGCGGTAAACCTATCCGTGAAAGTAAATCAATCGATATTCCTTTGGCGGCGGCGCACTTTTTCTATCATGCCGGTTGGGCAGACAAACTTGAGTATGCTTTTCCGAATCGGAAACCTCGCCCTTTGGGGGTGGTGGGCCAGATCATTCCCTGGAATTTTCCCCTTCTTATGGCAGCCTGGAAAATTGCTCCTGCACTGGCGGCGGGAAACACTGTTGTCCTTAAACCGGCGGAGACGACACCACTTACCGCCCTCAAACTGGCAGAATTGATAAGAGAGGCTGATCTTCCACCCGGTGTTGTGAACATCATTACCGGAGCGGGCGACACGGGATCCGATATGGTTGCCCATCCGCAAATTGATAAAATAGCTTTCACCGGGTCTACGGAGGTGGGTAAAATGATTCAATCCAAATTAGCGGGAACCGGCAAGAGATTAACGCTGGAATTGGGGGGAAAGGGAGCCAATATCATCCTTGAAGATGCCGCATTAGATCAGGCAGTAGAAGGGATAATCAATGGAATTTACTTCAATCAGGGGCATGTATGTTGCGCCGGCTCCCGGCTCTTTGTTCAGGAATCCGTTGCAGAGTTAGTTATTCGTAAGCTAAAAGACCGGATGGAGACCTTAATTGTTGGGGATCCTCTCGATAAGAATACCGACATCGGTGCTATTAATTCTGCAAACCAGTTGAAGACCATCAATCGGTACATCAAGACCGGAGTAAAGGAAGGAGCTGATCTTTATCAGAGTTCTTGTGAATTACCAGGCGGGAAGGGATTCTGGTGCCGACCGAGTTTATTTACCCAGGTGTCTCAATCAAACAAGATCGTTCAGGAAGAAATCTTCGGGCCGGTATTGACGCTGCAGACTTTTCGTACTCTGGAAGAGGTGATTGAAAAAGCGAATAATACATTTTACGGTCTGTCGGCCGGGGTGTGGACCGACAAAGGCGCAAAGATTTTTAAGATGACCCGGGAACTGCAGGCAGGGGTGGTCTGGGCAAATACATACAATAAATTCGATCCTACCGCTCCTTTCGGTGGCTACAAGGAAAGTGGTTTTGGCCGCGAGGGAGGTATCCATGGCTTGGCAGCATATGTTCAATTTTAATCGAAATGAAAGAAAAAACAAGAGAAAAGAAAGTGGATAATCCGTCCCAGAATGGCAATCGAAAGACGGGCAGGGTAGAGGTGGCTAAGACATACAAGCTCTATATCGGAGGTCAATTTCCCCGAACTGAATCGGGCCGTTACCTTGCAATATCAGTTGGGCAAAATACGACTGTCAATGTTTGCAGGGCTTCTCGGAAAGACTTTCGAAATGCTGTCGTTGCCGCTCGTTCAGCATGCAAGGTGTGGAGGTCCCGAAGCGCCTATAATCGGTCCCAGATACTGTATCGAATGGCAGAAATGGTAGAAACAAGAAAGTTGCAATTCATTGGCGATCTGCAACTCCAGGGTATGAGTGATAAGGCGGCTCATGCCGATGTTGAGGCTGCGATCGACTGCATTATTCACTATGCAGGTTGGTGTGACAAGTACGTGCAATTATTCAGCACAGTCAACCCAGTAGCCAGTTCGCACTTTAATTTTTCAGTACCGGAGCCGATGGGCGTGGTCGGTGTTCTAATGGATGAAACTGCCGGTCTTCAGGCATTGGTTTCTGCTATATTACCCGTGCTGGCAGGGGCAAATACCACCGTCACCTTAGTTCATATTTCCCAGGTTGTGGTCGCATTAGATTTTGCTGAAGTCTTGCAGACTTCTGATCTGCCGGCTGGAGTGGTAAATATACTGACAGGAAAGTTGGAGGAATTGCTTCCGCATTTTTCCTCTCATTTGGACGTTAATGCGTTAATCTATCTGGGCGATAACCAGGCACAGAGTATGGAAATGGAAAAAATGGGCTCCGAGCACATTTTAAGAGTTATCAGACGGGATGCCGCAGCTGCGGTTGAGGGGCCGTATCCGATTATGGAAACCCAAGAGATAAAAACAACCTGGCACCCGATCGGAAAGTAGGATTAATATTCTTTTAAAATCAATGGTAAATCTCCCGGAGCTTGCTGGCTGATTTCAAAAGCTGACTGCAAAACATCAGCTGCTTCGGCTAATTTACTTTGACTGCTTGCAAATATGGATGCAAGGGGGTCACCGGTGCGGACATATTGCCCGAAATTGGCCTCCAGTATCACACCAGCGCCAAGGTCTAATATGTCTTCTTTTTTCACTCTTCCAGCTCCGCTTAGCATCGATACCATACCGATTTTCCGGGCATCCAGTCTGGAAATGTAACCACTATTTGGGGCAGCTACCGACGATTGATGTAAGGCAAGAGGAAGCCGTTCAGGATGATATATATACTCAGAATTTCCACCCTGAGCTTCAACCAGTACTTTAAGTTTGTTTAATGCATTGCCTGAGTTAATCGCTCTATTTATCTGATAATCAATTTCTTGATATTCAATATTTTCATTGACCATTTGAAAGGCTCTTGCGGCCAGCTCGAAACAAAGCGTTCTTAATCGGAGGTCACCCTCACCCTTCAATATCTCAATAGCCTCCTTCACTTCGAGCGCGTTTCCTATGCAGCTGCCTAGTGGGACACTCATATCCGTCAGCACGGCCCTGGTTGGTACGTTCAGTGCTGTACCAATCGAGACCATTTGTCTGGCGAGCATACTGGCATGCTCAAGATCACTGAACATAGCACCACTACCGACCTTGACGTCCAAAAGAATATGGCCGGCACCACATGCGATTTTCTTGCTCATTATACTGGAAGCAATGAGTGGAATCGATTCGATGGTGCAGGTGAGATCACGAAGCGTGTAAATCCTTTTGTCGGCAGGAACCAGAAATTCTGTTTGCCCGGTAATTGCCATGCCAATTTTCCCGACCTGTCGTTGAATTTCGTTTTTACTCAGATCGATCCGGAAGCCATCAAAAACGGAGAGTTTGTCCAGGGTTCCTCCCGTATGGCCAAGTCCCTTACCGGATAGCTTCGCAATCTTAAGACCAAGCTCATTTAGGAGAGGAACAAGAATCAGTGAGGTTTTATCACCTACACCACCAGTACTATGTTTGTCCAGGATGGGGCCGGGTTCATTGCTGAAGTCCAGCACCTCACCAGAGTAAGCCATGTTTTTGGTCAGGGAGGCGATTTCCATATCATCCATCCCATTGAGAAATATGGCCATCAAGAGAGCACTGATTTGGTAATCCGGGACTTCCGGATCACATACCAGTTTGACTAATTGACCGATTTCTTGGGAGCTTAGCGCTTTCCTGTCTCTTTTTTTGGTAATCAGTTCCTTGATATTCATCAATAGCTGGCTTGTAGTTTGACTCAGGACATTGCAGATAATTTCAGCACGAGTTCATCGAGGATCTGATGCAGATTGGGGGCAACCCTATTCATGGTGTGCATGACATCTTCATGCGTAAGGGGATGGTCGGCCATTCCAGATCCCAGGTTGGCTATGAGAGAAATGCCTAAGACTTTCATATTCGCATGGCAAGCCGCCATTGCTTCCGGGACCGTGCTCATGCCTACAGCATCAGCGCCAAGCGTACGCATCATTCGAATTTCTGCCGGTGTTTCAAAGGCAGGGCCACTGGTGAACACATAAACTCCATTGTGAGCGCGTATGCCATACTTAGCCGCCACCAGCAGTCCGATTTGTTGAAGCTCACTGGTATATATGTTTGCTGCGTCGGGGAATCGGGTACCAAATGCCTCTACGTTTGGTCCAATCAGGGGATTGTCCTGCACCAAATTGATATGGTCACTCAATATCATAATATCGCCCGGTTGATAGTTTCGATTTATTGAACCGGATGCATTAGTGAGTAGCAGGGTTTCTACCCCGAGTTTTTTAAATACCCTGATTGGAATAGCAAGTTCCGGCATGCTGTGCCCTTCATAGTAATGAAATCGACCTTGCATGATAAGCACCGGAAAGCCTTCCACGTCAGCCAGGATCAGGTGACCCCGGTGACCGATTACACTTGTGGTTGGAAACCCGGGGATCTCCTTATAAGGTATGTCCAGAATCGTTTTTAATTTATTAGTCCAATCGGAAAAACCTGATCCAAGGACGATCCCGACCCTGGGCTTGCGTCCCTCGCTCTTTTCCAGAAGAAAAGCAGTTGCTTTTTCAATTCGAATAAGTATCTCTTCCATGGTTATTAGATTCCGCTACAATTCCCTGACCAGAACACCAGCGATAACTGCAGTGAAAAGGCATGCAACTGTACCACCAATCAGTGCCCGTACACCCAGCTGGCTAAGGTTTTTCCTTTGACCAGGAGCAATGGCACCAATACCGCCAATTTGAATTCCAATCGAAGCAAAGTTCGCAAATCCACAGAGGGCGTAGGTTGCAATGATAATCGACTTGGGTGATATACTCGCCGCATTTTTCATATCTGTCAAAGTCACATAGGCGAAAAATTCGTTGAGAATGGTCTTTTCACCCAGCATTTGTCCCACGGCTACCATGTCGGTACCGGGGACTCCCAGTAACCAGGCGATCGGACTAAAAAGAATTCCAAACAGATATTGAAGTGTTAATCCTTCGTATGCTCCACCGGTATTATTCGCTATGATTTCATTTAGATTTGTCCATTGTCCGAACTCAAAAAAGATACCATTTGCCAGATAAATGAAGGCCATGAACGCCAGGAGCATAGCTCCAACATTGACAGCCAATTTAACCCCATCCGTAGTGCCACCTGATAATGCGTCCAGCACATTGCTTCCTGCTTCCGTTCGGGGAATATGTATGTTCTGATCTATGTTTTCTCTTTTCTTTTCGGGAAATAGCATCTTAGCTGCGACGATTGCTGCCGGAGCAGATATGATCGATGCGGTAAGTAAATGCATACCAAATAGTTGTTTTCCCTCAATTGTGTTTCCACCCAGCATGGCCATATAAGCACCGAAGACACCTCCTGCGATCGTTGCCATGCCCCCGGTCATCAGACAATTCATTTCCGATTTGGTCATTCTCTCCAAATAAGGTTTGACGACCAGTGGTGCCTCAGTCTGACCAATAAATACATTAGCTGCGGCCGCCAGACTCTCCGCTCCGGAAAGCCGCATGGTCTTGTTCATGAGCCAGGCAAATCCGTAGACCACTTTCTGGAGAATTCCCAGATAATAGAGTAATGATGAAAGAGCGGAGAAGAAGACAATCGTGGGCAAAACATAAAAGGCAAAACCAAAAGTCTGAGCTGGATCTGCCAAATCACCGAATAGAAATTGAGCCGACTCCTGAGTCGCATTGATCATCAAAACGAAGAAATCGACAATAAACTTAAAAATGGCCCGAACAAAGGGAACTTTCAGCATCAGAAAAGCCAGTATTACCTGCAGGGCCAAACCCATGCCTACCAACTTCCAATCAATCGATCTGCGATCACTGCTGAGAAAGAAACAAACACTGAGAAGGGCGGCCATTCCAATGATGCCCCTGAATACATCATTTAGCATTTCCATAGGCAAGACAATATAACAAATCTAGGTGGCTAGCTCTTTTTTTGATCATGGTCTTTTGTCATCTTCAAAATAGGATGGGTTAAGTAGATATGTCTTATTTTTCGGCAGGGTTAGCTATGAAAGAAAAAACGGTTATTGCAATTACAGGAGGATCCGGATCCGGAAAGACCTCGGTCCTGCATGCAATCCGGAGTCGATTCAAACCAGGGCAAGTTTGCATCATCTCCCAGGATGAATATTATCAGGCAAGAACAGAGCAGAAAGCCGATCAGCACGGCTACCTTAATTTTGATGTGCCCGGTGCCCTGGATCTTGAGACCTTTGAACAAGATATTCTGAAACTGATCGATGACCAGTCAGTGCAGCGACCGGTATATCTGTTCAATAACGAAGTGGAGGTTAATGAGGTCCTTATTTATAAACCGGCTCCGGTCCTGGTCGTGGAGGGGTTGTTTTTATATGCCCGGCCTTCGTTGGTCAAAATGATTGATTACAGCATTTACATGCATGCAAAAGAAGACCTGAAGCTCATCCGGCGCATCAAGAGGGATATTAATGAACGAAATTATACGCTTGACGAAATCCTGCATCGATACCAGAATCATGTGATGCCTGCCTATGCCACCTACATACGACATCTGAGGGAACGAGTTGACCTTGTCATAAATAATAACGAGGATTATCTTAAGGGGCTGGAAATACTTACCGCTTTTATTGCAGCCAAAATCCCCCCGGATCGTACGGTGAGTCATGAGTTGTCATGAATGAGAAAATTTAATGACTCCAACTTTTAACATTTTAATTTTTGCTATTGGACAATATTTGCAATAAATTAGCCTTTATAAGAGAGTAATTATTACGACACATCTATAAGTCTCTGGTTCAAAGAGATTTCTTTCAAAACATTTTTACGAACATCACCGGAAGAGTTAACGGTATTGGTTAGTTGGTAACCAAAATGCAATAATCCAATGGACAATCAATGTTTATGGGCTCATGAGAGCAGATTCATCTTTTAGTTGGCAGATTTAGAACAAGAACGAAAAAATTGAGAGTCAATTGGGTGACGGCCAGCGTGCTGGTTGAAGATGTGTTTTTTTAGAAGAAAAAAAACGGAGCGCTGATGGAATTCTTTTGAATCGCTAATCGCTCAATCGGCCGCTGGCTTTTTTATGTATTAATAAAATTATTTAAATCGAAAGTTTGCAGTACTGGTACATAAGTTGGTATTACAAAGCCGCATTAAAAGTAGTGCGGCTTTTTTTTTGACCACGGTTCGCCCTTGCGGTAATCCTGAGTAGTCCACATAACCGCAATCATTTCTTGCCTGCTGGGATCTTCCGGTCAGCCAGACTTCACGAAAATAAATCGTTTCCCCTCCACTATTAAGTGTAAATTTGCGAGAGAAGACTGAACAATGTCATGAGTGGATTTCGGTTTTTAATCATCTGTTTGTTTCTGGTCTCTGGATCTGTGCCCAAGTTCGATCCCAGCATGCTCAATGCAAAAAATCCAGGTCTTCAACAGAGTGGGGAGAAAGCGTCTTATACGTTTGGCAAATCTACTTTTTCGTTGTGGGATCATCTGGTCTTGCAGGAAGAAGAGGTATTGGAGGATCTGGAATATAGCAGACCGGTTTGCACGCAGCTTCCTCTGATTTTCGCCATCAGTCGTTCCAATGTCCCGTTGCTTAGAGGATATACGAGATGCCTGGACAGAGTAGTGTTACTTCACCGTTTTCTTTGTTAGATCGCAGAGTTGTTTTTACTATACGGGAGATTGCATTTCCCGTCTGCACAACTCATTATTTATGTCAGGAAGAGGAACCATTGCCTTGTTTCTCTGTCCTGCGAAATTTAAGATCTATCAATTATGTCATATATTAATTCGAGTTGGGTTAAGGAAAACTTGTCCTTGCTCTTCTTTCTTGCCGTAGAAGTGGCCGCCCTCGTTTTAGCGATCGTTTGGCTTATCATCATTACGGTTTCACAATAAGATTTTTGTAAGGTTCCACCTGGAACGAGTTATGAGAAGTCCGTGATATTGATGCGTTATCAATATCACGGACTTCTTTATAACCACATAAGGGGTTCTGCCCGGGAAGGTAATATCACCCTTATAGGTGATCTAACTATAGAAGTCATGCCTTAGATTTGAGCAGACTATAATCTGGGCTATGAATCACATACTAACGGATCGCGAGCAACGGGTCATGGATCTGATCATCGAAGGGAAGTCCAACAATGAAATTGCTGTGGAATTGGAAGTCTCTGTCAACACGATCAAAACGCATCTTCGACACGTCTTCAGAAAACTGGAAGTAGAAAACCGTACTCAGGCTTCAGTCCGTTACTTAAGGCTTAGTAAATAAACTACAAGGATTAACATTTTTACTACAGGTCGAGAAACTTTCAAATATTTTCGATTTTAGCGTTCCGACTTACAAATTGGCAGCGAGCACTTTACAATTTTCAAATAAAGTACATATATGCCAGCGTGGAAATCTCCGTGGTCGCTGGTCTGTTTTTTGATGATAGTTCCCTAAATGGATTAATTACGGGCTTATGTACCGAGCTCTTATTTTGTGGGCTATTGCAATATTTCTTTCTTCACCTGTTATTGCACAGGAAGATCAGATGATGGCATCCATATCTGTTCAGCTCGAAAGTTTGGTCGATACTTACGTCAAAGAAAGTTTATTGAAGCATCAGTTCTCTCGAGATGTGAATGACTTGCGACTCCTTTTCGGACCCAAGGCCGTCGATTCGATACAATTGAATTCAGCGCTGGAAGAGAGCGCAGCGGAAATGCAGGTCATCAAGGACGACAAAGGAGTGGATTTGCAGGCCAACTATCTCAATAATTTTGCCGGGTCTCTGTTGGAGGAAGATGGCACTTTCTATCAGTGGCGAACTTCGGCCGGTCTAAACTGGGACCTTTTTAAAGGTGGCCTGATTTCGCAGAAACACCGGTTGGCACAGAAGAAGCTTGAATACGAAGTGATGCTGGCAGAACAGGGAAGTGCGCTGACGGACCTGAGTTACCGGAAGTCATTCGACTACATCATTTATACCTTCAACAAAGAGAAAGTAAAGGTTATTGAACGCAGGCTGGATGTTCTCTCCAATCTCCTGGAAGTTGTGGAAAAGATGTATTATCTCCGGTATAGCCACTGGGAAGATGTTCTCAATGTCATGTCGAAAAAGGCAGAAACCGAGATATTCCTGAGGAACTACAGGACCCACCTTGAGTCGATACAAATCGATTCCAGTCTCAAGGATCAGCAGATCAATAATCTGCCTGTCTTTGATCTGCTTTTTGAAGAAATCGAGAAAAGGGGCATAGACACCATGACCCAGTCCCTCGTGTTGGAAAAGAATCTCAAAGCATTGGACCATCAGTTCCATTGGTCGAATAATATTGATCTCAGTGCCCAGGTACGCTACAATTATTATAACGGAGGAATAAACTCTCAGTATAATGCTCGAGATTATGTGGCAGGGGGTGTGAGTGTCTCTATTCCTTTGCCTTTTGCCCAGTCATCCAGAAAAGAATGGAAGACTGCAAAGCAGAAGAAATTCATATTGGATTATAAATCTTTTCAGGAGGGTCTGGACAATGAGCTACTTACGCACTATTATGAATACGAGTACACCCATCGGCAATATGTACAGTATTTCTATAAAAAAGAACAACTGGCAGTCGGGATAAATCGAAGTATCCGGCAAAGACGGTTGGCTGATCCGGAATATAGTCCGATGTCAGTCGTTGACAAATTAGATCAGATATTCAGTGTTGATCTTGAGCTCATCGATATTCAGCAAAAAATGTATCTCAAAGCACTGAAAATCTTTTCGATGATCAATGCACAGGATATTTTACCGTACATCGATGTAAAAGACTACAATTTATTTGTACAAAAATACAATTCCGATCGCATCCTTTTCTGCGGAGGCGAAAACCTGCTAGAATACGAACCCAATTTCCTTATTGAATTTGCCCTTCAAAATGGAATTAAAGAAATCTGTGTCGAAGCCGGGGTATCTTCAGAAACCTACCTTAATTATGCTGCTTTACTTGACGCAGCGGTCGGAACGGATTTGACCATTCGCTTTTCGGTCGATCCTCTTAAGGCTGAAAGTACCTTAGCCAGTGATCTAAACTCGTTGACCTCCTTGTCCCTAACTCCAAAAATGCATATTAGTCTGCTATCATCTCTCGCAGCTGAACCAGACGACTACAGGGAAATAATTGAAACCCTGACTAATTTCCGTAAGAATTTTGATATTTCTATTTCAGTTCCTCTAAAAACCAAGGAAGCGCTTTTCAAAACACTCCTTTCAATTGTAAACAAAATCTATGTGGTGCCGGAAAGGAATCAAGAGCTGAACACCGAATATCCGGCTTTGATCCGGAGAATCGGACCATTGTCAGCCGGTATGATTTATCCTGTAATACGGCCTGGTGATTTTGGAACAAAACTGGAAATGGACAATTTTCTGGACCAATTAGTCATGCAATTGCGAACGGATTCGGCGGGTATCGTCAGTCTGGATGATTTAATTGAATTGGACAAGAAAATAGTGGGGTGGCATGAAGAGCACAGATTTTAATAGGAACGAAAGCAAGATAAGGGTACTGCAGGAGGTACGTCCGGAAAAGAAAAAAATTAACTGGGATCGTATTATATATTTGGTTGCACTTATCGGCGCCTTTGCATTTGTACTTTTCGTTGCAGTAAAGAAGAATTTATATGTAAGAGGCGAAGGCCAGGTCCTATTTAAAAAACTCGATATTCAATTGACTGAAGACATTCAGATTATCAATTTTGTATTTAAAGAAGGAGATTCAGTCAGTATCGGAGATACCCTCTTTTTTTATTATTCGGAAAAAGCAATTAACGCCCCTCAGCCTATTCTGGCAACAAAGGAATTCGTGATCAGTAGTGATAATCTTGATTGGATCGTACGGGAAAGATTGACGACCCAAAAGAGAATTGAGCTGGCAAACATCTCAATTAATGAAGCACGCCGTCTAATCGGAGTCACAGAACATGAAAAAAAGAGAATCGAACATGAGGTTTACCTCGATATCTATCCCAGTACAAAATTAGACCAGTATAATCACCGGCTTATTGACCTGGAAAATCAAATAGTGAGTAACGAAGAGGAAATTCGATTTCAAAGACAATATTTGGAATATTTAGACAATCAGGAGCGAATCGAACGCTACAATGAAAGAAAGAAAATGGAACTGGAAAATGCCAGTCAAAGAAATTCAATTCCATCCCTTCAGGCTTACGTGTCCCCGGTGAAAGGCACTATCACCCAAATATACAAGGAGGACTACGAAGTGGCGCTGGAATCGGACATCGTCCTTTCGGTGCATAAACCGACAAATTTATATATCAAAGCATTCTATGATCAGAAAGATCTAAAGCATTTGCAGGAGGGAGATGTAGTTGATGTCAGGTTTCCTGATGGCTCCACCAGCTTTGGAATTCTTCAGCGGTTTTCTTTTGCGACCTATCAATTGCCTGAGGAATTTCAAAAGAAATATGAGCCAACAACCCGGAGCATCGTTGCCGATATTTTGCCAATCAATGAGTTAGAATTGGAGAAGTGGAAGGCATTCTACAAACTTAATGTCAAAATTTCAAAACCTATTCTGAGTACTTCATGAATAATCTACAGAATCCGGATCTAAACAGGTTGAACCCAATGTCCAGTTCTCCTCTAGCCACCCATTTAGCAATAAGAGAAATGGTTTTGGACGGTATGCAACTTGCCAGTGTCAAGGACTTTTTCAGGGGAGATCTAATCCACCTTTCTACCTATGATGGAATTATCATTGAATATACAGATCAGGACTATGCAATAAAATTAGTATCCAGAATTCGCAGTCATTTTGATCACTGCCTTTTTCTTAAGCCGGTGTTTATTTGTAAGGAATCGGGATCTATTAGCGGTGTGCTCGACCAAAATACGGATGGCTGCATCCATGATCTTAATCATCTTTATCAATTACAGGTCCCGCTAAAAAAACTGCTGGCCAGGATTGAAAGCGTCAACCTTTCGGGAAATCAGAGCTATGAAGAGCAGGTCTTATTTAATTTTTTGGCCTATATCCACACCAGGGATAAAGAAGATATATCGCCTTTTATTGACAAGTCCGGTATTTATTACCCGGTGCTCTCTGATTTTACAAAAAGGAATGCGAATCAAAAGCACTTTATTGCGCTTTTGGAAAAGATGGAAAAAGACGCTTATTTGCAGGGCTTTTTTCACAGCGCTACCTATGTCTGCAGCGAGTGTTTTAATGACTATCTGATGTATCGTGAAGTATGTCCTCATTGTCATTCTGCGCACCTCAGATCAGAAGAAGTGGTACATCATTTTCGCTGTGCCCATGTGGCTCCCATCTCTGACTTTAAGAGGTCTGATGTCGGACAAGATGGTCTCGAATGTCCCAAGTGTCAGCACCAGTTAAAACACATAGGGGTCGACTACGATAAACCGGCTACAATGCACTACTGTCAGGAATGCAACGCTAATTTCCAAAATTATGCCATGAAAGCTTATTGCTGTTCTTGTGGTCATGATCAGGAAGTAGAGCACCTGATCAAAAAAGAACTGAAGCGATATTCACTTACTGATAAAGCGATCAATGCACTCCATTATGGGAGACTGCACTCCAGGGACAAATCAAATGATGCTATCCTTGAAGATACGTTGCCCTGGCATTTATTTATAAAGACGGTTGATTTCGAAGAGACTCAGAATTCTCACGGGCAATCAAATATCGTGAAGCTGCACTTTAATGATTTAAGTTCCCTGATAAAGCAGGTCGGAGAAGAGAATCGCTATAAGATCTTTAACGAGATTATTCAGATCATCAAGGCAACGCAACAACCCTTCGATTTTCGGGGTGTGAAATTTCCCTTTGTCTATTTTTCTCTTCTGAATACCCGTCAATCAGATGCAGAAATCATTAGCCAGCGTATCGTCTTTTTGATAAATCACCTGTTATCCGATAATCTAAGATTAAAACGGGTAATATTGACGGCGGAGGTACTGCCCATGAATGGGAAATCAGTAGAAACGATTCTTTCAGGAATTCCCAGTGCAATTTGAAATGTTTGTTGAAGATCTGATCACATATTGGCGAGAAGCAGGTCTGGAAAAAATCGTACGGATCTTTTGGTATTTTATCATTTTTGAATTGATCCGTTATGTGATAGTCGACTATGTCGTTGTATTGTTTTATTTCCTAAGTAAATCTCTAAACCGGCAAAAATGGGAACAGGCACGGGTAGATCTTTTTGCTGAATATCCGTTGGTTTCCATTATTGTACCTGGAAAGAATGAAGGAAAGCATATTTTCAAGCTGACCCGTTCATTGGCGGAGCAGACCTACCGCAACTATGAAATTATTGTGGTCGATGATGGTAGTGATGACCAAACACGGATCATTGGCCGTGATCTGGAAAAGAGGGGCTTGATCGATCTATTTATTAGCAGTGAAGTAAGGGGAGGCAAGGCCTCAGGTGCTAATGTTGCTCTCAGGTATAGCAAGGGGAAATATATCGTTCATTTCGATGCTGACTGTTCCTTTGACTATGATGCGGTTGAAAAGTCTCTCATCCCCTTTTATTATGATCCGCGTATAGCAGCAGTGGGAGGTAATCTCGAAGTACGAAATTCCAAAGAGAGCCTTGCAACAACCTTACAGGCAATTGAATACCTCAAAGTTATTCTTGTGGGCAGGATGGTAACATCTTACCTGGGAATTTACCGGATTATTTCGGGTGCTTTTGGCACCTTCCGGGCAGATGTGATTAAACGCCTCGGTGGTTGGGACATCGGTCCGGGTCTGGATGGGGATATTACGGTCAAAATTCGAAAACTCGGTTATAAAGTCTATTTCGAACCAATGGCAAATGGTTTGACCAGTGTGCCCAATTCGTTTAAGAAGCTGACCAAGCAAAGACTGCGCTGGGACAAATCTATCATTCGATTCAGGATGCGAAAGCACATCGACATCTTCTATCCCAATGCCAACTTCCGCTGGATTAATATGGTCTCATCACTTGAAAATGTAGGTTATAATGTATTACTGAATTTAAAGTGGATCTTTTACATTATCGATATGATGTGGAATTATTCACACCTGTTGATCTTTATTATTCCTGCAAATATCTTCCTCTATACCTTGACCAACTATATGCAATTTTGTGCAATTATGTTGATAGTTAGAAATCCACGAGAAAAGCACAGATTGCTGTTTTATTTACCCGCCATGGTCTTTTACACTGGCTACTATTTACGTATCGTACGTTCTGTGGCTCATTACAAGGAGTTCTTCCTCAAGCAATCTTATGATGACCCCTGGAATCCCCTTAAATCCTCTACTAAAGCTAAGGCATACCGGTTGTAATCATCCGGTTTCTCAGCCTGGTGCTTTGATAATCTCACGGCTCTTTTTCGTCGCGCTTCCAAAATCACCCATTCGGGTGATAGAACTCGCCTTAGTTTATTTCATTTTTGTAATGACCTTTTTAAACAGCTAATAACCAATATCATGAGACGCTACTTTATACTTTTATTCTGTCTGTTTAGCACGCTGCTTTGTCTGGCTCAGGATGAATATACAGACGAGTATTACGACCAGTATTATTCTGGTGATGAATATATCGAAGAGGCCTCCACGCTATCGGAAGATCTGGTGCGAAACTCAGAGTTTGCGATTCCTTCAGCCCCTGCCTTTTCTTTATTAGGCGCTACTCCCGAATTAGTTTCGCGGGCGGGTACTGTACAGGATTTTAAGGTAGACTGGCGGATTAAGAATTATAACCTCGCCCCGGATCTGGCATTGGAGATGCAACCATTTTGGGTGTTGTACTATGATCGTAAGGGATTGGACGAATATCGGCGGGCTACCCCTTTCATGAAGACGTTGTCTACGTTAAGTTTATCCTTTGGTACTGCAAAGAATGATGGAATAAATCACTTTGCGTATGCGGTTAAAATGAGTTTGTTCCGGGACAAGGACCCCCTGTCGGATCCGGTATTACTGAGGGAGATGGCCCAGGAATTAGCTGAACAGGAAGGTCCGCTTAAGGAATATATTAAAGATTTGAAGGAGCAATTGGATACCACCTCTTCGCGGGAAGAGCGATTGATTCTGAAGGAAGAGATTTTCAACACCAGAGGACAAATTGCTGCATTGCAAAGACAACAGAAAGCAGATTTGATTTCCGTCCAGGCAAACTATATGGCGGAACACTGGAACAGCAGTTGCCTCGATGTCGCTTTTGGCAGAGTGTACACTTATGCGAATGAATTTGATACATTGAATGTACAAAACGCGGGATATGCGCTTTGGATGAATGGGTCACTTAAAGCGGGTCATCGCGGATTAATCGGTGGTATTCTAAGGTTGAAGAAGGTGGGTGAAAATCAGGATTTTATGACGGGAGTAAGTTATCGTTTCGGTGGAGCAAGATTCAGTTTTTACGGAGAATTTGTGTATGAATCCCTGCGAAACTTTTCTGATTCCGGCTTTTCTGAAGATGAATTGTTTGCCTCAAAATATGCCAGGGATCTGGATAATGGTTGGCTCATGTTTGATGAACCCATTGAAGCAATTTCTCGGATTACAATGAGTTACGGTGGTGATTTTCGTTTAAGCAATGGTATTCTGCTTAATTTTGCACTGCGGACTAAATTAGATGAAAAAATTAAATTTAAAAGTTTAATCCCGGTTGCCAACGTAACCTGTTTAATGCGATAGAAACAAGCACGCGGAAATAGGTCGACTCAGTAATCCGGTTACTTTATTTACATCTCTGTCCAGATATTGTATTGTCCTCCTGAGGGATTTCATTTAGAAATGTATTAATTAATCTCGCTAGAATCTCGGTAAAAGTCTAAGGACTGAGATTAATCTTGCCGTCCTGATCTAATTGATTTTTTAGTTTAAGAAATTCCTCGGCAGAGAGCTCAATTTTCAGATGGAACTTATCTCCGCTTTTTTCTTTTTTTAGAATTGAGGCTCTGATCGCATCCTGTCGGTCGCCAAATAGGAACTCTTTGTTGACTTCATTGACTTTTCCATCTTCCAGTTGCAGAACCCGGTCGGCAATTTTATGAATTCCTGAAAGGTCATGACTGACCATAACAGTTGTCAGTTTGAATTCCTGATGCATTTTCTGAATGTAATCCTGCAACATATTCTTTGATCGTAAGTCCAGGGCAGAAAGCGGTTCGTCCAGGAGTAAAATGTCGGGTTGATTAATAATGGATCTGGCCAAAGCCACTTTTTGTTTTTGCCCGCCGGAAAGTGTCAAAGGTTTGAGCGGTTGAAGATCCCCGAGTTCGAATAATTCAATGATCTCATTTATTAAATTGTTTTGGTTGGGATAGCGGGTTGCAAATTCGAGATTTTGCCGGACCGTCATGTTTGGGAAGAGCGCCTGATCCTGAAAAACGAATCCTACCTTGCGTTCCTGTGGTGGTAAATTCACTGCTTTGCCGGAATCAAACCAAACCTTGTCCCCATACGTTATTGTTCCACTTTCCGGGTCCATTAATCCGGCCAACATCCTTAATATAGATGTTTTACCCGCTCCGGATTCTCCAAATAAAATAGTAAATGAATGGGCAGGAAATTGAAAGGTAGTATCTAAACGTATGATGCCGCCGGCTCCCTGCAGTGTTTTGTTTATTTGACATGCTATCATCGTCCCATCCGATTTAGGTATCCTCCATTTACCAGATAAACAATGACCAGGATAATGAAGGTCACTATGAATAAGATCATCGAGTAGGTGTTTGCCATAGCATAATCCAGGGTTTCGACTTCATCATAAATAGCGATAGAGGCTACTTTGGTTTTGCCGGGTATGCTGCCTCCGATCATCAGGACTACCCCAAATTCACCTATCGTATGGGCAAATGAGAGGACAATACCGGTCAGAAGTGAGGGTTTAATATTGGGTAGAAGCACTTTCGTCAGCGTCTTCCATTTCGACTTACCCAACACATACGAAGCTTCAGCCAGAGAGGGGGGCAGGTTGGATAATCCAGATTGGATGGGTTGCACCATAAAGGGAAAGCTATACAAAATGGAAGCCAACACCAGTCCTTCGAAGGTAAATACAAACTTGATTCCAAATGAACCGAGCCACTGACCGAAGAGATAAGAGGGACTAAAGGCTACCAACAAATAAAAACCAATCACGGTGGGGGGGAGTACTAATGGCATGGTAATCAGCGCCTCAAGGACCGGTTTTGTTTTACTCCTGGTATTGGTAAGCCAATATGCTACCGGTATGGAAAGGAAGAAGAGGATCACGGTGGTGATCAGGGCCAGTTTAAAGGTCAATATGATCGGTTGCCAATCCAAATATTAAGATAGTATAGATGAAAATCTCAAGCCGTTTATGTCAGAAATCTCAATCGAACGCCCAATTTATCAAAGTTAGCAAGTTTTAAATGATCCTCGTCATGCGCCAGACACTTGAAATTTTCTTAGTTTGATGTTCCTTAAAAAAACATGTTCCATGAAGAATACCTGTGTAATCCTGTTTCTCTTCATTCTTATGGTGAATTTAAATAGTCAATCAATGACCGGTGTTTTTAATTTCAGTAAAGATATTGGTGAACCAAAACTGGAGGGCGGGTCAAGCTACGACACTATGGTCCAGAAATATAATCTTAAGGGTGCTGGATATAACATCTGGTTTGAGAGAGATGAATTTCATTATCTCTATAATGAGCTGGAGGGGGATTTCATTCTGACCGCAAATTTTGGTTTTGAGGGCGAAGGTATGAATGCTCATCGTAAAATAGGATGGATGATCCGGGAGTCGGATGACGCGATGGCTGCGCATATTAGTGCCACGCTCCATGGAGATGGATTGACAGTGCTGCAGTGGCGTGAGTTGAGAGGGGCTTTTATGCGTGATCCGCAAGACGAGATTTTTACACCAAAATCCAACTATACGATCATTCAGCTGGAACGCAAGGGAAATACTTTCATTATGCGTGCCGCCCATCCGGGAGAACCGCTGCAATATATTGGCGAGCATAAAATGAGAAATATGCCCAAACGTTGCCTGGCCGGTCTGTTTATATGTTCTCATGATCCGGAAGTTCTTGAGCATGGCGTGGCCTGGAATGTACGCATTGACCGCGAAGTACCTGCCTCTTATAATGCTTATGAAGAAGGACGATTAGCCTGCCGGTTGGAAATTATGGATGTTTCGACCGGTGAACGAAAAGTCGTTTATGAAGATGATCGGGGATTTGAGGCCCCTAACTGGACACCGGATGGAAAAGAGCTCATTATTAATATGGAAGGCGGTATTTATCGAATTCCGGTGACGGGGGGAGCGCTAACCAAAATAAATACTGGTGAAGCAAACCGGAATAATAATGACCATGGTATTTCACCTGATGGAAAACTGCTGGCTATCAGTAGCCACCGGGAAGGGATGTCTGGAGGTGGATCTACCATATATGTTGTACCACTAGAGGGTGGTACACCCAAAATGGTGACCAGTAATACCCCTTCATATTGGCATGGATGGTCGCCGGACAGTAAATCGGTCATCTACGTGGGACAAAGAGGCGGGGGCAGTTACCACTTATATCGTGCTGATATTGAAACCGGTACGGAAGTTCAATTAACGAATTTTGAAAACTCTCATGTTGATGGGCCGGAGTATGGTCCCGATGGCAAATATATCTACTATAATGGTACCCAGTCCGGAACCATGCAGATCTGGAGAATGGATCCTGATGGCAGCAATCCCGTACAACTTACTTTTGATGAATATAATGACTGGTTTCCGCATATCTCTCCGGATGGACAGTCCATGGTATTTATTTCCTTCCCTTCTGATATTGAAGTATCCGGTCACCCATTTTATAAACGGGTGATGTTGCGGACCATGCCTGTTTCTGGTGGAGCTCCCAAAGTTTTAGCTTATCTTTATGGAGGACAGGGTACGATCAATGTACCTTCCTGGTCTCCCGATAGTAAGAAAATTGCATTTGTAAGCAACCCCGGTTGGCATGAAAAAAAGAAAGAATAACCTTTTCTCAATTAATAGTCACCCAATTGTTATAGAGTCCACAATACCTGGTGGACTTTTTTTTAATGCTTATCCCAGGACTTTCTTCAGTACCCGTAGTGCATTGCCTCCGGTTAGCTTGTTTATTTCCTCCTGCTGCAGTCCCTTTTCTGCCAATAAGTCGGACCATGAATAGAAGTCGTCATAATTTTTTATCACGGGCTTGTAGTTGGCATCCATGTCGGTACCGATACCTACATGATTGATTCCCACGAGATCAATCATTCTCAGGGTACTGTCAGCAAATTCATCGAGATCATTCGATAGTCCGGAGGGCCACATTCCAATAACGCCACCATGTTGGGCAATGATCCTGGCATGGTCTTCCGTCAGGGCTCTGGCAGATATGGGTGAAAAAGGGGGCTTCTTCAGAATACTATGGGATAAAATCACAGGATCAGAAGAAGTGTCCACAACGCCCTTTACCGTATCATAGGAAGCATGCGCCACATCAATCACCATACCCAGTTCATTCATTCTTTGCACAGCCGACTTTCCAAAAGCAGAAAGGCCATTGTGCTGGGGAGCGAAAGTTTGCAGGTCACCTAATGCATTTGGTACATAATGAACTAATTGAACTGATCTTAGTCCCATGGTATATGCTCGGTCAAGGTTTTCCAGAGATCCATCCAAAAAATCCGCTCCTTCACAGGCTAGAAATGGGGCAAAATTTCCTCTGGACCGGGACTGGGAAAATGCTTTCCAGCTGGATACAGGAATGATCCCGGTCTGCGAAAAATAAGACTGATACTGATTCCACTGAGCCTCAAACTCTGCCCATGCCTCCCCGGGCTGGAATTTGCCATCTGGTACGATACCCGTTTCGGTACGTCTTAAAAGTGGCAGGTCTGCTACGAGTGCAATAAATGCCCCTTGCAAATGATTCTCCAGAATGTTTTTGAAAGTTGCCAGGCTCCGGGGATGACAATGCAGGTCGAAAGTAGCAAGTGTTTTTTTTCTGTTTGTGCTACTTAATGCTCCGGCGATCCCGATTTGCGCCAAAGTGGCTCCCGTATTGGTTATAAATGATCTTCGGGTCAGCATGAAGATTCTTTTTCCAGGCAAAATAACGATTTACCATCAGTTCCTGAATTTCATTATGTTAATTGGGTAGTGGCAAAGTGGCGCATCGCCCGGTTCAGGAAAGAGGCAAATTCCACCTGGGGTTCTCCGTCTATCATGGTGTACCGGTCATCTGCCTCGTAAAGCTGACCCAGGCCAGCATAGGCTTTGCTCATTTCCGTATCTGTTTTGTCTCCACCCCAGAATTGCTTGATGATCTGAAAATGTTCTGCAATTTCCTTTTGCACTTCAGCAGATGTGGGATCTTCGTTCTTAAGAACAAATAGTTTTCGGCTATTTTCCTTTTGTTTCCGGAGCAGAGATTCATAACCTTCTTTTCCCAATGCCATTAGATTTCTTTCTGATTTTTCAATTGTCTCTCTACCGTACTTTTTGATCGCTTCTTTCCGGTAGATCTTCGTTTTTTCTTTATTTAATCCTTTGTATAGTTCATCCGGTGATTTCATGCTGTCCTTTTTTTCTAAGTGTCTGATAGTTTTTTCAATAGTATCCAAGATAGAATCCAGTCGCTGTTTTCTTTGATTAAGTGCTTGCTTTTGCTCCTTCAAAGCTCCAATCAGGTCGAAATTCTGACCGGCAAGAATGAGTTTGATTTCTGAAAGACTAAAATCCAATTCCTTGTAGAAAAGGATTTGTTGTAATGTGAGCAACTCGTTTTCAGTATAAAACCGGTATCCCGCTGCTGACCGTTTATCGGGAATCAGTAATCCGATATGGTCGTAATAATGAAGGGTGCGAATACTAATTTCCGAAATTTTAGCAACCTCTTTGACCGTATATTTTTTCACAATTGCATATTATCAAATCAATTATGAAGCAAAAATAGGGGCATGACGTTGCGTAAGAGTCAAATATTTTTGACACTTTTTTTTGATTTTATCCTACGTAGAATAAAATCGCGAAATTTAAACAGGAAAGGAAACCCTCAGGGAACGTTCCTTTTCAGAGAGTTTAATGAAAAACAGAGACTGCAAGAATGATGATGACAATCACGACGATCAGTGCAATGTTTCCAATCGTGCCGGTTTTCTTTAGGTTTTTTTCCGTATTACCTTTCTTAGCTCTCTTGCTGCTTGCACTCATCATGCCCAAGAGTGCACCCAGTACCAGGAATAAAACCAATTTGGTTATCAGGAGAGGAGTGGAGCCTAACGTCTTCCAATAGGGTGTCATTAAATATCCACCGGAAAGGAATAGTAAAATCAATCCAATATTTCCCATTTTATAGAGGGAGGTAGTATTTAACAAGAATCGCTGCCCCTCTGCGGTTTGCATCTTGTTGGCCGCCATTCTTAGAAAAAGAAATCCGATTACCGTTCCGGCAGTCATGGCAATTCCCAGAACATGGATTATTAGCATTGGGTCTCTCATGTCTTATCTTTATTGGTTGATTCTGAAGCCGCAAAATACAAATTAACCCGAAATATAGCAGCAGTATCAAACCGTTACTGTATTGACACGCTCCACCAGTGTCAGTAACCGTTGATTGCCGGTCTTAGTAACAAACTGAAATTGTACTGGATCATGTTGACAGTCTGCTCGGGACCCGTATCAAGTCTTAATTCCTTGTCCGTCAAAGCAAGTGATATATTCTCAGAACCGGCACTGGTCCGGAAATTCCCCGGCGGCCGAAAACACCGGCTACCACTATATTAAAATTCAACAAATGAATGCCCTCTAACTTAAAGGTATTGAGTCTTAATTGGTAAAACTTTGACAAAGTGCAACCAAATGCATCTTCGTCCGTCTATACCTTTGATATATATATCAGTGAATGCCAAAATAGTTTTGACCATGGTTAAGATCATACTACCTATTACGTTTATTCTGAGTCTGTTAAGTGTACATGCCTATACTCAGAACAGAGGTCCGATAGCAGATAACGAACGTACCTACACATTCGAGGATTTTGATATACTGATGTTAAACGGTGCCTTTGAAGTAGAATTATTTCAGGGAAATAGAGAGGAGGTTATCCTGAGAGGACCAGAGAATATTCTTGATGATATTGTGGTAAATCAACACGGTCCGAAAGTGATCATCGGAGATAAACCCTACAAAAATAAGTCGCTACGTAAAGTGAGAGCAGTAGTTTATGTAAAAAACCTTCATGAGCTGGAAATCAATGGAATAAGTCATTTGGAATGCATGACCCCGATCCAGAGCGATCGGCTCAAATTATACTGCAATGGCATTCGGAATGTTGAATTCGACCTGGATGTCGAGGATCTGGTGGCGACTTTTGATGGGATCGGTAGTACCTATCTGGCCGGCATCGTCAGGAATGGAGATATCGAATGCTCCGGTATGGGTAATTTTTATGCAGCAGATCTAAGAGTCGCCGTACTTCATTTTGAATCGGCGGGTATCGGTAAAGCGGAAATTTATGCAGACCAGGAATTGCATATCGATGTGAGTGGGATTGGTACGGTACGGTACGCTGGAAATCCCGAAATTAAATCAATTAATAAAGACGGTATCGGGAAAGTTAGGGCGATGTACTAAATTCAGACCAGGGGGTAGGGAAAACCGGAGGTCAACGGGACCCGGATTCCTTGAGCCTGAGACTGGTGAACGGCTTCGATAATCTCCAGAACATGCAAGGCATGCTCGATATTGACCACCGGCTCGTTTCCGGACTGTAAACTTTCTCCCACCAGTGAGGCCCCTTGTTCCCAGGTATAGTCTTTTGAATCAGTCATAAAACGTTCTGTCTTTCGATTATCCACGGTCACGATATCTATTCCTATAGGATCCCAGTCATATCCGACCAGGTTGACCTTGGCTTCTGTACCCCAAATTGAGACAGTAGGTAGAAGATGGTCGGAGCTCCGGTAGCTGTGAGGATCAAAATAATTAAAACTACTCTGTACATGCGATAATATTCCATCCCGGTGTTCCATCAAAACCATAGCATTATCTTCTGCTTCCACTTTTATCACTCCTTTGTTTTCTGTTTTTCTCTCTTTGGTTACGATACTGGTCATCGCCACCACAGAACGAACCGGGCCCAACAGACCTGTCAAGGTGGATAGACTGTATACACCCAGGTCCGGAAGGCTTCCGCCTCCCTTTTCATAGAAGAATGCTGACCAGTTGGGACCGCGATGCCCGTAGTGCGCATGCGCTGCGGAAATTTTACCCAATTTACCTTCCTGGATGAATTTGGAAATGAAAGAAAACTGTGGACTGTTTACCACTACAGGAGCACTCCAAAGTTTAACTTTGTTGGTGAGGGCTAAATCGAGCAGATCCCGGCCCTCTCTGAAGCTATTGGCAACCGGTTTTTCACTCCAAACATGTCGTTTAGCATTAATCGCTTTGAGGTTTAAATGGCCATGTTCCTGCATGTCGGTAAGATTGACAAGAAGGTCGAAACCAGTGCCACCCAGCATATCATCTATATGACCATAGTGATGCTCGATGCCATATTCTTTTGCGGCAGAAGCCGCTTTGGACTCTATGATGTCACAAAGAGAGACTACCTCCACCTTTTCCGTTTTGAGCAGGTGGGGAATATAATACTGGGAGACCTTTCCGCAACCAATTACCCCAACACGGATGGAATCCACTCCCGTCTCCTTTTTGAAAGCAGGGAGATAATTATTTAATACGGTTGAAGCAAGTGCAGCTGCATTTAGCTGCAGAAAAGACTGGCGGCTGATTTTCTGCATTGAAAGTTTAATTTCAGCAAAAGATATTAAAATAAAATGGCGCCGCTAGTACATTGCAACCGTTGATTCTTTTTTATAGGTTTCCTACAATCTGATCATCCATTGGATTAACACCGGAAGCAAAGAATTGTACGGTACCATCGCCTTTTACCAAATACTTGCAGAAATTCCAGGTAGGTTCCTGGCCGGTTTGTGCTTTAAGCCACTGGTATAGCGGATGTTGATCCTCTCCCTTTACCGAGATCTTTTCAAACATCTGAAAAGATACACCATAGTTCTTTTGGCAAAATTGAGCTATTTCTTCATTTGAGCCCGGCTCCTGTGCCCCGAAATTATTGGCAGGGAAACCCAGTACCGTTAAATCCTCCCCATACTGTTCGTGCAGGTCCTGCAGCTCGGCATATTGTGGAGTATAGCCACACTTCGATGCCGTGTTGACAATGAGCAAAGTCTTACCTTGATATTGGCTGAAGTCAATGAGATCTCCATCGATCGATTTCATTTCCATATTGTAAATAGAACTTTGCATGGTGCTTAGCAGGATTAATAGATTTAATAGTGATAGCATTTTGTCTTATTTAAACGTATAAACTAAGTTAAATTAGAAAAAGTTGAGTTTCATCACCGTTTTAAATTAGCTCCAGAGGCGGTCATGTGATCTTTTTTCATTCCATTGGGGAGTGGGAGCAAAGTAGCTCTTGTCTTCCTTATGGAGGTGCTCTTTGAGCTGTTCTTCATTTAATTCCACGCCTAATCCCGGAGCTTCCAGAGGAACATTGGCAAAACCCTTGGTATAAAGTTCATCGCCACTAACCACATTAACCAATTTTGGCCACCACGGATTATCCACACATTGGACCGGCAGTTCGAGGGCAAGAAAATTCTGGGTTGCGGCTGCAGCATGTACGTTTGCCATGAAACAGACAGGAGTGCCGGCAAAATGCATCTTCATGGCAATATCACATTCCTCGGCATAGTCCCCGATTTTTTTAGTTTCGAGAATTCCTCCGGACGTGCCCATATCGGGGTGTACAATATCTACAGCATGTACATCACATAATTTCCTGAAGGCTTCTTTACCAAAAATATCTTCGCCGGTGATTGTTGGTGAGTTTATACTGTCAGTAATCATTTTTAACTGGTCGATGCTGTCCCAGGGCACAAAATCTTCCATGGAGGCCAAACGATAGGGCTCTAAAGCATTGGCCACCCGGATACATTCATTCACATCAAAATGCCCAAAATGATCTGCAGATAAAGGAATATCATAGCCTACGATGTCGCGAATTGTCCCCACATAGGTTTTTAACAGATCCAGGCCTTTATCGGTCACCATCACAGAGGTGAAAGCATGCCGGGTATTTTGATACGAAAGATAATTATCAAGATTACTGTCTTTAAATCCCGGGATAAATTTTGTGTTTACCGTTGCACCGGGCACATCTGCATAGACTCCAATTCCTGGATGCATTTTTAACCAGGTAAATCCCTGGTCTTCTATTCTGATTTTGCAGTCAGCCTTAAATTTTTCGATGTCCAGGTTTTTGGGATCGTGAGCAGGAACATAGGCATACAATCTGACTTTATCCCGATACTTGCCCCCAAGCAGCTGCCACACCGGTACGTTGTATGCTTTTCCAACCAGATCCCATAGTGCCATCTCAACGCCACTGACACCGGCGCCTTTGCGACCATGACCCCCAAATTGCTTAATGATCTTATAGATCATCTCGACGTTGCAGGGATTTAAACCCAGGATGCGACTTTTAAGGAAAAGGCCATAACGGGGATCCGCCCCATCCCTGAGCTCTCCCAGACCGTAAATACCCTGATTAGTGTCAATTCGAATGATGACATTTCTGGCGTTGGTATAGGAAGTACCGTTGTCTATGGTGACATATCTGAGATCAGTGATTTTTAATTCGGAAGGCCGGGAGGCACGATTTACTTTCGAGGTGGTATGGGCTATGGTATCTTCAATAGACATACCCATCAGCGCTGAAATAGATAATCCGCCAACCGTAATCTTTTTTAAGAAATCCCTGCGTTGATCTTTTCCATCAACTTTATCTAGATCAGATTGGAGATCCGGATTTTCCATTATTCTATTTTCCTGCTTTATTCTTTTGATCAGCGATTTCATGATGATGATTTATAAAAAAAAATTAGAGAATAAACTAAAGACTAAAAGATAGGAAAAAGTATGTGCGATTTAATTTTTTAGATGCTAATTGTCCCAACTAAGAGAAGGATACCATATTGCTTCTCTGTTACCATCGGAATAATTATCCATGCTATTGCTCGACTTTGATTCTTCTTAGTACTTCCAGGCACATACGCACATTGTGATACGGCGCTTTCCAGGGACCGGCTTTGTCTTCCTTACGATTTGGACTATTTTTTTCGTCCAGAAGCCAATGCCATTCTCCACCTTCCGGGTCAATAAAATGATCCTGAATAAAATGCCAGGTCTGCATCGCCTGTTGAAGAAATAATTCATTTCCCGAAATCTCCCAGGCATTAAGGAATCCAACCACTGCTTCAGCCTGTGGCCACCAATGTTTTTCCTTTTCTATTTCTTGCCCTGATGGATCGGTCTTTTCATAAATTCCTCCCAAATTGTCCTTGCCACTTTCGAAAACAGCCTCAGCAAGTCCCATGGAAGTATTGCGGGCTCTCAGTATAAGCCTGGGATTGTCAAGGCTTTCAGCGGCTTCGCATAGCAACCAACTACTTTCAATGTCATGCCCAAATGACTTCTCTTTAGAGGTGGGATTCCAGTCCTCGTCAAAAAAGAGATATACATGGCAGGGTTTGCGGGAACAGAATTGATTAAGATATATTTCGAGAATATATTCCAGGGCGCTCTGGTATTCCGGCCTGGGAAGGACCTTATTAAGTGCAGTATAGGCTTCAAGTATGTGCAGATGTGTATTCATAATTTTTACCTGGTCCGCATCTTTATCACTTAATCTCTGATCGGCAGACAGGGACCAATCTTCATCGAAAACGTTTAGGTATCCACCTTTCTGCTTATCTCTGCTGTACTTTTCAATACACTGAAATATTTGGTCGATTTGTAATGCAATCGATGGGTCCGGTTGAATCTCAAAATAGGCGCTCAAAGCATAAATGGCAAATGCCTGAGCATAGATCTGCTTTTGTGTGCTGACCACTTTCCCCCGGCAATCTACCATCCAAAAAACACCGTTATTTTTATAATCCCAAAAATGATCATGGATATAGTGATATGCCCGGTTGGCAAGGTCTAAATATTGGACCTCCCCGGTCTTTTTAAATACCTTGCTGTAGGTCCAAAGTATCCGGGTATTTAAGATAATACCTTTGTCTGCTTCAGGATGTTTTTTACCAAAACCATCGATACGGCCAATAAAACCTCCGTAATGATTATCAGTCATGTGTTCAACCCACCAACCAAGGATGTTAGCTAGTTCTGTTTGGATCTCATTTTTAAATAGGGCAAGCAGCATTTTTCCTAAGCCATTAATACCAGCATTTTTCCGAATATTTAGAAATTCCTGCCATGAAAAGTTCAAAAATTTTTATTGAGAATCTCGAGATTTCGGGTGATAAGATCTGTTCGCTGCTTGACACACAAATGAGAAAATAGAGGATCTTCCGGAGTATGCAATACGTAATCTACCAACTTTTCCCTGGTGCTTGTTGCCACGTGCATGCGGGTATCGGATGAGGCGTAATAGATGAATATTTCGTCTTGATCATTGATAATCCAGCCGTTCGAAAAAGTGACATTCGACACATCGCCGACACGCTCATCCCCATATGGAGCGATAAAGTAACCTCCCGGACGGTGTGTCACGATCCAGGGCCTTTCCAGCTCGGTCATAAACATATACAGCACGTAGCGAAGTCCGGCAGCGGTATTTCTGACTCCATGGGCAAGGTGCAACCATCCCTGATCCGTCTTGATCGGAGCTGGGCCTTGTCCGTTTTTTAGTTCTTTGATCGTGTGATAAACTTTGGAGTCAACGATGACCTCTTCTTTAATCTCAGCTTGGGTCATATCCGTACAGGTACCCCATCCAATTCCACCGCCACTCCCAACACTGATAAACCCATCCTGAGGACGGGTGTACATCGCATACTTCCCATCAATAAATTCAGGATGTAACACTACATTACGTTGTTGACCGGAAAAGGTGATCAGGTCAGGCAGTCTTTCCCAGGTTTTGAGATCTTTGGTTCTGGCGATACCGCATTGAGCTTCAGCTGCCGAGGTGTCTTCAGGGTGGCTTTTGTCTTTCCTTTCAGTACAAAACAGACCATATATCCATCCATCCTCATGTTTCACCAAACGCATGTCATAAATATTAACATCCGGATCATCCGTCTGGGGCATTGCGATTGGGTAGTCCCAGAAACGAAAATGATCCACTCCATTCGGACTTTCCGCAATCGCCAAAAAAGATTTACGGTCAATTCCTTCTACACGAGCCACCAGAAGATACTTCCCCTCGTGCAAAATTGCACCTGCATTGAATGCCGCATTAACACCCAGGCGCTCCATAAAATGTGGATTAGTTGCTTCGTCGAGATCATATCTCCAGAAGAGTGGAGTATGGGCAGCCGTCAAAACAGGATATAGCCAGCGATCATAAATACCGTTACTTACGGGGACCTTGTTATTGCGGCGAATTATTAATTCTTCATAATCTTGCTGCAATTCCTCAAATTTATAGCGGAATCCCGGAGACCATTGGTGATCCATAATTGATTGATTTCAATGATTGATGAGACGGAAAGGTAAGGAAGTAGTATAGGATTAAGAAACATTTGCTCTTTGATTGGTAGCATCCTATTGCCTGGGGGATTTATATGTTAAAATGAATATATATGTATCTTTGCAAATAGACTCCTTGGTCAACCGTTATTACAATAGCTGCTTTTAATTATAATATGGATAATCTATGATCTGGTGCCTGGCTGTTTTCGTCACTTCGTGGATACAGAATCCGGTTCTGTTCTCTCATGTTTCAGCAAAACCGGGAGCAGATCAAAGTGTCCCGGAATTAACCTATTTATCGAATGAGCCGGGAGAAGATTTATTATCACTTGGTTGCTCTGAGTCAATATTTTTGGATGCACCTTATATTGTGCCGAATTCGTATCAGGCCAGTATTGAAATTATTGCCTCGGGAATCTTACTGAATGGACAAACGGTTTTTCAGGCCGGTGAAGAAGTGATTCTGGACGCAGGATTTGAAGTGCAGACCGGTGCGGTTCTGGAGGTGGTGATTGCACCTTGTGATTTCTGACCGGTCGGTCTGGCAACAAATCTATTCCCCGGTAAATATTGCTTTTCTTTTTTCCAGAAAAGCGGTGGCACCTTCGCTGAAATCCCGGGTGGATACCAACTGTGCAAATGCGTTAATTTCTTCTTCGTATCCGTTCTTATTCTGATCAAATTGAGCATTGACCGTTGCAATGATCTTTGCGATCGCCAGGGGGCCTTTGGTGCTGATGATTTTTATCAGTTCTGTGGCTCTGTCAATTTCAGTACCAGGGTCAACTAAATAATTAATTAACCCCATCTTTAAGGCATTCGCTGCATCGATCATCTCTCCGGTAAGCAGTAGCTCCAATCCTTTACTTTTGCCGATGAGCTGTACCAGCCGCTGAGTTCCACCGTATCCGGGGATAATTCCCAGATTTACCTCCGGCTGCCCGAATTTCGACTGGGAAGTGGCTACCCGCAGATGACAGGCCATGCATAGTTCACAACCACCTCCGAGAGCAAATCCGTGTATAGCCGCGATTACCGGTTTGGGGAAGTTTTCAATTGCATTAAACGTATCATGTCCCCGGCGCAGAAAGCCTTCAATAGTTTCCTTTTTGAAGTCTAGAAATTCACTGATGTCAGCACCTGCCACAAAAGCACGATCTCCTTCTCCAGTGATTATAACGCCTGAAATATTACTGTTCTCAGCCAGATCAACCGTAAAAAGCTGCATTAGCTCTTCCATCATTTCGCTATTGATCGCATTGAGATACTTGGGTCGATTTAGGGTTATGATTACTATATTATCTTGATTATCAATTTTTAATGTATTGTATGTCATGATAATGTTTAAGTTTGAAGATCGGTTAATCGATTAGCAGTCAATATAATAATTTGTATTTTAGAGACCGCAGAATTCTGTAGCTGAGAGCAAAAAGCGCCGGAGATCCACACTGGATTTTCTGTTTTTACCAGTACAAATTTGGCGAACAATCAGGGTTAGAAGTGTAAATAGGAAGTTGATTTATGCCTAGGATTCAGGGGGAATTATTTATTGTTTTGATGTTGGCCTTTCTGGTCGGATGTGGTCCGTCTTTGCCTCCGCAGGTCGAGAATATTTACACCCATATTGATCAGATTCCCGACTTTAACCAGGATATCCGTCCTATTTTGGCCGACCGCTGTTTTCCCTGCCACGGACCGGATCAAAATAAACTGGAGGCCGGGTTGCGTCTAGATCAGGAAGAAAGTGCCAAGGGTTTTCTTCCCGAGCATCCGCGACTACGTGCTATCCATGCCGGAAATCCGGGACAAAGTGAATTGGTGAAACGAATTTTACATTCTGATCCCGAGATGGTGATGCCACCTCCGGAATCCAAGTTGACTTTATCAGACCAGGAAAAAGCGATTTTAATCAGATGGATCGAAGAGGGCGCAGTCTATCAGCAACACTGGGCATTTATCCCACCAAAGAAGGAAGATATTCCCAAAGGAGAAAATGCGATCGATTACTTAATCAACCGGGAATTGGAGGCGCAGGGACTGGTGCAAAATGAGGAGGCGGATAAAAACATATTGTTGCGTCGATTATCGTTCGACCTTACCGGCCTTCCACCAACCATTCCAGAGCTCAATGATTTTAAGGAGGACCACGATGAGCAAGCCTATACCCGCGTGGTAGAACGATTGCTGGCCAGCCCTCATTTTGGAGAACGTATGGCTGTCGATTGGCTCGATGTGGCGCGATATGCCGATACCCATGGATACACCGTGGATCGCTACCGGGATGTATCACCGTACCGCGATTGGGTCATTAAGAGTTTTAATGA
The DNA here is from genome assembly GCA_020436835.1 of Saprospiraceae bacterium. Taxonomy (GTDB): domain Bacteria; phylum Bacteroidota; class Bacteroidia; order Chitinophagales; family Saprospiraceae; genus JABDMH01. The sequence goes on along the minus strand of JAGQWZ010000664.1, from coordinate 5,440 downwards.
AAATATGCCCTATGATGACTTTGTGACCTGGCAGCTGGCCGGTGATCTTTTGCCAGAAGGAATAAAGGATCAAAAAATTGCCACTGCCTTTTTACGAATGCATCCTCAGAATATGGAAGGAGGTATCATCCCGGAAGAATTTCGGGTGGAATACGTTGCTGACCGCACTAATACTTTTGCCACCGCTTTCATGGGAATGACGATGTCATGTGCAAAATGCCATGACCATAAATTTGATCCAATTTCCCAAAAGGAATATTATCAATTATTTAGTTTCTTCAACAATATTAATGAAGCCGGTCAAATTTCATTTAATAATGCAATGCCGGTTCCGACGATGTTGCTGACCGATGAAAAGCAGGATTCATTGATTGAGTTTTTTGCTGGAAAAATAACGGAATTAGAATCCGAGAAATCCAAACTGAAAGAGCATCTGCAACCGCAAGCCGAAGAATGGATTGTGAAAGAAGAGTATAAAAGCAGCTTATTTCAGGAATTAAACCGATCAGAGGTGGGACACTTTTCTCTTGATGGTAATTTGGTCAATACAATAAACCATCAAAAAGGAAAAATGGATCGCACCAATTCTTCAACAGAATCGCCTGATTTTACAGAAGGATTTCGAGGCCAGGGTCTCTTGCTGAATGGGGACGCCTGGCTGGATCTAGGGGGCATTGGTGCTTTCGACCGCTATGAGCCATTCACCGTTTCTCTACATGCTAAAATTCCATCAGATCTCAAGGAAGGGGTCATCTTCCATAGTGGCATCGGTGCCGTCCTTTATAATTTCCGGGGATTTCATCTGGCTATCAAAGACAACCGTCTTGAATTATTAATGGCGCATACTGCTCCTGATAATGCGATCATCCGGTATAGTGATATTAAGATACCACGTGATGACTGGATTCAGCTGGCGATGGTCTATGATGGCTCGGGCAAAGCGGAGGGATTAAATGTTTACCTAAATGGCAATCTGGTGAAGGCAATAACCGATACCGACAATTTATACAAAACTTTAAAATTCGATTTTGCCAATCAAAAAGAGCCGGGAATCCAAGTTGGGGCCCGATGGAGAGGAAAAGGAATCGGTGGAAGTATCGTCGATGAAATTCAGATTTTCAAGAAGGAACTATCAGCACTGGAGATTAAATATTTATCCGGGAAAGGTGATCTAAATCAATTGATTGCCAAAGATGCTTCTTCTTTGAGCCGGGAAGAGAGAGAGGATCTGGTAGGCTTCTTTGTTAAGAAGGATCCTTCGATCAATAGGGTAGAGGAGCAACTATTTCAATGGAGAGGCAAGATGTGTCGTTACGTGGACACGATTGGCGAATTGATGATCTTCAAAGAAATGCCGCAGCCTCGGAAAGCTTTCATCCTCGACCGGGGTCAATACAACACCTATAAAGATCAGGTGTGGCCGGCCACGCCGATGTCGATTATGCCGATGGACAGTGCCTTAAAAAATCCCAACCGGCTGGACCTGGCAGAATGGCTATTCAATCCGGAACATCCATTAACTGCCCGTGTCCTGGTGAACCGGATCTGGCAGCAGTTTTTTGGACGGGGACTGGTGCGTACGGCTGAAGACTTTGGAAACCAGGGGAGTGCTCCGACTCATCCTGCTCTGTTGGATTATATAGCAGTCACCTTTATGGAAAGTGGATGGAATGTGAAAGATCTGATCCGGATGATCGTACAATCCGGTACTTATCGCCAGAGTTCCATTTCTACTGTTGATCAGAGAGCATCTGATCCTGAAAATGTTTATTTGTCCCGGGGACCCTCCAAGAGACTTTCTGCGGAAATGATAAGGGATCAGGCATTGGCCGCTAGTGGGCTGTTGGTCAGAAATGTCGGCGGACCTTCCGTTTTTCCGTACCAACCGGAAGGACTATGGAAGGTAAATGGAGCTGCTTACAGCCAGAGCGAGGGCGATGATCTGTATCGTCGCAGCATGTATACGGTCTGGAAACGCTCGGTACCTCATCCTACGCAGAGCACCTTTGATGCACCCGAAAGAAGTGAATGCAGTATGCGCAGACAACAGACAAATACCCCCTTACAGGCGCTCATTTTAATGAATGATCCCATTTTTATCGAAGCAGCGATTCAATTGGGTGAACAAATATTGGATAGCGGCGAAATTTCACCTGTTTTCCAAAAATTGACTGGTCGTATGCCGGCTGAAGAGGAGCTGCTGGAATTGAGGAACTTATATCAGGAGAATTTACAGGCATTTACTACAAGTCCGGTAAAGAGTAAGGGATGGATGCGATATGGGGATAAGATAAGTGACCGGCAGCTCAAGTCTGCCGCTTATGCCGTGGTGGCCAGTACAATATTAAATACAGATGCTTCGATATTTAAGCGATAGAGCATGGAAAATCAGAGAAAAATAAGCGCAATACTTGATCGCAGATCGTTCCTGACCCGCACTTCAATGGGATTAGGTGCAGTGGCATTTTCTAGCCTTTTAGGTGGTGCGGCCAACCCGGGCCTGGGCGGACTGGAAGGGATGATCCCCTCAGGATTGCCACAAGTCGATCCGAAAGTAAAACGCGTTGTTTACCTGTTTCAGAGCGGAGGACCTTCGCAACTGGATCTCTACGATTATAAACCGCTCTTAAGAGAATTGCACGGACAAGACCTACCCCAGTCCGTACGGGCCGGACAACGTCTGACGGGCATGAGTGGCAATCAAACCGCGTTTCCCATGACTGCCTCCATTTATAATTTTCGGAAATACGGTGAATCCCAACGGTGGGTGAGTGAATTGATGCCATTCACGGCAGAGGTTGTTGATGATCTGTGTTTTATCTATTCAATGCAAACCGAAGCGATTAATCACGATCCTGCCATTACGTTTTTTCAAACGGGAAGCATGTTACCCGGGAGACCATCCATTGGAGCGTGGGTCAGTTATGGTTTGGGTTCCGATAATCAGAATCTTCCATCCTTCATCGTATTGGTGTCGAAAAATGGAGGAGGACAACCGCTCTATGCCCGGTTGTGGGGAAATGGATTTTTACCCACAGAGCACCAGGGGGTACAATTTCGCTCGGGCAAGGATCCCGTACTCTTCTTACAGGATCCTGCCGGTTTTACGCGTGAAGACCGGGCTCGAATGTTGCAGCGTTTGGCAAATCTCAATGATCACCAATTCGACATCTATCAGGATCCGGAGATCAATGCCCGGATGGCACAATACGAAATGGCCTTTCGCATGCAGACGTCGGTTCCCGAAGTACTCGATATGTCTGGTGAGCCGGACTACATCTATGACCTTTATGGCCCGGACAGCCGTGATCCCGGTACGTATGCTGCTAATTGCCTCCTTGCCAGAAAATTGCTGGAGAAGGATGTCAAATTTGTTCAACTCTACCATCAGGGATGGGACCAGCATCTGAACCTTCCGGCCGGTATTTCGAGCCAGTGTAAAAAAACCGACCAACCCACCGCAGCCCTGGTCAAAGACCTCAAACAACGTGGATTGCTTGAGGATACCCTGATTATTTGGGGAGGAGAATTCGGCCGGACCGTCTATTCTCAGGGGAAACTCACTGCTGATAATTATGGGCGGGATCATCATCCCCGCTGTTTTACAATGTGGATGGCCGGAGCGGGTGTAAAAGCAGGGTTCGAGTACGGACAAACGGATGAATTTGGCTACAATGTTGTGTCCGATCCAGTCCACGTACATGACTTTCAGGCTACGCTACTGCACCTGCTCGGAGTAAATCATGAACAATTGACTTACAAATACCAGGGCCGTCGATTCCGGCTTACCGATGTACACGGTCAGGTCGTAAAGGATATTTTAAGCTAATTGGACTTAATTATCTATTCTGTTTCATTACTTTTAAAGGCCTAATCAATAGATCTTGAAAGAAAAAGTAAATATTACCATACATGATTTGGCCAAAGAGCTGGATTTATCTCCTTCCACAATTTCTCGTGCATTAAAGGATCATCCCAGCATTGGAGCGCAAACCAGGGCAAATGTTCAAAAGCTTGCTAAGCTGCGAGGATACCGCCCTAATATTATGGCAGTCAACTTACGTAATCAACAATCAAAGACAATTGGTGTGTTGATCTCCTGGATAAACCGGCCTTTCTTCTCTAATCTAATTAGTGGGATTGAAGAGGCGGCAAGGGAGAAAGGATATAATGTAATTATTTCACAGACAACGGATGATCTCAAGATTGAGAAAGACAATGCTAAAACCCTGTATGATATCCGGATATGTGGTTTGATCACCTCGATTTCGATAGAAACTCTGGAATATCCTCATTTCGGTCAGTTTTACCGCAGTAACACACCAGTCATATTTGTGGACCGGGTTCCCGGTGATTTTCAGGGGCAAAAAGTAGTCATTGATAATTATCAGGCTGGTTATGACGCAACCACTCATCTGATTGAACAAGGTTGCACCCGATTGGCTCATCTGGGAGGATCTCTGAAACAGGGACTTTACAAGGAACGTCTACGTGGATTCAGACAAGCCCTGGAGGATCACAACCTGGTATTAAATCCAAACTATATACTGAATGGAAAAAGCTTGAGCCGGGAAGAGTCACTGGTTCTGGCTACGAAGTTATTTGAGGATGGACAGGGTCCGGATGGGATATTCGGAGCGAATGATATGGCAGGAGTCTGTGCTATCCTGGTGGCAAAAAAATACGGTAAGACTGTTCCTGATGATGTTGCGGTAATTGGCTTCAATGATGATCCCATTTGTGAAATTGTCGATCCACCTTTGTCATCAATGTATCATCCTGCCCGGGAAATGGGAAGAATTTGTGTTAAACGCATTTTGGATAGTCTCAATAAAAACAATCAGTCCGATGATCTTTCTATCCTGACGACAGAACTCGTGCCCAGGAAATCTACTTTACGAATCGTGGAGATTGAGAGTTGATTGAGATCATTTTTCATGATCGGATTCCAATATCTCAGACAAAATTATTCAATCATGTTGCGTTTTCTCCTGCCGATGCTTGTCTTCCTTTATGTTCACCATTCACTGGCACAAACCCCTCATGGGCAGGTTATTGTCGACTCCATATATTCACCAAATCTCCTCAATGAATTTGGAGAAAAAACTACACGGTCCGTTTCAGTTTATTTACCCCCCGGTTACAGCGATAGTGAACAGAGATATCCCGTAATATATTTCCTTCACGGTTTTACCGGAAATCATTATCTGTGGCCGGAAATGGTGGACATTTTGGATTTTGCTATTGCCAGTCATCGTATTCGTCCATTTATCTTTATCGTATCTGACCAGAAAACAACCTATGATGGGAGTTTCTATAGTAATTCAGGAGTCTTTGGAAATTGGGAAGATTTCACAGCCTTTGATCTGGTCAAATACATGGATGAAAATTATCGAACGATACCGGAGGCCGACAGCCGGGGCATTACCGGTCATAGCAT
>JAGQWZ010000663.1 GCA_020436835.1 Saprospiraceae bacterium | reverse complement strand
CACAAATTCATGAACTGCACCCGTCTCAATGTCTTTAACGCCCAGCAATACATCACCGACACTATTAATGTACCCAAAATAGATCTGCTCTTTTTCACCTTTATAATAAATAGCCCGGGGATCGCTAAACCAACACCAGGCTCCATCTGATCTCAAAGTATTGGTCCGGTTTTGTGCATGAATAAATCCGGATACCGTAGAAATAAAATAAACAATTATGGAAAAATTCCTTAAAAAGGATAATTCCACATTACTCAAAAAGGATCTTCCCTTGAAATCAATACCAAACATTCTCTTGTATTTGTATTACCCAGACATCTTTTTACTAAACTCTCTGGATAAAATATCGCATTGCTATTTAATAAATAATAATGCTTGCGACTTCGCATTCAATCCGGTATCATCGCTGGCCCGGACAATGATTTTGTAAACCCCGGACCCAATGTCAGACGGAACCCTGGCTTTCCATAAATGCTGACTCACCGGAAACTTATCCCGATAATAGGGCATTTTTTCATCTGGATTCTTCTGCTGCTCCATGGCAATAATTTGACTTACATAGAATGGATCGGGTTCCAAAACCTTTTCCATTAAAATCCAATCCCCGTCTTCGATTTTAATTTTGACTTCAGTCGATTCATTGCCGGCAAAAACATTCACCAAAATATCATTGTCGCCCATGGAAGGCTGGTGATCAACGGATGCAGGAGGAGTCCAAATATGCATCTGATCATTTGTAGAATTTCCAGAAACCCGGTAGGTCAAAGTCCGGCTCGAACCATCTACATCCATGATCCAGTAGCCCTTTGGCGTGCCATCACCCATCATTGATACCGGAACCCCATAAATATCTTTATTTCCTAACCACCATGCACCACATACTGCTCCAGCCACTAATTCGGACAGTGGTTTGTCATTCGGCCAACCTTCATTCTCTTTAAAATTCTTGAAATACTGGGTATGTGTATGTCCTGCATAGGCATAAACATGGGCATGCCCCTTCAACATTTGAAATAAGGCATCCCGGTTTGCTAGTTCTTCCAATGGTATGTGCATCAATAGATGTACAGAATGAGTAGTTGGAACGGTTTTGATAAAGTTGGCAATGAACTTCAATTGGAGGTCATCGATTTTCGCTTCAAATTTTCTGGTTCCATTTTCCGGGAAAACATTATTTAAGACTAAAAATGCATGTTCTCCATAATTAAATGCATACCAGGAAGGACCAAAATTAGCCTTGTAAGTCTCGTCGCGGTAGACAAGTCCTGCTGCATCATAATTACGATCATGATTTCCATAAACATAATATACCGGACTACCGATTCTTCCTAAAACTTTTTTCAATGGATCGAAGAGATCAAGATCATCAAATACGAGATCTCCCAGTGGCACTACAAAATCTACTTGCTCATTGATTAATTGTTCGGCAACTAATTTAGCCACATGGGAAACGTGTTCAATTTTCTCCACCTGGGTGTCACCTAATAATGCTACTCTAAATTCTTCTTCACCCGGATTTGAATACAGAGCAAAATTAACTTGATCAGGCAATCTGCTTTTTGCCAGTCCTTCGTATTTTAGTCCGGGAGAACCTTCGGGTCGGTGAAAGGCAAAAAAATTAGAAATATTTTCATCTTTAAGAGCAGGAATATAATTACTTGGTTTTATCATAAAAATTACTCCATCATCTAACAGTGGAATTTTGTATTCTCCCTGCCCATTTGTTTGAACAATATCACATCCATTGGATATCGATATACCAGGCAAGGGTTTCTCTCCCTGATCAAAATGGCCATTACGGTTTTCATCGAGATACACATAACCGGACTGTATGCTGGATTGGGGGTACCCATAGACACTACAGAAAATAAAAATTATTATCAGTGCCCAATAATTCATATCTATTTTAGGTTCTATTTTTCAAACTTTAAATCGGACCGCCTCTTTTTTTTAATTCAGTCAAATAGCCGATTTTCTTTCACTACAGGGTAAAGCAATAATAGGCATTTCCCGGTTTGGTGCCCGGAATTCCTCCACCGCCAGCCGCAATAATCACATATTGCTGACCATCGATCTCAAATGTTGCCGGTGTCGCATATCCGCCGGCATCCATTTGATATTCCCAGAGCATCTCTCCCGTCTCCTGATCGAAAGCCCGGAAGCGCTCATCCATCGTAGCGGCAATGAATACCAGACCTCCGGCGGTTACCATCGGACCACCCAGATTAAACGTACCGGTGGGTTCGTAGCCCCGGGCCTCTAGCTCCGGATAAGTACCCAGTGCCACCTGCCAGTCAATGATACCGGAATCCATATCGATTCGAGAAAGCGTTCCCCATGGCCTCTTATTGATGGGAAATCCTTCCGGATCTTTTATCGGATGATGCCCGGTAGACAACCAGGGAATCTTACTGGCAAAATTGACACTCACTTTCTCCCGGTCAATGATCTCATCCTGTCCTTTCTCTTTTAGAAATGCAATCACTGCTTCTTTCTCCGCCTCCGAAAGCCAGCTAAAGGAAGGCATCAGTCCCCGACCCCCCGCCAGCACCAGTTGCAATTCGTCATTTGAACGCTGTGCAGCAATAGCTTTTAAACTCTCCAGGGTAAAAGCATTGCGGATCTGCTGAGACTGCCCTTCCGAACCGTGACAAAAGGTACATTGGGTACGGTAGATCTGGGAACCCAGGTCATATTGACCAATTGATTTTTCCCTTGGAGCTTCGAACATGGAGATCCATTCTGCTTCATTACTGGCATTGACATACAATTTACGGTGAATGGGATCGTAAGCTCCTCCTCCCCAGTCCGTGCCTCCGTTAAACTGAGGCATGATGAGGGCGCTGTCCCGGCTGGGCGGGCGGAAAAGATCACCCATTTTCATATGGTCAATTTGATCCTTCACAAACCGGGTTGCCTCTTCGTTGAGGTCGGTAATGTCCTCTTCATAAAAACCCTGACGGGCATAACGTAAAGAAACCGGAGGCATCGGTTGAGTAGGCCAGGATTCCTCTCCCGGAATGTCACTCTCCGGCACCTCCACTTCTTCCACTGGGAAAACCGGTTGTCCTGTGTCCCGGTTGAGAATAAAGAGATGACCCATCTTGGTGGGCTGGGCGACGGCATCGATCAGGGTACCGTTTCGTTTCACTTGTACCAGATTTGGTGCACAGGGCAGGTCATAATCCCAGATATCATGGTGAACAGCTTGAAAATGCCAAATCCGTTCTCCGGTGTTCGCATCAAGCGCAAGAATACAGTTGGCATAGAGATTCTGACCGATCCGGTCACCACCCCAGTGATCGTAGGCGGCGGAGCCCGTACCGCAGTAGATCACTTCCCTTTCTGCATCCAGATTGATCCCTCCCCAGGAGTTTGCTCCACCCGCTTCTCTCCAGGCATCTTGGGGCCAGGTCTCATGACCTGGTTCTTCCGGCAGTGGAATAGTGTGAAAAGTCCAGACCAGCGCGCCGGTGCGAACGTTGAATGCCCGGATATAACCTGGTGCGGCAGGGCCGGGTCCCTCTCCCACAGTGGATCCGAGGATATAAAGATCTTTAAAGATAACACCTGGTGTAGTTGACTTATTGCGGTTGTCAGCTTCCCGGTTTAAGCCATCCTTCAGGTTAATCATGCCCTGCTGACCAAAGGTTGAAATCAATTGCCCATCTCCGGCATCCAGGCAATAGAGAAAATTCCCTTTGGAAAAAAAGATCCGGACACTATCTCCTTCTGCCCAATAGGCCAGACCCCGGTTTACTCCTCTTGATCTCCGGCCAGGATCGACCTCATAGCGCCAACGTTCCGAGCCATCCCGGGCATTGACCGCAATGACCGCCACACTGGGTGAAACCAGGTAAATGACATCTTCTATGATTAATGGATTGCATTCGATGGTGGAATATCCTGCCTCTTCCAGAGGCTCCGTTTCAAATTTCCAGGCTAATCGAAGTTCCCGTACATTCTCCCGGTTGATCTGGTCCAAAGCTGAATATTTCGATCCGGTTTTATCTCCGTTGTAATGTGCCCAGGTGCGATACCGTTCATCTTGCACCTCTCGCCGGCACCCGCTATTGCAAAGTAAGAGGAAGATCAATAAGGAATAGATCAATTTAGGTTGAATCATGCTTGGCTTGGATTGGCAAAATCCTTTCCAAGATACCAATAAGGCCCATAATTGAGTCTGTCAAGAGACTTTTGCCAGATCAAAGTCGTCACTAAAACCCTTGTTCAGTGATCCGGAATAAATACATTATAATTCACATTAATATTACAATTTTAGTAATTTAGTTGTGAAATTGTATGCCATGCGAACAACGCTTACGCTTTGCTTTCTTTCCTTATTAGTTCAGAATACAGCCGCCCAGATATTACCGGATAACCGTGCCACTGATTGGACATCGGCGGGATTAACGGCGGGATCGAGACACAGCATCAACCGGATCAATATGATTGAACAAGGAGCAGATCCATCCGGCAACAGCCCCTGCAACGATGTGATTGCAAGCGCTATTGCCAGCCTTCAGGGTAAGTCAGGCGTCATGTTTTTCCCTGCCGGCACTTACTTTTTTGATGGCTCCATCACCTTGCCCGACAGTGTCGTCATCCAGGGTGAAGGAGCCAGCGAGACTGTATTCAATTTTAATCTGGGTGGATCCGGGGATCTTTTGATTGCTCAGGGCAGTTGGGCTGGGAATCCGGATACGTTAGTAACGGATGCTGAGGTGGGAGACTCAATTGTGGAAGTTCCGGATGCAAGTCTCTGGCAGGTGGGAGATTTGGCTCGTT
>JAGQWZ010000662.1 GCA_020436835.1 Saprospiraceae bacterium | reverse complement strand
GCTATTTTTTGTGCTTTTCCTGGATTTTGTTTGTGTAACTGAGCATTTATATCCCGCATGACATTCAGAATTTGAGTCTGATGAATTCCATTTACAAGATAATCGAAAACTTCTTCCAAATCCTTGGTAATTGCCGGATTTTCCCAATAGCGTTCGACTCCCTCCAGGTAGGAAAGACGGTTTGCATCAAATGTTTCCCAGGTCTTATTGTATCCCCGCAAATCCTGATCAAAATTTTGAAATCCACCGGGTGAATTAAAGTATGATTTAATAAATGGCAGATGATCGCGTAGATCTTTGGCTTTCCGCAGATAATTTAACAGACTGGAAGAAATATTTCTGAAGTTCTCGTTTTGACGAAGGTATCTTTCCTCCAGGGCTTTCTCCAGATCATTGGTTAAGCGATCCACCTCGAGATTTAGCGCATCGACTTTATCTTTTAATTGGGAAATTTCTGCACGTTGCGCTTCCGTCAGATCTTCATACTCGGCAATTTCTGCCTCTAATTGTCGCCTGTTTGCTTCAAAGTATAAAATGGTGTCAAGCAGGGTATTATTCAGGGCATTTAATTGTTTTCTCGTCAAATTATTCCTTGATTGCAACCCGGATATTTTTTTCTCCAGCTCTTCTATTCTTTGTTTGAATTCCGGAGATTCATCATTCATGTTGACAACCAGAAAATCAATATACATTTCTTCTCTCGTTGTATCCAGTTGCAGGGATCCATCCAAGGGTTTAAGTAATTGATGTTGATCGGACATCAGGGAAATGCCAATGGTGGGTTCCACGTCATTCCGGACCGGGTAGGTAAAAGAATATTTACCTTCCGTATCGGTGGTGATTTCTCCTACATCTGTGATGTTCATTTTTGCATTGGGAAGGCTGATTATATTCTCGCCTACTTTTTGATGAATCGTCAGGTGAATGTCGATGGCATCCAGCACCTGGGCAGAAACTAGGAGTGGGGCGCAGATGAGAAGCGTGCTAATGATGTTCCTAAAAAAAATCCTCATGCTAATCTGAATCTGATGTTTAATTCCGCTGACTTATAGGCAAAGATCTGCATTCTTGGCTAATCATGCACTCTTAAGCTGCGTCCAGCCGGAAAAATTCAATTTTTTCTCTTGGTTCTTGACTTAGCCGGCAGACTTACCGGTTCGTCTTCTTCAAATGGTGTGATCTCGTCCAGGCTTTCTTCCGTCGTTTCCATTTCCGGACTGTATTGATCCATGCTATTGTAATTGTTATCAAAATTATTGTATATATCACCTTCAATCATTTCGATTTCAATCCAATCACGAAAACGGTAGGGTTCGATCAAATATTGATTCAAATGTTCTTCTTTGACTCTCCGGGCCTCGTAGTTTGCATTGATAAGATATTCGGTAAAATCCTGAGCTAATCTAATCAAGCTTAATATGGCAGCAAGGGGTATGGCAGAATATTCGTCGCTTCCGGTCACTTCAGCCACTACCAATTCGAAATCATGCGAATAGAGGTCTTTCAACTCTCGTAAACGGTACTGCAGGGAATTGGCGTAAACATCTTTATTGAAGCGGATCATTTTCATCTTTTTACGATCCAGAAAATCCCTTTTTATTTCTACCAGTTGACGGTTAAATTCATCGGCAATTTTGATATATGCTCTTTTTACTCTTGCCACCTCCTGGGGTTTGATGCGGTTGGCCTGGGCTTTAAAAGTGGAGGCGAGGGCCTCGGCTTCAATTTTCAGTTCTCTGAATTTCAACATGAAGTCCGTCTGTAGAAATCCATGGAGTGTTTTGTCCAATTTGTTAAATTGTTTTGCCACGATCGCCTGTTGCTGATTGCTGCGCTCCGTCATCACTCCCCGTACATAATTGAGGTTGGTTTCGAAATTGGTGATGTTAAAATCTTCCACTCCGGCATCATCTTTAAATCTTTCGAAGTCCTGAGCATAAATACCGGCAGTGATTAGACTCAGTAGTAAAATTTGGATTGCGATAATCTTTTTCATGACAATAGATTTTTTGAGGTTTTATTTTTTTTTTATTGATTTTGCAACTGACTTGCTTTTTCGAAGTAAGGATGATTGGGGTTTTGTAAGATCGTCTGGAGCATATCTTCACAGTCTTGATCCTGGGCTTTACAGCTTAGTAGCCGGTACCATTGAGCATCATCCTGAAATCGTATATCATTGGCGTTCATTACTTCACTGAAGTCATTTTCAGCGGCAGCATAGTTTTTATTCAAGAAATTGGCATGCCCCAGGTAATACCTGGACATGATATAATATTCATTATCGGCCGGTACCGACTGGAGGGCCGAAATCGCCTGACCATAGTTCTTCTGATTCAGTGCGTTGATTCCCTCTGCGACCTGACCGGAAATAGTTTCTGCATCATTGCCCCGCATGGTAAAAGCGGGTGTTTCGTAGAAGTCCAGTGCCAATTGTTGATTTGACAAAGATCCT